>CAYGFZ010000078.1:0-2035 GCA_964349355.1 uncultured Coriobacteriaceae bacterium | reverse complement strand
CCCGAGGTCCCTGACTACGTCATGGCTGCGCCCGTGGAGATGTGGTTCGGGGATTTCCGGGTCGGCGTGCGTGCCGGTACCCCTACGTTCGATCAGTTCCAGCGGTTCGCCTCGGTCCTCTTCGAGGAGCTCGCGCGCGCCCGCACGACGGGGTAGGACTCGGCCGCTTTAATGCTACATGCGGCTCGATGTCGTACCATTACGTCATCGTGCAGTGATGCGTCGCAATCGTCGGCGCGGGGGATCGCCAGCACCTGAGAGGCAGTGTCAGTGGCAGAAGCAGGACAGAGGCTCGGCGCACTGCTCATGCGGGCAGGCATCATCTCCGACCGCCAGCTTTCGGATGCTCTCGAGGTTCACAAGGCCACGGGTAGCCCGCTCGGCAGGGTACTCGTCGATCTCGGCTACGCCACGCAGGGCGCAATCCTCTCTGTCATGGCGGCGCAGATCGGCATCCAGTACATCGATTTCTCCACCATCCGGCCCGATCCCAATGCGGTAGCGGTCGTGCCCAGGGAGCTTGCGAATCGCTACACGCTCATGCCGGTCTCGATCGAGGACGGCGAGCTAGTCGTAGCGATGGCCGATCCTCAAAACGTGCTGGCTCTCGACGACCTTCGGATCATCACGGGTCACGAGATCAAGCCTGCGATCTCCACCAAAGACGATATCCTCGAGGCCATCGAGGACTACTACAAGATCGCCGAGCACGCAGAAGAGGCGGACTTCATCGGCAGCCAAGAGGTCGACGAGATCGACCTCACCAAGCTGACCGACTTCACCTCAGACGCGCCGATCGTCAAGCTCGTCAACTACATCATCACCAAGGCCGTGACAGATGGCGCGAGCGACATTCACATCGAGCCACAGGAGAAGGATCTGAGAGTCCGCTTCCGGGTTGACGGTGTCCTGTATGAGGTCATGCGCAGCCCGCGTGCCGTGCAGGCGTCGATCATCAGCCGCTTCAAGATCATGGCCGAGATGGACATCGCCGAGTCGCGCAGACCGCAGGACGGTCACTGCGCGGTGACGGTCAGCGGACACCAGGTCGACTTTCGTGTGTCGTCGCTGCCCACCGTGTACGGTGAGCGTGTCGTCCTTCGTATCCTGCGCAAGGATGCGATCCTGCTAGAGCTTAAAGACCTCGGGTTCCTGCCCTCGTCGCTTGACAGGTTCGAGGCTGCGTTTAGGAAGCCGTACGGCGCCATCCTCGTCACCGGCCCTACCGGTTCGGGTAAATCGACCTCGCTCTATGCGGCCATCAACGTGCTCAACGACCCTTCCAAACACATCATCACCGCCGAGGATCCCGTCGAGTACCGGGTCCCCGGCATCAATCAGTGCCAGACGAACGCCAAGGCCGGCCTCACCTTCGCCCGGGCACTCCGTTCGTTCCTTCGCTGCTCGCCCGATATCATCCTCGTCGGTGAGATCCGCGACCGTGAGACCGCTGGCATCGCGATCGAGTCCGCACTCACCGGACACCTGGTCCTGTCGACTCTTCACACCAACGATGCGCCCGGTGCTGTGACCCGACTGGTCGAGATGGGTGTCGAGCCGTTCCTAGTCGCCTCGGCGCTCGACTGCGTGTTGGCCCAGCGCCTTGCACGCCGTCTGTGTAAAAACTGCAAGACGGAGTTCTCGCCTAAGCCGCAGGCACTCATCGACGCCGGCTTTGCGCCCGACAACCTTCCCGAGTCGGTCTACAAGGCGGTCGGGTGCAAGAAGTGCGGTGGCACCGGGTACAAGGGGCGACTCGGCGTACATGAGGTCTTGCTTATATCCGAGGAGATCAGCAGACTCACTGTGGCAGAGGCGACCGCCGAGGAGATCAAGAAGGTCGCCGTTGCAGAAGGGATGCTCACGCTCAAGCAGGACGGCCTTGAGAAGGTTAGACTGGGGATGACCTCGGTTGATGAGATTCTCCGAGTGATCATATAGGCGTTGACCGTACGAGGGGGGTGGGTGCCGTGCTCGACCTGAACACGATGCTTCAGGAGAGTCTGGAGCGGGGAGCTTCGGACCTTCATATCAC
>CAYGFZ010000077.1:0-2156 GCA_964349355.1 uncultured Coriobacteriaceae bacterium | reverse complement strand
ATACTCCTGTCGACCGGGCATTCGTATAGGTTTCTTGCAGAAGCTCGCGGCCTTCAAAGGCATCGAGAGCGGCCACCTCGGCGGGCTACTCCGTCCGCTCGAACACCAATACCTCAAGCCCTTCGCCATCGATCAGTGTCAGCGTATCGCCATCGCGCTCGTACGTACTCGCGCTCTGGAGGAGTCTTAAGTACGTCTCCTCGGCCCGCATGTCGGGCTACGGGCCGGCCATGAGCGTCTGGGAGATCATGCCCACCGCACCCTGTGATGGTGCCGACAAGCGCCACCATCACAGCGACCACCAGCCAGGCTCCTGCCGTTCCCTTAAGTGAGAACATCGCTATCCCTCTACAAGATCCCGCTACCGGCGGTGTCCCTTGTAGAAGCGCTTGATCTCGCGGGCCAGCAGCTTGTCGCCGCGATTCTTCTCGACTCGTGCCCGCACGTCCTGACGCGTCGCAAGCTGCTCGAGCTCCTCACGCAGACGCAGATAGCTGTCAAGGCGCCGCTCCTGCACCTCTCCCCGCTCGACAGCCTCGCACACTGCGCAACCCGGTTCTCGCGTGTGGGTGCAATCGGCGAAACGGCAGCGTGCCGCATGTTCCTCGATGTCGGGAAAGGCTGCCGAGATACCATCCTCGGAATCCCACAATGCAAGTGCACGCATGCCGGGCGTATCGATTAGGATACTCCCATCCGCGAGGAAGAACATCTCACGTGCGACCGTCGTATGGCGCCCCTTGCCATCGCTCTCGCGCACTTCAGCCGTGTCAGCGACCTCGGTCCCGATCAGACGATTGACGAGGGTGGACTTCCCCACACCCGACGCTCCGAAGAACGCCGCCGTACATCCCGGGCCGAGATGGTGCGCGCCTAGCTCCTCCATCCCTTCACCCGTGATACCGCTCGCGACGTGGACGTCGACGCCGAGGGCAACGGAGGCGACTTCCTCGCGCACAGCGGAAGACCAGGGTACGAGATCGCCCTTCGTGAGCACCACCACCGGACGGGCCCCGCTCTCCCATGCCAAAACTAGCTCGCGCTCCAAGCGCGCGATGTTGGGACCCTTTGGCGCAAGGGACTGCACGATGAAGAGCACGTCGACGTTGGCTGCCAGCACCTGAGCGACGGTATGCTCTCCGGGGTCCTTGCGGGTGAACGCCGAGGTGCGCGGTAGGATCGCTTCCACGATCGCCAGGTCGTGTCCCTCCGGGCGCACCAGCGCGACCCAGTCTCCCACCGCAAGACGCGCGTCATCGCTACTGCGGAGATGGGCAGCAAGTTCTGCGCGCATCGGGCCGTCGGCGGTCAAGACGAGGGGCTGGCCGCGGTCGACGCGACTCACCCGGCCGGGAGAGAACCCCTTGCCAGCAAGCGGGTCGAACAGGGCCTGGAAGCGTGCGGTGAACCCGAGCGCCGCAAGATCGCGCGGCGGCTCGCTAGCGGCAGGAGCGGATCCGGACCGAGCGGCTCGGGACTCTGCTGGATGTGTGATGTTCTCCTCGGACACATCCTTAAGGATACCCCTCAGGGGCGCTCGTCGCGATTCGCGGCTACATTCGTCGGTACGTTCATCTGCCAATGGGTGCGTGCCTGACCACACTTCGCACGCATCGAGTCATCGAAGAGGTAGGTGATGTGGCCGATCATCCGTGCGATCGCAAGCCCGTGTGAGAGCTGACCGTGCTCGTAGTAGTCGCCCTCTGCAAACGCGGTATCACCGAGAATCGCCGTTCGACCGACCTCGTTGAACGCGATCGACTGTGGCGCAAGTCTCCACGTGGTCGCGATCGCCGCGATCGAAGCGACACGCCGCGGGTATCGCTGCGCCCACGCAAGCGCTTGTATGCCACCCATCGAACCCAGTCCGGTCGTGCCCGAATACCCACCGAGCAACCGGTCAGGACCGTTCGCCGAACGTCTCGTACGCCACCGTCACGTGCACGAGCCTACAGCCCGACACGAGGTCGAAGCCGTCGCCTGTCAAGTCCATCATCGACTGGTAGGCAGAGGTCCTCAGCCTTTGACGACCCCGATCGGCGTGAGGCGCACGAGCGGCTCGACGAGGTCACGCTGGTGACGCATGACGTCCTCGATGTCCTTGTAGGCACGCGGGGCCTCCGCGGCCAGATCGTGCTTCTTCGCCTTGAAGACGC
>CAYGFZ010000076.1:0-3447 GCA_964349355.1 uncultured Coriobacteriaceae bacterium | reverse complement strand
TACTGCACGCTCTGCCACAAGAGCCCGTTTTGCCAGGAGTGCCACCGCGCGAAGCGTCCGATGGCCGACGGCTCTCCCGCTCGCTTCGTGATTCCGGAGAACCACATGGAAACCACGTGGGTCTCAGAGCATGGCCGCCCGTTCCTCGAAGCGGAGGGCACCTGCTGGGCGTGTCACGACTCGCCGTCGTGCTCGCGCTGTCACGTCACGCCCATGCCGCATCCGCCGGAGTGGTTCGGACAGCACGGCGTCTCTGACTTCAGCAAGCGGGATGACGCCGACTGCAACGTCTGCCACAAAGACCGGGATTGGTGCCAGGAGTGTCATCACGACACCGTGAAGCGCGCCGATCTGATCGAGGAGAACTGCGTGGGGTGCCACGAAGAGATGGCGGAGAAGCCGGCTACACAGATTAAACACAAAGGCTTCGCAGAGCACGCGGTTCACTTCTACGTCGAGGAAACCGTGGGCAGGCCATATCGCTGTTACGAATGCCACGCGACGTGGGGCGCCCGAAACGGAGACGGGAATGGCCGAGGCGCTTTTTCCACGCATTCTGGCTCGCCGGGCGATATCGGGCATGACCTTCGCTTGTGCTACGACTGCCACGGCGCGCTCGACTTCCAAAGCGTTCAGATCGCACCGTGGCCCGGCGCTCAGCTGTGCGTCCGGTGCCATACCGAGTTCGAGAAGTGATTGACAGTCCTAAGACCGGCGGCTACTGTCACATTCGTTGACGGTGTGCGGATTCGTCGACAGCCCTTCCACACGAATACCGGCATATTTGACTGCGGAACGGGATGGACCAATGGCAACGAACGAAGTCACGACCGAGATTCAAGTACAACGCCATCCTGTCGATACCGCGCTAGTCGCCGCGGCGGGCATTCTCGGACTGATCGTTCTGGCATCGGCCGTGTTCCTCGGCTACTCGATGCTCCAGGCGCGCTCGCTCGAACGCGCAGCGACTCCCACGGCCCGAGCTGTCGAGGAACTCGCCACGATAGTCGAGAGCAACCCCAACGATGCCCAGGTGCGCGTGCGCTTTGGCGAGGCGCTCATCGCCGACGGCAAGTACCGCGAGGCTATCCGCGAACTTGAGACGGCGCTCTCGATCGATCCCGACCACACCGGTGCGTATCTCGTTCTTGGAGTTGCGGGAATGCTTCAGGATCAGTACGACGCAGCCGAAGGCAACCTGCTCAAAGTCATCGAGATTACCGAGGGTACGCAGTTCGAGCAGACAAAGGTGCATCGCGAACTCGCCTTCTTCTATCTCGGTGAGATAGCACTCGACACCCAGCGCTACGACGATGCCGTCGGCTTCTTCAAGGCCGCTATCCGCGTGAACCGCGCCAATGCGGATGCATACTTCGGGCTCGGCATGGCGTTCAAGGGGCTCGAGGAGTGGGCGGCAGCAATGGATAATCTCGAGATCGCGCTCGCTTTCGATCCCAAGTTTGCCCAGGCTCACTACGAGATGGGCGAGATCTATCGAGCGCAGGACGATACCATCAACGCCGCCGTGCACTACGCTAAGGCGGCCGAATACGACCCCGACAACGACCTCCCGCGCCAGGCACTCGCCATGATCGGATCTCCCGAGGAGTGGATCGCAAGGTCCCAGGAGGCGTTGGCCGCGGGGGATACCGAAACAGCGCTCGACTCGGTGCTCGTCGCTCGCGCCCAGCGCGTCGATGACCCAGAGCTGGCGCTGTTGCACGGAGAGATCCTCGAGACTATGGGCGAGGAGACCGTCGCACTCGATGTATACCGCCAAGCGCTCGAGTCCACTCCGGACCACGAAGAACTGACAGCGGCGGTGAGCAGGCTAGAGAGCGAATGATCGTCCAGCCTACGGAAAGAAGCGAGGATCGTGCATGACCAGACGCCGCAAGCGACTGATAGCCATCATCATCGTGCTTCTCACTTTGCTGATTCTGTTGGCAGCGACGATCATCAACTATCGCGAGACACGCAAACTCGCTATCCCGTTCGTCCGCGTCGCCGGAGCGATGATCACGCCACCTGAGTACCTCTACTCCTTCAGTGGGTCCGAAGACGAACGCATCGAATATCCCCTTGGTGTGCTCGCCGAGAACGATCGCGTCTTCGTCACTGACTCGCGCCAGGGCGGCGTTTGGGTCTTCGAGCCGGGCGGGGACCTGATCGGAAGCTTCGGCCACGAAGAGATGCTCACCCCACTCTACATCGCTCGAAATCCTCTCGATGACAACCTCTACGTCACCGATCGGCGCCTTCGCACCATCCACATCTTCGAAGAGGACGGCACGTATGTGGGTGAGTTCGACCCCAACCTGCCCGAAGAGGAGCTCCCCACGTTCGAGACGGGCGGGGTGCAGTGGGTCCCGCTGGCACTCACGTTCGACGATGACGGCACGATGTGGGTCACCGATCTGCTCAAGGCCCACCGCGTACTCGAGTTCGCGCCGGACGGTACGTTCGTGCGCTCCATTGGAAATTCAGGCATGTCGGAGGCCTCGTTCACCAATCCGCTGCTCTTCCAGTTCCCCAACAGTATCAAGATACTGGACGGTCAGGTTTGGATCGTCGACAGCAACAACCGCCGTATCCAGATACTCGACGAGAACGGCGACTTCCAGCGCTTCATCCCCACTGAGGGCCTGCCGAGGGGATTCGACTTCCTCACCATGGAGAGTTCCGAGGACGAGACCCCGACCGTGCATCTGGCGGTCGTAGATACTCTCTCTCACGACGTCACCCTCTGGTCGACCGGGGGAGAGCGCGAGCATACCTTCGGTCGCCGGGGAGTACTTGAGGGCGAGTTCGCCTATCCCAACGACGTCTCCATCGGCGCCCGCAATCGCATCTTCGTCACCGACAGCGCCAACGGGCGCGTACAGGTCTGGGGCTGGCCCGAGGAGATCACACCGGTGCCCGCAATCACCCTGCCTCCGTATTGGCTCTGGTGCCTCTCGCCGCTCCTCCTCATACCGCTGCTGCTCCTGGCTCGCCGCCGCCGCTTCTTCGCCATGGGTGACTTCGTGGACACCATGGTCGAGGCCGGGCTTGTCGATCAGATGGCACACGGCAAGGGCCGTAAGTACTGGCTCGTCCAGCCGGACACCTACGAGCGCTACAGGCACCTCGAGGTCGAAGATGTGAAGTTCGAGTACCTGCTGAACGAGACGGAACACTCCGACTCCGATGCAAGGACTCTCATGGAGCGTCTTGAGGTGGACTACGAGACGGCCGCGATCCTCTCGATCGCCACGCGTGCCAGGGTCTTTTGCACCGAAGATTCCGAGCTACGTAAGTACGCACGAGCCCTCGAAGTCGACGTCGTCGATCACGAGGAGTACCTGGAGCGATTCGGCAAGAAGGACAAGAACGCCCCGGATGAATAGGAATGGTTGATTGACAAAGCCAGTGCAATGCCCAGCGCCAGATCTGGCGCTGTCACAG
>CAYGFZ010000075.1:0-3590 GCA_964349355.1 uncultured Coriobacteriaceae bacterium | reverse complement strand
TTGTAGGCACGCGGGGCCTCCGCGGCCAGATCGTGCTTCTTCGCCTTGAAGACGCGCACGCCCACCTCTTCGAGCTCCTGCACTACCTGGGCACGCGGAAAGGCTCGCATCGCCGCCTTCCTGCCCATCGCGCGACCCGCGCCGTGACTGCACGATGCGAACGACTCGGGGTTGCCGAGCCCGCGACACACATACGACGCGGTGCCCATCGAACCGGGGACGAGCACGGTGTCCACCGCGCGTACGGCACCCTTACGGTGCACGACGACCTGCTCGTCGAAGTGCTTCTCCGTGGCCGCATAGTTATGGTGCACGTCGGTGTCCTCTCCGGGCGCCGCATCGGGGAAGTGGCGGCGTATCGCACGCCGCACCTCCTCGGCCATCAGCCTGCGATTCTCTCGCGCGAAACGCATACAGAACTCCATGACCACCAGGTACTCAGTACCCGCTGTTGAATCAGTCGCCAGGTGCGCGAGCCCCCACTCCGGCGGTACCGGGGAACTGTTGCGGCGATTATCGGCCTTCGCGATCGCGTCGTAGTGCTCGGCCATCTGCTTGCCGAGGTTACGGCTCCCCGAGTGCACCATCATCCACACGATGTCATCTGGGTCCACCTGCGCCTCGATGAAGTGGTTGCCGCCACCCAGAGTGCCGACCTGCCGTGTGGCCTTGTCGATCTCGGCGCGAAGCGGTGCGACGTCGGGTACGTCTTCGAAGAGTGTCGTCCGCTCGGCCTGGCTCGTCCGATGCCACTCGAAGGATGTCGGTACCGAGCGCTGCACGTCGTTCAGGATGCGGTCGCGGACACGCGAGAACTCTTCGGCACCGATGCTCGTGCGCCATGCGCGGACCCCGCATCCGATGTCGAGCCCGACCGCATGCGGAATCACCTGACCGAGTGATGCCAGCACGCCTCCTATCGGCATGCCGTAGCCGACGTGCGCATCGGGCATGAGGGCGATATGCGAGAACGCGAACGGCAGAAGGGCGAGGTTACGAGCCTGGGCGAGCGAGCCCTCGCCGGGGTCGGGACCCCAGACCTTGATCGGCACGCCGCCGGGCGTGACGATCTCGTGCACCGCAGGTCACCTCCGGTCGATGGACCGACCCGCCGCCGAGAAGCGCGGCAGGAGTCCCACCCGTCACACGTGCATTCCCGGCATCACGACTGGACATCATCGAGACACCCAGGATATACCCGTGGGCACAGGGTCGAAGCAGGACGGCTGGGCCGTGTCAGCTACTCCCGGCGGCGGTGCATGATGTCGGTCATCGCGCGCAGCTTACCAACATGCTGGTGGCGCAACCTGGCGACCTCGTCTTTGCGGTTCGGGTCGAGCATCGCTTCCACGTACGCGGCGAGCTCGGCCGGATTGAACGGCTTGGTGAGGTACTCCTGACCGCCCTCCTGCAAAGTGTCGAGCTGGTTATCCATATCGCCGATGGCCGACAGGAAGATCAGCGGGATGTGCTTCGTCTTCGGGTCGGCAGCAAGCCTCCGGCCGACCTCCCGGCCGTCCATCTTGGGCATCATGATGTCGCACACGATGAGGTCGGGCTTCTCCGACGCGACCTTCTCAAGAGCCTCCTGCCCATCGAATGCCGTCACGACTGTGTAGCCCCGCGCCGTCAGCGCCGCGCTCACGAGCCGGACGATCGATGGCTCATCATCGACCGCGAGGATCTTCTTCGTCACTACCTCACCCCTTACGAGTCCGATTCATCCAAGACATCACATATCTCATCCGCTAACGCACTCGGCGTGAACGGCTTGCAGATGTACTTCTCCGCACCCCTGCTCAAGCCTTCCTCCTGCTCGTAGTGCTGGCTCTTCGCAGACAACATCACGACCGGGATGTCCGAGGTATCCTCGGCAGCTTTCAACTGTTCCAAAGCCTCGATTCCCGTCATGACCGGCATCATCACGTCCATCAGGATGAGGTCGGGACGCCACTCGCCGACGACCGCCAGACCACTCAGGGCGTCAGGCGCGGTACGCACCTCGTGTCCTCGCTTCTCGAGCGAGAAGGAGACGAGACGTACGATGTGTGGCTCATCGTCGACGACCAGGATCCGCGCCACCGCTCACTTCACCCCCTGATCGAGGATCTGTTCCACCCGGACAGCGAGATCCTCGGCAGAGAACGGCTTGTTGACCTGACCGGCAGTGAGTTTGAGTAGGTCGATGTGCTTGTGGTCGATCCGGTGTGCCGTCATCACGACGATCGGGATGCCCTTGGTCCGTTCGTGGGTCTTGATCTCCTGGATGACCTGGTAGCCATCCATCACCGGCATCTTGAGATCAAGCAAGATAAGGTCGGGGAGTTTGCGATCGACCGCAGCCATCGCCTCGCGGCCGTTGTAGGCCTGCGCTACCGCGAAGCCCTTGTTGCGCAGCAGGCGGGTCAGAACGTCGACGATATGCTTATCATCGTCCGCGATCACCGCCAGCGGCGACTCCTTGATTCCGATGAGCCCGTCGATGATGCGCATCAGGCGCTTCTGGTCGATCGGTTTCTCGAGGTAGTCGGCGGCTCCGAGACGCAGGCTCTTGCCTTCGTCGCAGACGATCGAGAGAACCACGATCGGAACGTCCGCGGTCCTCGGATCGTCTTTGAACTGCTGCAGGAGCTCGAACCCGTCGACATCGTCGAGCATGACGTCGAGGGTGATCAGACACGGGGTCATCTCCTCTAGTCTCTTGCGTGCCTCGGCCGCCGAAGTGGCCTTGACGACATCGTATCCGCGCTTGCGGAGGTAGGCCTCCACAAGATCGGCGATCTCGGGGTCGTGGTCGATAACCAGGACCGTGCCCGTTGCCTTAGCCGGACCGGACACCGGGGGGGTGCGAACGAGCTCCTCCGGTGCCGCCGGGACGGTGAACGAGAACGTCGACCCCTCGCCTGCCGTACTCTTCGCCCAGATGCGACCACCCTGGAGCTCAACCACGCTCTTGCAGATCGACAGGCCGAGCCCCGTCCCGCCGATCTCGCGCGTCAGTGAGGAGTCGACGCGGAAGAACTTGGTGAAGAGCTGCCGCTGATCCTCGTCGCTGATCCCGATGCCGGTGTCGGTGACCGAGAGGACAACCTCGCTTCCCTGCCGTTTCGCCCCGATGGTCACCGAGCCTCCGCCGGGCGAGTACTTGATCGCGTTGCTCACGAGGTTCATAAGCACCTGACCGGTACGATCCCGGTCGCCGGCCATGCTCGGAAGCCCACGCGCGACGTGGCTGTCGAGCGCCACCCTCTGCGTATCGGCCACCGCCCTGAAAGTGTCCATGACGTTCTCGATGATCTCACCCGCATCGAGAGGCTCGATCTTAAGATGCACGCGTCCGGACTCGATGCGTGATATGTCGAGCAGGTCGTTGATGAGCGAAACGAGGCGGTCGGAGTTCTCCTGCACGATCTGCAGGAACTCGCGCTGGATGTCGTTGATCTCGCCCGCGTCACCATCGACGATCAAATCCACATACCCCTTGATTGACGTGAGGGGCGTGCGGAGTTCGTGGCTCACCATCGAAACGAACTCGTTCTTCATGACTGCGATCTCACGCGCCGCTGTCACATCGTGCAGCGTGCTGACAC
>CAYGFZ010000074.1:0-3633 GCA_964349355.1 uncultured Coriobacteriaceae bacterium | reverse complement strand
GGTCTCATCGAGGGCTCGGTGAGCGATGGGTCGACCGTGAGGGTGGACGTGGTGGATGACGGTATAGCGGTCACGTAGCGAGTACCTAGAGAGGTTTCAAGTGCTGCGCACCGCCGTTCGCCATGACGGGGGGCGCACGAGACGACGGAGGTGATGTGACCATGGCGATCATGCGTTGGGACCCGTTCGGAGAGATGCTGCGTATGCAGCGCGATATGGACCGCATCTTCTCACGGATGGGAAGCGGCGAGGGCAGAGGCGAGACATCGGCGGCTGTGGCCTGGATGCCCAAGATCGATGTGAAGGCCAAGGGCGACGACATCGTCGTGCGGGCCGAGCTACCGGGCATCGATCCGGATGCGGTCGACATCGAGGTGACCGACGGAGTGCTGACGATCAGGGGCGAGCGCACGGCGGAGGAGGAGCGCGAGGGCGAAGGCTGGCTCATCCGGGAGTCGAGCTACGGGACGTTCGAGCGCTCGATGGTCCTGCCCGAGGGAGTCGATGCTGGCGCCATCAGGGCCGACTACACAGACGGCATCCTCGAAGTGCACGTACCCAAGGCGCTCGAGGCCGCGAAGCCCAAGACGACCAGGATATCGATCGGCGAGGGCGCGAAGTAGTTCGAGCGAGATGGGGCACTAGCCCTCGTGGTGTGCAAGGGTCCTGCGGATGCGGGACCCTTGTGGTGTCGGATGGGGCGTTCCTCCATGACGGGTCTGGCGTGTACCTCCGCCCACCGAGCACGAGCCGCCGCTGACCGGATAGGTCGCGGTCATGGTGTGGTTCCCGTCGAGTTCCTCGGCCATACTGAATGGCTGATGCCGATGCGGCCCACGGGGGTGGCGACGCGCGGCACATGTGAACCGCACCAACAGACCCAACGGGAGGGACGACCGTTATGGGCCGGAACGCCAGGCTGTCGCGTGGCTGGATCGTCACGCTTGCAGGACTCGGTATCAACCTCGCGCTCGGCGTGCTCTACGCCTGGAGCGTCATCGCGAAGCAATTGACCGCCTCATGGGGTTGGTCATCGGGGCAGGCGAGCCTTCCATACGCGATCGCTGTCGGGGTGTTCGCGCTCTCCATGGTGTTCGCGGGCCGCGCACAGGACCGTTTCGGGCCGAGGGTGGTCGCCACGTTCGGCGGCATCTTCACCGGTGGCGGACTTATCGTCGCGAGCTTCTCCACTCCTGAACGGACGTGGCCGATCTTAGTCGGATTCGGTTTGCTTGCCGGGCTCGGCATCGGGCTCGGGTACGCTTCAGCGACGCCCGCTGCGGTCAAGTGGTTCCCTCCTCACCGCAAGGGTCTCATCACCGGAATCGTCGTCGCAGGATTCGGCCTGGCGAGTGTCTACATCGCGCCGCTGACGAGCGTGCTGCTCGCTTCTGTGGGAATCGCTGGCACCTTCCGGGTACTCGGTCTCGTGTTCGTGGTCGTCTGCGTCGGACTCGCCCAACTGCTCGCCAACCCGCCCGCAGGATACGTGCCCGCTGGCAGCCCTCCTGCACCTCGCGTGCAGGTCGCAGCGGCCGCAGGCCTCGCGACAGCGCCGATCGACGGTGAGCGGTCGCATCCGGTCCGCGACTACGACTGGACCGAGATGGTGCGCACCCGGCAGTTCGTGCTGCTGTGGTTCATGTACGTGTTCTCGGCGTTCGCGGGACTCATGATCATCGGTCACATGGCCAACATCGCGGCATCGCAGTTGAGCGGCATCGAACTGGGATTCGTCTTGGTTGCCGTGCTCGCGGTCGGGAATGCGGCCGGACGCGTCGTCGCGGGTATCGTCTCGGACCGTATCGGTGGTATCCGCACGATGCTCGTAGTGTTCGTTGCGCAGGCGGCGGTCATGGGAGCGCTCGCAGTCTCCTCCACGCCGCTCGCACTCGTGCCGGTCGCCGCAGCGGTGGGCTTCTGCTACGGCGCCAACCTCTCGCTCTTCCCGTCGACGACCGCAGGGTACTTCGGCACTGCGCACCTCGGCGTGAACTATGGGCTCGTATTCACTGCCTGGGGAGTGGGCGGTGTGTTCGGGTCACTGACTGCCGGTTCGATCGTGGACGCAACCGGCACCTACTCGGCTGCGTATGCGGTCGCCGCAGGACTGTGCATCTTCGCGGGAGCCCTCACGTTCGTCACTAAGCCACCGGCGCCCCGGACCGTCGCGGCGCCAGCGGAGTTGCGGCCTGCGACGGACGCCACGCGAGCAGCGTAAGGGCGGGTTACCGCTACTCCGCGAGCAGGGCGGCGACCTTCTCGCGCAGCTCGTTCTTGTCGAACGGCTTGACGAGGTAGTCAGCTGCGCCGATCGCGCTGGCGCGCTCAAGATCCGCAGCTGATGCGGCCGTCGTGAGCATCATGACTGGGCACGGGGGGCCAGAACCTCCGGCACCCATTCGCTCAAGGACCTCGAAACCACTCATTCCCGGCATCACCAGGTCGAGCAGTACGAGATCGGGCGCCTCGGACCCGATCTTCTCAAAGGCATCCACGCCGTCGACGGCCTCGACGATGTCGTAATCGTCCGGAGCGAGCGCAGCCTTCACCAGTGTGCGGATGAACCTATTGTCGTCTGCGATGAGTACCCGCTGGGCTCCCACGACGAATCCCGCCCCCTGAGGATCTGTCGACCTGTCCGAGAGACATCGCACGTGCAACTACCCGGGCAGGGTATGGGATGCCTCCTGTCGAATACTACCATGAGCAGCCCCGCACTTCGGGAGGTTCTGTGGGGGACAAAAGACGCAAGGACCGGTCCGAGTTCCATATTCGGGCCCTCATGGCGAACGCCTCCGAGGGCTTCATCGTCGTGGATCGGGATGCTTGCGTGCGTGTCCTTAACGAGACGGCCGAGGAGCTCCTCGGTGTGAAACGTTCCGATGCGGTTGGCGCCGACATCGGTGGCATCGGATGCGCCGGGCTGGCAGAAGCCGTTCGGGCACAACTCGAGCAGACGCCTCCCCCCGGTACGTCGATCGTCGTTACTCCGGGTGAGCGCGTTCTCACCTGCAAACTCGTGCCGTTCGAGCAAGGGGACGGTGCGGGGATGGTGGTCGTCCTGCGCGACGACACCGAACTCATCAAGCAGCAGGACCATGCCGAGGCGATCCTCGCCGGGGCAGGCGACGGCCTGATCGTCTTCACCCCGGACAGCCGCATCACGTACGTGAACCCCGCAGCCGTCGAACTTCTCGGCCCGAACATCCGTAGCTCGGTCGGAGAGTGTGTGCGCCTCGCAGACCTCCTCGGCGTGGAGATCCCGAACGTCGAGGGAGCGCGACCATGTTGGGAGATCCTCGGGTGTGGGCGCATCGAGTGCGCGCAGTTCCGCGACGAGACCGATCTTCGCTGTTGGCTCAGATGCGGGACTCCGGGCGAAGACGGCAAGCCACTCGTATTCCGCGACAAGCAGGAGCGGTGCGTCAGGTGCGAGGTCTTCCAGCAGAACGCGCCGCTCCTCGGCGAACTTGGGACAGCCGGCGTAGCCGAGGTGGCCATCACCGAGCCCGAGCATCGCGTTCTCGAGATACGAACGAACCCTGTTGTCGACCGGATGGGCCGCTATCTTGGGGGTGTCAGCACGCTGCACGATGTGACAGCGGCGCGTGAGATCGCAGTCATGAAGAA
>CAYGFZ010000073.1:0-3849 GCA_964349355.1 uncultured Coriobacteriaceae bacterium | reverse complement strand
CACAACGGTGTCGCCCTCCGCAGGCAGGTCGACATAGACGACCTCCCCGAGCTGGTCTTGCGCGAAGTGAGAAAGCCCGATAGTGACGACGTCGCCGTCGACACGCACCCACTCGTGCTCCTTGTCGTACTTCAGTTCGCTCGGATACATCGGTGCGCTCCTCTCAGACCTGCCTACGACCGAGATGTGCTCTTGACGAATGGTGGCTTCTCGACCCGGGCCGAAGCTGCCTTTCGACGCATTGCAACCTTCAGCTCAGTGCCCGGTTCTGCGAGCGCAACGGGCACATACGCCGTTGCGATCCCGCGACCCAGAGTGGGCGAGAAGGTCCCGCTTGCCACCTTACCGACCTCGTTGCCGTCGTGCAATAAGGGGTAACCCGGCCGCGGCACACCTTCATCCACGACGAGGCCCACGAGACGCACGGCCGGACCCACTTCCCGTATGCGGGCGATTGCCTCAGACCCCGTGAACGGGCCCTTGTCCTTGCCGACGACCCAACCCAGCCCTGCGGAGATCGGGTCGACGCCGCGATCCATGTCCGAGCCATAGAGATGGTAGCCCATCTCCAGCCTCAGCGTGTCCCGGGCACCAAGTCCACAGGGTGTCACCTCGGCAAAGCTCAGCAGAGCCCGCCAGAGGCGCGGAGCATGCGACGCATGGCAGAGGATCTCCACTCCGTCCTCACCGGTGTAGCCGGTACGTGCTACGAGCACAGGAACCGTATCGACCAACGCCTCGGCGATATGGAAGCGTTGCGGCGGTTCGAAGCCACCGGCCAGCTCGGCAAGGACATCAAGTGCTCCTGGTCCCTGAAGCGCTATCAGCGCGGTACGATCGGACTCGTCTACCAGCTCGACGAGCCCGCTGTCCGGGCGGTGCTCTGCCTCTACACCATCGATCACCGTGACCCGCTCGCCGGCACTGGCCTTTAGATGGTCGAGATCGACCGCGCGGTTCGCGGCATTGGCGATGATGAGGTACTCGAGCTCGCCGGTGTGATACACGATGAGGTCATCGATGATGCCACCGTCTTCGTCACACAAGAGAGTGTACTGGGCCGATCCAATCTCGGAGATCCGCCGAAGGTCGTTGGTGAGCTCTCCTTGCAGGAAATCGAACGCCCCGAAACCGAACACGCGGAACTGCGCCATATGACTCACATCGAACACTCCCGCCGAGGAACGCACCGCTCGATGCTCCTCGACGATGCCGGCATACTGAGCCGGCATCTCGTAGCCGGCGAACGGGACCATCCGACCACCGAGGGAGACGTGCTCCTCGTAGAGCGGAGTGCGGGCAAGTCCTTCGGTCATCGGGTGACCCTCCTGTCATAGTGCACGCTCGTGTTCTCCGGTGGTCCGTCCGGTTCCTCACATGACCGGCACTGGGACCGGTTCGCCGAAAACGGACCGCCAGGCTCTTACGATCGATATCCAGAGACGCTCGGGCAGACTCGGGCGGCGTACCTCCTCAGCCGCGACAAGCGCGACCTGTGCGACCAGGCGTTCTCCCTGGATGAACGAGAGCGTACCAATCCGCTCCCTTGCGGTCACTGGCGCCTCGATCGTCTCAGGGAGAGAAATGACTCGTTGAACCGGCCCGGCAGGCTCGAACACGCGCACAGCGACCGGTTTCTCGACGACGACCTCCAACGAGGCGTCCAGGTAGTCGGCCACCTCGATGGATTCTACACTCTCACCGGACTCCGCCAAACGTTGCTCCGTGTAGTGGAAGAACCCCCACTCAAGTAGCAGCCCCGCCTGCTGGAAACGCTGCATCTCATCATCGGTTCCCAGTACCACTGCGAACAGTTCCATCCCTTCTCGCTCGGCCGAGGCGACCAGACAGTACCCGGCGCGACCTGTCCAGCCCGTCTTCACTCCCGTCGCCCCTTCGAGCGTGGTGATGAGCAAGTTCGAGTTCTCCAGCTCACCGGGGCCGTCCGTGTTCGGTACGACCGTAGACTCCAGTCCGGCCATCCGGCGAAACTCCGGCTTTCCCATCGCATAGCGCGCGAGGGTCGCGAGGTCCGCTGCGCTGGTGTAGTGGTCCTCGGCGTCGAGACCGTGGGGGTTGGCGAAGTGGGTGTGCTCGAGACCAAGCTCGACGGCCTTCGCGTTCATCAACTCGGCGAACTTCTCGACACTTCCGGCGATATGCTCAGCGATGGCGATAGACGCGTCATTGCCCGAACGGACCAGGATCGCCTCGAGAAGTGTCGAGAGCGGGTATGACTCGCCTGCACGAAGCCGCGCAGCGGACTCCCCTATCCCGGCAGCCCTCGAAGACACCGTGACCAGTTCGTCAAGGGTTCCCTGCTCGAAAGCGACGACCGCCGTCATGATCTTCGTGGTACTCGCCATGGCGCGCTCCTGATCGGGCTCACGTGCCCACAGGACCCGACCGTTGGAAGCAACCAGGATTCCGGCTTCCATGCCCACGTCTGGTGCTATCCGGGTCGTCTCCTCCGAGACCGACCCCACGGGCAGGTCGCCGAGGATGTCCTTCTCGGACACGATCGCAGCCGAGGGAACGGCGGAGCCGACCAGCACGGATACCGCGATCAACGCGATTATGCCCGTGCGAGCGGCGGCGAAGCGAATCAGAATGGATCGACGGTCTACGGTTATCACCTGCTGTGTTCCTGATGATCCTTTGTGAGATACTGTGCGCGACAAGTGAACCACACGATGTATCGGGGGCGCCAGGTACTTTCATGCCGAAACGAACTGAAAATAATGATGGCTTCACTTTTCTCGAGGTCATGACAGTGATCTTCATCATCGGGATTCTCGTCGGGATTGCCGTCGCCGTCTACACAACCTCCGTCGGCCGTGCATCGCGCATCGCATGCGTCGCCAACCAGCGGATTCTCAATGGAGCGATCATCGCGTACAACGCGGAGAACGACTCCGCAGACCCCGACACGCTAGCCGATCTCGCACCCTTCGTGTCAGGCGCGGCTGACTTTCGCTGTGCTGCGGACCGAAGTGTGAGCCTTATCCTGATCGGGCCACCTGGCGCGCAGAACGCGTTCTGCGAGATACACCCGTGATCCGCCTGTGAGCAAAGGAGAGTAGATGCGATACGCGCGCCTCGAGGTCCTCATCATCGGAATCGGAACTGCAGCCGTCACCACGAGCCTCCTCTTCACCTACAGGTCACAACCGATAGTCGAAGAGATCGTCGCGCAACTCTTGATGATCGTCGTTCTCATCGCGGCCGTCCACTGGGGGCGCAGGGGCGGGTTCGTCGCCGCGACCCTCGCGTCACTGATCTACATACTTCTACGGATCCCGCTCGTGATCGATCAGCATGGGCTCTCAGCCGACGTCATCTCGCTCATCATCGTCCGCGTCGCAGCGTACGGTCTCCTCGGTATCATCGGCGGCGAACTCTGTCGCAGGCTCAAGTACTTCCTCGCACGGGTCGAGGGCTCTACCAACATCGACGACTGGAGCCAGGTCTACAACCAGGCGCACATCGGCCGGTCGCTGGAGAGCGCTGCTGCCCAGCATCAACGCTACGGGATGCCCTATTCCGCCATCCTGGTCGAGATCACACCGGGGCTGACCGCCGAACTGCGGCCTTCCCGGGAACGCATGCTCGTTCGCGGTGTCGCGAGTCACTTGCGCAACGACACGCGGCTCGTCGACGAAATCGGGCGGTTCGACGACGGACGTTTCCTGGTCCTGCTGCCACACACCCCGAAAGATAACGCCGTCATGGTCGCGCAGCGTCTCCGTGCCGGAGTGAGCGACGCCCTAGGTGCACGAAAGGAGTCCGTCACGACGACGGTACTCGGCGCTCCGGAAGACCTAGATGCACTGACGGACCTGCGCGAAG
>CAYGFZ010000072.1:0-4070 GCA_964349355.1 uncultured Coriobacteriaceae bacterium | reverse complement strand
GGTCATCGACCTGGCCGCGGACGGGACGCACGACGATCTCGGGGTCGACGAGTCCTGTCGGCCGGATGATCTGCTCGACGATCCGTTGTGAAGCCTTGATCTCGTAGTCGCCCGGTGTGGCCGACACGTAGACGAACTGGGGCACCCGCTGCTCGAACTCATCGAAGCGTAGCGGACGATTGTCGAGCGCACTCGGAAGGCGGAATCCGTGCTCGACCAGTGTGAGCTTGCGGGAGCGGTCGCCCTCGTACATGCCGCGGATCTGCGGGACGGTGACGTGGCTCTCATCGATGACGCACAGGAAGTCGTCCGGGAAGTAGTCGATGAGTGTGTTCGGCGGCTCACCGGGCTTGCGGCCGTCGAGGTGCCGCGAGTAGTTCTCGATGCCGCTCGTGAACCCCATCGTCTCGAGCATCTCGAGGTCGTAGTTGACGCGCATCTCCAAACGCTGGGCTTCGAGCAGCTTCCCTTCGACCTTAAGCTCGCCGAGGCGCTTCTGCAGCTCGGCGGAGATGGTATCGAGGGCCTGCTTGAGTTTGTCAGGAGCGGTCACATAGTGGGTCGCCGGCCACACGGGAAGCCACTGGTACTCGAGCCGCACCTCGCCGGTCACCTGATCGAACTCTGCAATTGATTCGATCTCCTCGCCGAAGAACTGCACCCGGACAGGGTGGTCGGCGTACGGTGGAAAGACGTCGAGCACGTCCCCGCGCACCCGGAAGGTGCCGCGGGAGAGATCGTAGTCGTTGCGGTCGTACTGTATCCCGATGAGATCGCGAATGAGCTGATCACGCCCGTGCTCCTTCCCGACCTGCAGGAACGCGGCCATCCCGGCGTAATCCTCGGGCGAGCCGATACCGTAGATGCACGACACGCTGGCCACCACGACGACGTCTTTGCGCGAAAGCAGAGCCGCTGTCGCCGCATGACGGAGCTTCTCGACCTCCTCGTTGATCGATGCATCCTTCTCGATGAAGGTATCGGTCGTCGGCATGTACGCCTCGGGCTGGTAGTAGTCGTAGTACGAGACGAAGTAGACGACCGCGTTGTCGGGCAGGAAGTCGCGCAGCTCAGACGCGAGTTGGGCTGCGAGGGTCTTGTTAGGTGCCATGATGAGCGTGGGTTTCTGGACCGCCTCGATGGTCTTCGCCATTGTGAACGTCTTGCCCGAGCCGGTCACACCGAGAAGGGTCTGGTAGCGCTCCCCGGCCACGATGCCCTCGGTGAGCTGCTCGATGGCGACAGGCTGATCGCCCGCCGGCTCGAACTCGGAGACCACGCGCAACGGGTTGTCGCTCACTGATCCGCCTCCTGCGATCTACTCGGGGAATGCGTCCGGATACAACTGTTCGTAGCGCTCTTTCGCCCGGACCACGCGCACCACGAAGTGACGGGTCTCAGGAAACGCGATCGACTCGCGGATGTCGCTGCCCTGCCCAGCCCAGGTGTCAGCATGACGCAGTCCGGCGTTGTAGGCAGCGAGAACCGTCTCGATCTCGTGGTAGCGATCTACCAGGTAGCGTAGGTAGGCGGTACCGTACTCGATGTTGGCCGCAGGATCGGAGAGCGTGCCGTCTCCGACGACCTCCGCAGAGACGATCCCGCGCATGCGCAGATCGTCTGCTGTGTCGGGCATGACCTGCATGAGGCCGACAGCCCCGGCCCTCGACACGACATCAGGCCGAAAGCCCGACTCCTCGTTGATCACGGCCGCCACCAGATACGGGTTGATGCGATGTCGATCCGCCGAGGCGGCGATCTCGACTGTGTAGTCGAGCGGGTAGTAAAGCCGCTGGAACCAAGCCGGGCCACGCAGCGCGAAGAACGCGAGCGCACCAAGCAGGCCGAGCATGACGACTATGAGCACCCGATACCAGGTGAAGAGTCTAGCGCGATCCATCTTCGACGACCTCTTGCCAGAACCGGTCGAGTGCGGAGAGGAATTCGTCGCGCGTGCCATCGTTGACGATCACATGATCCGCGATCGCCTCACGCTCCGCATCGCTCGCTTGGCATGCGACACGTGCACGCACATCCGCCTCAGGCATCCCGCGAGAGACCGCCCTCCCTATACGTTCCTCCACCGGTGCAGAGATGGCAAGCACCTCACTCACGAGTTCGGCGAAGACGGGAGATTCGACGAGCAGGGGGATATCGAGAACGACGATCCTCGGCGGATTTTGCAGAAGTCCCATCTCGGTAAGGCCCGGACCCATCTCCCGGAGAAGCGCCGGGTGGACGATCGCGTTGAGACGTCGGGCGCACTCCGATGAGGCGAACGCCTCGCGGGCAAGCGCCGCGGTGTCGATCCGGTCCTCCTCGCCGAGGACGGACTGGCCGAACTCCTCGACGATCCGTGCGTAGACCGGCGTGCCGGGCTCGAGGTGACGTTTCGCGGCCTCGTCGAACGAGATCACGACCGCACCCCTGGCGCGCAGGAAATCGACAGCGGTGGACTTGCCCGCACCGATCCCGCCGGTCACCGCCAACACATACACCCGTCATCGCCCCCCATGTGACGGGGCCGGACGCCGCGTCTCCGCGCGCCCGGCCCCGGTCGGACCGCTCGCCTAGCTGGCAGCGGTGACTATTCCTCGGTGTCTTCTGCGACAGCCTCGTCAGCAGCCGGCTCCTCGTCCTCGACCTCGGGCGCAGGCTCCTCGTCCTCGACCTCGGGCGCAGGCTCCTCGTCCTCGACCTCGGGCGCAGGCTCCTCGGCGACTTCCTCGACAGCGGCCTCTTCCGCGATTTCCTCGGACTCTACGACCTCCGCCTCGGCTTCTACGGCCTCGGCTTCTACGGCCTCCGCGGCCTCATCGCCCTCGACGGCTTCGACCTCGACGGCTTCGCCGGCCTTCTCGGACTCGACGACCTCGGGAACCTCAAGCGGAGTGACCTCGATGGCCTGACCGAGTGCGTCGGCAGCATCACGCATGGAGAGCGAGATGCGGCGGCGGTCCAGGTCGACTTCCTTGACCTTGACCATGATCTCAGACCCGACAGCGGTGACCTGCTCGGGCGTCTCGACGTGGGTCTTGGCCATCTCAGAGATGTGCACGAGTCCCTCGACACCGTCGCCGAGTCCGACGAACGCTCCGAACGGCACGAGCTTGGTGACGTTACCTTCAATGATCGAGCCGACGGGGAACTTCTTGACAAGCTCCTGCCACGGGTCGGGCTGTGTCTGCTTGAGACCGAGCGAGATGCGCTCGCGGCTCATATCGACGTCGAGAACCTTGACCTCGACCTCGTCGCCGACCTTGACGACCTCGGACGGGTGGTTGACGTGGCTCCAGGAGAGCTCGGAGATGTGCACGAGACCGTCGATCCCGCCGAGGTCCACGAACGCGCCGAAGTCGACGATGCTCGAGACCGCACCGGGGAGGATCTGGCCCTTCTGCAGCTTCTCAAGGATCTCGGCCCGCTCGTGCTTGCGGCCCTCCTCCAGCACCACACGGCGGGAAAGGACAACGTTGTTGCGGTTGCGGTCCATCTCGATGACACGCGCCTCGAGACGATCACCCATGAACGACGCGAGGTCCTTCACGCGGCGAAGGTCGACAAGCGAGGCGGGAAGGAAGCCGCGCAGGCCGATGTCGAGAATCAGGCCACCCTTGACGACCTCGATGACCTCTCCTTCGACGACCTCGGCGGCGTTGAACTTGGCCTCGATGTCGGTCCAGGAGCGCTCGTACTCGGCGCGCTTCTTGGAGAGGATCAGACGACCATCCTTGTCCTCCTTCTGGAGAACGAGTGCCTCGACCTCGTCGCCGAGGGAGACCACATCTGCGGGATTGGCGTCGCGGCGGATGGAGAGTTCGCGCGCCGGAATGACACCTTCGGACTTGTAGCCGATGTCGAGAAGCACTTCGTCGCGCTCTACCTTGACGATCGTGCCACTGACGAGATCACCTTCGTCGAAGTCGGTCATGGTGCCGTCGATGAGGGCATGCATTTCCTCGTCGGTGTACTCCTCGTGCTCGATGACCGTGCCGTTGTCTTGCTCACTCACTGGGGTGGCCCCTTTCGCTGAACGGGGCCCACCGGTCATGTCCGTCGCCTACAGGTCC
>CAYGFZ010000071.1:0-4289 GCA_964349355.1 uncultured Coriobacteriaceae bacterium | reverse complement strand
TGCACGGTGGACTGCAAGCGCTCCGGTTACCCGAAGATCGGTGACGGAAGCGACCTGTTCACCACCAGCAAGGCGTGGAAGTGCACCATGTGTTGGGGCCGTGCCGGTTCGGATGCCGACATCGCTGCTGCGACCGAGCAGCACGGTGGCGTGTCCTACGGCTTCCCGCTCCCCAAGAGTGGCGCCAACCTTCCCGGTAGCGCTCCCGTCGACGAGATGAACCACGAGCCGAGCTGTGTCTATACCTGCCCGGTCAAGGCTATGAAGTGGGATACCAAGGAGAATGTGCTTACCTATATCAACGATGTGGACAACGGCTACTTCTCCGCACAGGGTGATGGAAATGTGTTCTGGGCGAGCAAGACGCACCTGCTGGTTCAGCCGAAGGCGGATCCGTACATCGAGGATCACATTACGCCGATGGTATCGAGCCTGCTGAGCAGCCCGTTTGCCAAGGCAGCGCTCGTGCCGACGATCTTCGCCGGTGGCCTGCTTGCGGTAATCGCTCGTCGTCAGCAGAACATGGAAGAGTCCGCCGGAATGAGAGAGGGGTGATTGGCGTGCGGAAGCTGTCAATTGCATTCGTAGTCGCCGTCGTAGCGGCGGTCATGCTCACCCCCGGTATCGCACTGGCGAACTTTGCGATCCATGGTGGCTACTCGATGACTACCGATGCGTGCGCCGGCTGTCACCGCGCACACACCGCAGCGAGCAGCATCACGTGGAACAACGGCGTGGAGGACAGGAGCGCGCTGCTTATCTCCGGCGCGGACGAGGTCTACGAGTTCTGTCTCACCTGCCACGGCTCCGCAGCTGCCGGTGCGGCGACCAACGTCGTCGACGGTGTCTACGAGAGCGATGAGTATGGTGACCTCGGCCAGCCGCTCAACTCAGGTCTCTTCGACCTGAACGGCGAGCATGGCGTTGGCGACAGCAAGCACTCCGTCACCGGTTCCTGGGGTGCTTGGGGTGGCGGTCTAGACGGTCGCGATGGCATCATCTCGACCGGTTACGGCAACCTCATCCCCATGAGCTGTACCTCCTGCCACGACGTCCATGGTAGCTCCAACTACCGTATTCTCAAGGACTACGTGAACGGCGTCCGTGTCGGTGGCTACGACGACCTCGGCGGCGGCACGTTCGATCCGACCCCCTACGTCGTCTCTCACGAGACGGGCTATCCGGCAGACGGCTGGTCCCTGCACGAGGACGGCGCTCTCGAGATGGAGGGCTACAGCCCCGACTACACGAACCCCAGCTACGCGATCGCTCCGGGCGGGGACACGAGTAAGGGCATCAGCAACTGGTGTGCGGCGTGTCACACGCAGTACGTGGTCAACTCCGGCACCACGTCGATCACGCATGTCGAGGACGATTACTTCTCCGGCGTAGTGGATCCCCTGGGGGCCTACGACGCTAACGACGGCTTCGGCCTCGTGACGCGTCACCGTCACCCGGTGAACGTCCCGATGTCGAACTACCTCGGGCCGCGTCCGCTGATCGCCGATCCCGGCGTGCCGCTCGCGACCGTTGTAGCCGGTGTTGTTGACGACACCTCGTGGGTCGACTGCCTGACCTGTCACGTATCGCACGGCTCGAACGTCACGATGGAAGGCTACGCTCGCGTGGACGACACGACTGATCCCGAGCCGGATACCGGCCCCGGCGGTCCTGACGATCCCGACCGCATCGGTGGAGTCGCGCCGACGTGGAGCAATGCCCTCCTGCGAATCGAGAACCGCGGCGTATGCCAGGAATGCCACAACAAGTAGTCGCAACAGTGTCTGACCGGGTCCAAGATATTCGGACTCGAGGGAAAGGGCCAGGTGACGCCTGGCCCTTTCCCTTCTCTGTCTCCTCGCGCTCCCCCCGAGAATGGGCGGTGTTCATGGTGTTGGCTATCGCGTGGGTGCTGCTCGCGCTCGCGACCTCGGCGCATTTCGTCTTGGCGACTGCGGTCACGCCGCATGTCGCCGATCCTGCGCTTGTTGTGACGGGCGCGCTCTTCACCGCAGCGGTCCTGCTGTTGATGGGGGGCATTCCTCGTCCGGCCGACCTGCGGCGCTTCGGTGGGCGGGGCCTCGCTCTTGCCCTCGGCGCGGGTGCGCTCTCGATAGCGCTCGCGCCCGCTTTGGTTGCGACGAGCCGCTACACTGATTCGCCGGCGGGCACGGTCACAGCATTCTGGACGACCGCCGTATGGGGGGCACTCCTCATCTTTTTCGCCGCTCTGCCCGCCCAGCGCTACCTACGGGCTGCCGCGGCACTCCTCGGCGTCGCCGCCGCGGCTGGAGTCCTCGGCAACTGGGAACGTCCGAGTTCCTTCTCGCTCGTGGTGCTGCACACGGATCAGGAGATCGCGCTCCTGCTCGCAGGAGTTGCCTGGGCGGCGGCCATACTGATCGCACGCAAGCTCGCATCAGTCCACGGTCCGGCGCCGGTGTACTCGCTCGCTGCTCTCGGCGGGCTCGCCGGTTCTCTCGCGTGGGCGCTGCCGTCGTCGGCGTGGGATGTCGGTGCGCTGCTCGCACCTTCGTTGGCGTATCCGGCAGCGGCAAGTCAGGCGCTGGCGCTCGCGCTGGCGCTCTACCTTGCACTTCGCACCGGCCCGCACGTCCCCGGGGCTGCCATGCTGCTTGTGGTACCCGTGGTGACCAGTTTGCTGTTCGTGGAGGAGGCGACCGGGGTCTTCGGCCCGCGTCCGATCCTGACCGAGCCAGCGAGCTGGTCTTCTGCGGTGATGGTCGTCTCGGCAGGCCTCGTGTTGCTGGCCGGAGCGGGCAGGCGTGACCTGCTGCGCGCAGGAGTTCGAAACGTCTCAGTCGTGCTCGCGGCGGGCTCCGTGCTCCTTGCTCTCGCGGGCTTCACCCTTCCGGGGGTCGCGGTAGCGGTTCGAGGCACCACGTCGGTCGGAGCGGAGTTCGCCGCTGACTTCGTGATGCGCGGGTTCCAGACGGTCGGTGGGTGGCTGGCGCTCGCCGTGGCCCTGCTGGCGCTCGCCGTGTGTGCAGGCCGTGCTCCGGGCCGCGCCGGCACGTTCGCGGCGCTTCTGGCGGCGCTCGTCGCCGCGGGTGCATACGTGCATGTCCGCTATACACCCCTCCATGTGTGGATGAGATGGATTCCCCCGGAGGTCCAGCAGGATTACGGGTCAGAGTATGCGACTATCGTATTCACACCGGTGGCCACGCCGGTACAGATCGCCGCGATGGCACTCGGGGTCGCCGCGATCGCACTCGTGTCGGCAGGTCGGAGACTCGCAGTGAGGGCCGAACAGGACTTCTCATCGGCGAGCGCAGGAGGTACGGATCGATGAGGCGTTCGTGGAAGCTTCTACTCGCACTCGCCCTTACGCTTACTCTCGTGGCCGCGCTAGCGGTCGTTCCCGGCTGTCGCAAGCAGATGGTCAACGTACACAGCGGCGAGATCGTCATCTGCACCCAGGGTGAGATCGTCTCGGACACGACCGAGGAGATCGAGGTCCCGGCCGATGAGGTTGCCGGCCACGGAGTGACCACAGAAGTCATCACCTGCGACCTTCATACCAAGCTTGCTGCGCTTCACGCCGAGGCCCTCCAGGCGATCGCCGACGGTGATCTCGAGACGGCCGAGCGCGTTCTCGCAGAGATCGCGTCGAGCGACTCCGCGTATCGCAACACGAGCTCCATGCTCGCGGATGTGCGCGCTAAGACCGGAGGTTCGGTGGCCACCACGGGCGGCGCGATCGGTTCTAGCGGAGGAGAGACTCCTGGATCGGGCACTGCGACACCGCCGCCAGGCGGGGGTACCACCGATCCCGGTGGCGATACTCCCGTAGGCCCGATCGCGAACCTCACAGACTACATCCCGGACCGCCTTCCGGGCTTCATCGGTCAGCGCATCTACTCAGACCCCTTCAACCTCTTCCGGGACTACCTGCCGGAGAAGAGCGGCACCATCATCCAGCTCTCCGTCGAGGTCGAGCAGATGCAGGATGCAGCGATGGTGACCCGCCGCATCGACGAGCGAATCAAGGCAAACTACCCCAACGATGCGCAGTCCATCAAAGTCGGCTCTCTCGATTCGTACTTCGGGACGCGTCCGAGATACGCGATACTGGCGATGAGCGACGGCGCGATACTCGTGGTGATGGAGTTCGCGACCTCCTCGGATAAGCCTGCACAGCACAAGGACGCACTCGTCTCGGTGGCGAAGATCGCTACCGGTCAGTAGGCGCGAACAGATCGGCGGTGGGAGCGTGTGGCACGAGACAGCAGGCGTCGCGAGAGGGCGACCGAGCGGCCGGTGAG
>CAYGFZ010000070.1:0-4516 GCA_964349355.1 uncultured Coriobacteriaceae bacterium | reverse complement strand
AGGTCGTCAACGACGTGCTGCGCCAACGGCTCGGCGGGTAGACTCTACGGGCCCTGCACCTGGATCGCGATTCCGGTTGGTCCGTCGGGCGGACGGCTCAGGAACACCCAGGCCTCGCGCTCGCCCTTCTTCAGGAACATGTTGCTGGTCTTCTCGCCACTCTGCTCCATGACGAGATCGTTCTCGATCGCCCAGCCATTCGAGACCACCTCGGCGGTGTACCACTCGTGGACCTCGTCGAAGTTGTCCGAGGTGCTCCACGATACCGAGAAGACGACCTGGTCCTGTTGGCGTACGCTGGAGGAGGACTCGATCGTACCGTCGCCGTGGACGGGCATGTCCGAGGGCCAGTCGTCGGGCAGGCTCGTCTCGCTGCCCGAGATAGTCATCTCGCCCTCGTCGGTCTGCATGGTGACTGTGTCGCCGTCGTCTTCGACGCGCACGCCGGTGACTCCCTCGACCGCGCGCTCCGCTGCGCGCTGGCATCCCGTCACGCTGGCGATGAGCAGTGTGGCGACTACCGCCATCAGGGTGATCCGCGCGATCCGTGACCAGTCCATGAGCTTCCCCTCTCTCTTGCTGTCGTTTCCCCTTACCAGCACCCTGCCATTCTCATACCCTGGCGTGTCCGGGCCCCTCTGAAGTCACGTCGGTGAGCGCCCCGGCGAGGTGTGGGTGAGCGAACTCGAAACCACTCGCAGTGAGCGCGACAGGGGTCGCACGCTGGCTGAAGAGCATGTAGGGCGCGACCTCGCCGAGGATGATCTTGAGTGCGAGGCCGGTTCGCACGCACACCACGCGGGCGCATCCCGCGCGTGCAGCCTCGAGCGCGGCGGCCTCCCGCTCCGCGGCGAGCTGGCCGAGGAAGTCAACACCGGCCTCTGTGCTCTCGTCGAGAATCGTGTCGCCGCGGTCGCCGTAGTAGCCGATGCCCGAGGCGCTCACAAGCACGCGCTCGCGATTCGGGTCGGCAGCGTGGGCGTCGGCAAGGGCGCGGACGATCGCGCGGTTGGTGCCGATGCGGCTGTCGCGTAGTGCATGCTTGACGGCTGCGTTCCACCTGCTTGCGATCGGGCGGCGCGAGAGCCAGACCACCTCGGCGTCCTCGGCGAGCAGTTGAGCTGTGAGTTCCCGGCCGATGAAGCTGCTTGCCCCTGCGATCGCGATACGCATACGAGCCCTCCCTCGTACGAGAGCTGACCGCGCCTCCGTGCACTCATCGTACCCCAGGCGGTCGAGCAACGAGGCGTGTCGCCGGGACTCTCGTGGAGCGGACGGTGCGCCTTACCCGCCGCCGGCCTGTTCGCGCAACACGTCGAGCAGGCGCACCATCGCCAGTGTGTCCAGACCGCAGTACTCGATCAGGTCGGCGTGGAGTTCGGCGGTCTGCGCGGGGGACAGCTCTCCCCGTAACGAGCGCAGGTAGAGCGCACTTGCGGTCGAGCCGTCGGGGATGCCGAGGCCTTCGTAGGAGAGGTCTGGGCACCACGCGGGCAAGACCGCCTTGATCGACGAGCGACCTGCGGCGGCGGGGTGACGGGTGTGAGTCCGGACCATCGATTCGAGATCGACGAGCCGCAGTACTACCGCTCCGATCGCGCTGGCGAGATCGGGGAGATCGTGTGCGAGTTCTCTTAGTCGGGTGCGCTCGAACGCGGTGTAGTGCATCACCGAGCCGGAGCCGTCGAGGTCGGCGATGAGGCGTTCGGCGAGCGGACGTCGAGGGTCGTCTGACCCGGTGTGCAGGTACTCGCGGTGCTCGTGCAAGCCGTCCTCGTGGTGTACGTGTATCGAGTACTGGAAGGGAACGGTCTGATAGGGATGCATTCCGGGCCACAGCGGCAGTGCCGGATTCACTGTCTCGAAGTCGAGGTGATAGACAGGCCATACGAGGGTCGCGAGTTCATGCGCGAGTGCGGCGGAGTCGACGTGAGGCAGGCCGCTCTTGACGACATCTACGACCGCCTTCTGGGCTGGGCTGAGCATCCCGAACGCATCGGGGATCTCTCGGATGTCAATCACGCCGAGGTCGAGCAGCGTGTGGAGTGCCTGCTCTCCGAGGCGGGGGAGGGCGGTGATCGGGTGGTCGCGGCGGGAGAACTCGTCGTGGCAGTGGCCCGAGAAGTCGCAGTCGTAGGGTTTGCGGCACCGGTCGCCGATGCGTATCTGTGGCTCGGAGCCGGCGAGCATATCGCGGAAACTCTCGAGGAGGGCCGGTATCTCGGGAAGCTTCGCGCGCGCCGCCTCGGTCACGTCTTCGATGACAAACAGCCGCTCCAGGTCGTACTCGCTACCCTCCCAGACGTAGGAGGTGTCGAGGTGCACGATGTGTGCGCGGCGGATGGGCAGCCCGGAGCCTTCGACGACGTAGACCTGCACGGTCGCGTCGGTGATGTTCTCGGGCTTCACGCGGCTACCCGACTTGACCTCGTAGAGGTCCCAGGTCCCGTCGCCGGCCGCGACCAGGATGTCGACGCGCACGAGCACATCGTCGAAGAAGAAGGCGGGCTCGTAGAGGGTGGTCGCGTCCTCGGCCAGCAGACGGGTGGTGGTCACGAGGGCCTCGGGGGTGTGACGGTAGTCCTCGGCGACCTCGATTCCGTCCGGAAAGAGTCGCTGCGCCAGCACGCCCACCCCTGAGCCCTGGTCGAAGATCCACTGCTTGGATTCGGTCACCGGATCGGCAAGCCCGGGGTGGTGGACGGCGAGCCATAGCGCCTTCTCGCACTGAAGGCCCTTCTGGAACCGTGATTTCGAGAGTCGCGTTTTCATGGTCAGAGCATATCAGGGCGGTCTGACACGGATGCCGGTCACCCGGGTCGTGTGCTGTCGTAGGATGGGTGCAGCGGCTCGATCATGGATGGCGAGTACAACGTGCCGCCCGGTCCCCGGACACGCAGGAGCCGGCGACCTCAGCGGTGCGCCGGCTCCAGGATTGGCGTTGCGAATGTGCGAGCTAGAAGCGGCTACCCTTTTCGCCGCGCACATGGCAAACAGAGCAGAATATCTCTACGTGACAGCTGTAGCAGTCGGCGATGATATCAGGAGAAGCGTGGGCGGCCTCGGCATGATCGGCGAGCCAAGGCCTGCGCGGGTCGCCGGCGGGGTGATGGCACTGGTCGCACGCGGTCGCGTTCAGCTTGGGATCACCCGTCGTGTTGTGACAACGAGCGCACATGTCCGGGTTAGCGTCCCCGAGCGCAACATGCTGCTCGTTGAAGTCTGCCGGATGCGGCATCTCAAGCCCGTGACACCCGTCGCAGAACTCCTGCTCGACGTGGCAGGTCTGGCAGTAGCCCACAGCGGCCGCCGGCGGAAGGTTCTGGATCTGCTTGTACATCGGGTCGCCGGTCTTTGGTTCCTCAATGTCGGCCCGCGCGACGGTGTATGCGTCAGTGTCCTTGTTGGCCATCTCAGCATGACCGCTGCTTTCGCCATACAACGTGTAGAAGCCCTCTTCGTTGTGGTTCGCGGGCATGAGCCCGAAATCGGGCGTGTGACAAGCCTCGCAAGCGCCGGTAGCCACTACGCCGCTAATTGACTCGCTGGTAAGGGTGTGGCAGCGGAAGCAAGCCGTCATGAGCTCGAAATCCTCGTGAGGCCGGTTGGGCTCGCCTGTCTGCGGGTCTTTGAGAGTAAGTTCGAAATCTTGCACGTGTGCGACTCTATTATGGCACACCGTGCAGTGGATCTCGGCTTCTTCATGGACCGCATGGTCGATGACGATGCCGGGGCTCGGCGTGACCTCACGATTCTCAAGGGCATGGCACTGGGTGCAGTACTGGGAACCCATCTCCTTTTGGCTAAGCGCGATGCGGGAGCCTTCGTTGAGCGGTTGCGAGTACTGTCCGAGGAGGGTCGGCGGGATCTTGATGAGCGATACAGCCTTCTTCCACAGAAACGTCGCGGGGTCGGCGTTGACTGGCATGTGGCAAGCGACACATGAGACCCGTGAGTGTGTGGAGCGGTCGTACGCGATGATCGTGTCGGCCTGGACGTTGTGGCAGACATCTGCGCAGAACCAGTACGTCGAAGTCGCGCCAAGCGCCGTCACGACGAACGCGGCCAAGAGCAGAACCACTGCGCCCGTCCACATGATGTAGCGCGGACGGCGCAGTGGGTCCTTGAATCCAGCCAACGAAATCTTCCGCATGTCGTTACTCCCCATTCGGCATCGAGACCCAGAGAAACCCGTGAACAAATTCACAAGAAATCCTTATACCGGGTACTATATTCGAAACATGTCCGGGTCACAACATAATCGCTGTCGCAATCGCCGAGTGCTACGTCAAAGGCGTATCGACACGCCGGGTCGACGGCATCGTGAAGGCACTCGGTATCGACGGGATCTCAAGCTCCCAGGTCTCACGCATGGCCAAGTCCTTAGACGCCGAGGTCGAGGCGTTTCGTTCGCGCCCACTCGACGGCGCCGCCTACCCCTACGTGTGGCTCGACGCGCTCTCGATCCGCGTGCGCGAGGCCGGTCGCGTCACGAAGGTCACCGTGATGGTGGCCA
>CAYGFZ010000069.1:0-5241 GCA_964349355.1 uncultured Coriobacteriaceae bacterium | reverse complement strand
CTGGCGCACGCGCACGGGCTCCTTCTGCACGTCGACGGGGCGCGTCTGGCAAATGCGGTCGCGCATGTCGGCGGTAGCGTCCGGGAGATGATCACCGACACGGGTGTCGACGCGCTCTCCTGGGGTGGCACCAAGAACGGGATGCTCTTCGGCGAGGCGGTGATCCTCTTTCACGGAGCGCCCACGGACGTGCTCGCGTTCGTGCGAAAGCAGTCGTGCCAACTCGCGAGCAAGATGCGCTTCATCGCGGCGCAGTTCACCGCCATGCTCGGCACGGGTCTGTGGCTACAGACCGCCCGGCACGCAAACGCGATGGCGACCCGTTTGGCCGAAGGAGTCGCAGAGCTCCCCGGAGTCACACTCACCCAGCCTGTCGAGGCGAACGAGGTGTTCGCCGCGCTGCCTGCTGACGCGATCTCACCGCTGGCCGAGGAGTTCGGCTTCTATACCTGGGACGAGCCGACCGGCGTGGTGCGCTGGGTCACCTCGTTTGACACGAGTGCCGAAGATGTTGATGCGCTGGTGGCCGCAGTCTACCGCGCCACCAACCGGTAGACGGCTCCGCCGAAGTCGACCACGAGCACCTCGCCGGTGTCGTCCTCGCCGAAGCTCACCACCGCGAGCCCTGTCTCGAGTAACTCGCGGTTCTCCGCGCTCCCGTCAGCGGCACGCACGAGTCCCCAGATGCGTCCGCTTACGTAGTCACCGTAGAGGTAGACGCCCTGCATCTGCGGGAACGCTACGCCTCTGTAGACGAATCCGCCGGTCACCGATCGCCCGGTGGGGTGGCGGTACTCCACGATCGGCCATGCGAACTCGGCGAGGTCCTCGGTCACCTCGCGGTCGGATGGATAGGGCATGGTGCCTTCGAAGAGGTTCCAGCCCCAGTTCTCGCCTCCGGGGCTGCTCGCCGGCTGGTAGTTCACCTCCTCGACCGCGTTCTGCCCGACGTCGGCGATCCAGAGGTCGCCGCTCTGTCTGTCGAAGGAGAAGCGCCAGGGGTTGCGCAGGCCGTAGGACCAGATCTCGCCGAGGGCTTCCTCGGAGCTCACGAACGGGTTGTCCGGCGGGATCGCGTACGGCATCGAGCCGAGCCTCTCGTCGCCCGCCGGCCCTTCACCGACGTCGATCCGCACCATCGCGCCGAGGAGCGTTGACGTGTCCTGCCCACTGCCGAGGGGGTCGCCGCCACTGCCGCCGTCGCCGAAGGTCGTGTAGAGGTAGCCGTCCGGGCCGAAGGCGAGATGACCCCCGTTGTGGTTCGCGTAGGGTTGCGGTACCCGGATGATACGTTGCTCGCTCTCGCGCGCGACGCCGTTGCCCTCCATGGTGAAGCGCGCGACGACACTCGCCCCGTCGTGATCGGAGTAGCTCACGTAGAATCGGCCGTGCTCGGTGAAGCGATCAGGGAATGCCACGCCGAGAAGGCCCCTCTCCGAATCGGTGCTCACCGCGTCCGCAAGGTCGAGGAGCAGGGCGGATTCCCCGTCGCGCACCACGAGCAGTCGGCCGGATTTCTCCGCGACGTAGACATCTCCGGAGCCGTCGCCCGAGCCTAGAGCCAGGAGCGGCTGATCGAATCCGTCCGCCAGGAGTTCGAGGTCGATCTCAAGCGAGCCGAGATCGACAGCGGGCTGTTGGGGCGGTGCACCCTGTGTTGGTGTGGAGGCGCTATCGGGGGGGACCACTACGGGATCCTCGCCTTGCACACATCCGTTGAGGCTCCCTGTCAGCGAGATGACGAGTCCGAGCAAGAGTGCGAGACGGAAACGGGTGTGCATCAGTACCTCCTCGGGAGCAGGGCTTACTACAGTACGTTCCCATGACGGGTGGCCATCAGCGTGTACAATCACCCTATGTGACCGTGTGGATCGTGCGAGAGGGAATCATCGTGGGCGATACATGCAAGCTCAAGGCCGCGAACAACATCTCCGCTCACTGTGAGAAGGACCGCTGCACCTACTGGCGGGTCGTGGACCATCTCGATATCGAGGCGTCCGCAGACGGCTGCGCCATCCAGTACTTCGAACTTCTCGGAGACGAGGGTTCAGAGGTGTCGGCCTGGTTGCTGAGCGTGCGTGAGCGACTGGCAGCTGCTGAGGTCGCCGGAGAGGCGTGATCGCCGGAAGGTGCTCGATCGGCGCATGGTGGACCTGTCCGGGCGTCGCAGGCGGGGGATGCCCGAATGCTCTATCTGGTAGATGGCTACAACGTGACCAAGTCAGACCCCGCGACGCGCGCTCTCTCGCTCGAGGGGCAGCGTGACGCGTTGGTAGCGCGGCTTCGGGTCCGAGGGCGCGAACTGCTCGGTGCTGGCAGCATCGTCGTCGTGTTCGACGGTGGCGAAGTCGGGGGTATCTCTGCGGCACACTCCGGTGGACACGTGGCGGTACGTTTCTCACGTCATGAGTCCGCAGACGACGCCATAGTGCGACTCGCTGAGTCCGCCCCGGATGCTGTCTGCGTGGTGAGCTCTGATGCCGGTCTCGCGCATCGCGTGCGCGGGCTCGGGCGGGCCGGCAGGGGAGTCGACGTGCGGGGACGTGAGACCGTCTACGAGGCTGCACGGGGAACCTCCCGTTCCCGCCGCCGCACTGGTAACAGGTATCCTGACTCCTCGGCGGGAGTCCCGGCCGGAGGGAATCGGATCACCGAGGAACTCAAGGCGCTCTGGCTGACTGATGAGATCTCAACAGACGACGAGGAGTGACATGCCCGGGATCGGTGTGATCGTGAACGTCATGGCCGTGCTTGCGGGTACGGCGATCGGCCTGCTTTTCGGTCGCCTCATCGCAGAGCGGTTCCGCACCATCGCGTTCAGCGGAATCGGGTTGGCGACCACCATCATCGGCGGGAGCATGAGCATCAGTGGCCTTTCGGAACTCGGAAACGATGGCCTCGGACCCTATGCTGCGCTCGTGCTCGTGGGTTCACTGGTGCTCGGTGCATTGGCCGGAGAAGCTCTGCGTATCGAGTACGGGCTCGAGCGGATCGGTCACGTCTTACAGAGGATGGCGTACCGCACACCGATGCTTGCACCGGGCAGGGTGGACCAGCCGGGCGAGAAGGGGCATACGCTCGTGGAGGGGTTCGTGACCGCGTCGCTGCTCTTCTGCGTGGGCGCGATGACCATCCTCGGCTCGATCCAGGACGGCCTTGGCGATCCGTCACTGCTCTATCTAAAGTCTCTGCTCGACGGCATCGCCTCGATCGCGCTTGCGACGACCCTGGGTGCCGGCGTGGGACTCTCGGTCATCCCGATCATCATCATCCAGGGCGGCATCGCGGCCGGAGCGCACTCTGTCGAACCGCTCATGACCCTCCCGGTCATCCACGCGATCCAAATGACAGGCGGCGCGCTCATCCTTGCGATCGGGCTCGACCTCACCGGGATCAAGCGGCTGCCGGTCGGCAACATGCTGCCGGGGATTTTCATCGCTGCTGTGCTTGCGGGGGTGTTGGCATGACCGGTGGGCGCGACGGGCTCCCGGAACAGGTTCCGCAGTTCAACTGGGGTGCATTCTTCCTGCCGCCCATATGGGGGGTCGCCCACGGCCAGTGGCCGGGAGTCTTCTTCCTGCCGCTGTGGGTCTTTGTTGACAACATCCTCCGCGGTCCCCGCCCGTTCGGTGCATGGTCGGTCGTGCTTGGCGTCTCGATGGCGTTCATCACGGTCGGTTTTCAGGCAGCGTATGCGTACAACGCGAACCGGTTCGCGTGGGCCCGCACCGGGGGCAGGGTAGAGCCCGGGGTCTTTGCCTGTCGGCAGAGGGCCTGGGGTATCGCAGGGATTCTCGTCACAGCCGCGATGGCCGCATGGATCGTCATGTTCCTCTTGGACGCCGGCTAGGGGTCTTGATCCGTCGAAACCGTGAACGGTCGTGCGTGCCCATTCGCGATGTGGGAAAATGTATGTAATGTGTCCCGCGGCCCAACCGGCGGAGCCGCAGGCAGTCACCTAAACGGGGGGCGCACACGATGCTTGGTTTTCTGTCGACCGTCGCCGGGAAGAGCCTTCTGGTCGCCGCTGTCGTGTTGTCCGTTGTCGTCTACTGGAGCGGTTTGGGCTGTGAGGAACAGGTCAGGCTCCAGCAACAAGCCGGTACTGTCGAGGCCGGTGTCGCCGACGATATCATCCAGGGCATCTGGCGCTGGCACATCCTGAGTGGTGCGGTGGTATTCGCGGCGGTCGGGTCGTTGGGCGTCATCGCAGTACGGGCCGAGCGGCGTTTCTATACGACGAACGCCTCCCTCACCGTGACCACCGACGAGCTCCAGGACTTAAGTCTTGCGCGCACCGGGTTCCTCGCGATGATGAGTCACGAGTTGCGCACACCTCTCAACTCGATCATCGGGTTTTCTGGCATCCTCACTTCGGGCATGGCGGGCGACCTCACCGTCGAGCAGCGCAAACAGGTCGGGATCATCAACAGCGCGGGGAAACAGCTACTCGCGCTCATCAACGACATCCTCGACCTGTCCAAGCTTGAGACGGGCAAGCTCATCCTCGTCGCCGAGGAGTTCCGCGTGGTGTCGGTCGTCGACGCGGTGACGGACACGCTGCGACCGCTTGCCGAGGACCGCGGACTGGAGCTGCGCGTCCGCATCTCCGACCCCGACCTCACCATGTGCACCGATTGCAGGCGACTTGAGCAGATTCTCCTGAGCATCGTTTCCCGGGCGGTCCGGATGACCGAGAGCGGGCATGTGCTCATCGAGGTCGAGGCCACAGGAAGTGGCGACATCGTCTTCCGGGTCTCCGACACGAGTGCAGGCATGACCGCCGAGGAGATCGCCGGCCTCTTCGAGGAGCATGGAGAGGCCGATCCCCGCCCCGGGCGCTCCCGTTCGACCGGGTTCGCCCTCATGGTGTCGCGACGTTTGGCTGTTACTCTCGGCGGTGACATCATCGCCGAGAGTGAGCTTGGCCTCGGATCGGAGTTCACGCTCCGGCTTCCGGAGGTCGTGGACGAAGCACTGTGCGCCTGATCAAGGCCATGCCCCGCGATTGCGGTGGCTACGGCTCTGCGCGCCATCCTTTCACCGTGAACGCGGCCGGGCACACGTCGTTCAGCTCGCATGCGCCGCACGCCGGGCGTCTCGCTGTACAGATCGCCCGTCCATGATCGATGAAGCGATAGTTGACGTGGAACCACTCGTCGTGCGGGAACGCCGCCATGAGGTCTCGTTCGACCTTGTCGGGGTCTTTCTCGTCGGAGAGGCCGAAACGGTGGGCCAGTC
>CAYGFZ010000068.1:0-5364 GCA_964349355.1 uncultured Coriobacteriaceae bacterium | reverse complement strand
TCGAAAGGTGCACCTTCTCGCCGATGAACGCCGAGAAGGGAGCCTTGTAGGTATGGAAGCGACCGAGCAGATCGCGAACGAAGACCGCATCGGCGACGGCGATCTCCAGGTCCTCGACGCGCTTGCCGTCGGGCGAGAGCGCCTCGAGCTCTCCCGCATCAGCGTCCCGGGTGAGTATCTCGACGACACCCGCGCGCTGAAGGGCCCAGACAGTACGATCGAGCACACTCGTGTGCCCGATGACGGATACCTTCATCATGCGAGCCACTGCCACCAGGAATCACCCGGTAATCTCTGCGACGACGGTCGCAGTCGCAGTCCCGACACGGAATTCGGCCGACCTGACCAACTCACCTAGAGCGTGCTCCGCCTGCGAGGCTATCGAGGAAGCCTCTTCGTCGGCGACCCGAAGGATACTCGACCGAAGTGCGCTCACCTCATGGCGCGCAGTGGTCTTGGCCTCGGCGTGTATTCGTTCGACGTCCAGGGCCGCCTGGCGTCCGATTTCCGCAACATGATCGTGAGCCTCCCGCAGCGCCCGTCGGGCGTCTTCTTCGGCGCGCAGAATCTCCTCGAGTTTCTCCATCAGCCCTCGCCTCGTGTCCCCCGAACCGTGGCGACGATTGTACCACTAACCCCCAGCGTAACGCCTGTTAATATAGGTAAAGCATGGTATACTGCCACCGCCATCCTGACTCCGGCCCATCGAGCCGCCATGCATCGAGCCTTCCGCTCATCTTCCATCATCGAATCCCCTCGTTTATCCGCACGCCAGGCGCGTCTGCGGCGCGGCCGCATCCGTGCAGGCATGGCGCTCGTCACACTCCTTGCACTAGCTGCGGTCGCGGGCGGTATTCTCTGGGGTCCCTCGGCAGCTCCCGGCCCCTCCCCGAAGTCGCCCGCTCCCGAGCCCGCCTCCACGCTCCCCGCGGTCGACCCCGTCGAGGCCGTCGAGCCTGAACCTTCACGACCTGCCACACTCACCATCGCGGCCGTCGGCGACATGCACTTCGACCGCCGGGTGAAGGAACTCATCGGCCGAAGCGGCGGACTGGAACCACTTCGGCTCGTCGCTGACCACCTCGCACGGGCGGATGTCGCGGTCGGCAACCTTGAGAGCCCTCTCTCCTCGGGCGGGACCCCGTGGCCCGACAAAGACGTCTACTTCCGAGGGGACCCGCGTGCGATCGAAGGCCTGAAAGCGGCCGACTTCACCTTCCTCGCGCTCGCGAACAACCACATCCTCGACTACGGCACCGAAGCCCTCATGGACACGGTCGCCGCTCTCGACCTCGCCGGGATCGGATATGCCGGGGCCGGGGCGGACCGCGCCGCCGCATGGAAGCCCGCTGTCGCCACCTACGGCGACACGACGGTGGCATTCCTCTCATTCAGCCACATACTCCCCGCCGGCTTCATCGCGACCGACTCAGGAGCGGGCCTCGCACCGGGGCGGACCGACATGGACGCGGTGGCTGCGGCGATCGGTGCCGCAAAGGACGAGCACGACTATGTGCTCGTCTCGTTTCACTGGGGAGTCGAGTATGTCGATGACGCCAACGCCGACCAGGTCCGAGATGGCCGCGTGGCGATCGACGCCGGAGCGGACATGGTGCTCTCCCATCATCCGCATGTCGTACAGGGTATCGAGTTTTACGAAGGCGGCCTGATCGCCTACTCGCTCGGCGATTTCGTGTTCGACCACTATTCGCGGAAGACCGGCGAGGCGTTCATCCTCGGTGCCGAGCTCGGACCCGACGGCGTCGCCAACGTGCGCGCCACGCCTGTCTACCTGCAAGGGTTCGGGCAACCGAAGTTCGTGACCGGCGCTGAGGCGACCTCGATTCTCGAACGGCTCAAGACCATCTCCGGGCCGCACGGTACATCGGTCGTGATCGAAGGCGACACAGCACAGGTACTGCCGTGACCGGCTACCCCGACTACGACGAGATCGAACCCGCGGTCCGCGAAGAAGCACGCAAGCGCCGCCGTGCGCGCCAGCAGGCCGCCCGCCTCCGCGCGCGCCGGGCGCGCTTCACGGCGTTCGTGACCATCGCCTCGATCATCACGCTCATCGTCGCGTGGCGGGCCTTGCTGCCGATCGATCCCGGCCTGGCGTTCGATCGAGCGGAGCCGCAGACGCAGACGTCCCTTACCGCAGCCTCCGCATCCTCTTCCGACGATGAGGTGAGCACCGACCTTCTCACCCCCGTCTTCGCCTCCTACAGGAGCTTGCAGCTCTTCCTGCCGGTTCTCGAAGCCCACCTCACAGAAGTCGCCTTCCACCAGGCATCCGGAGTCAACGCGCTGCCGATGGAGTCCTACCTGCCCGATGCCGACATGACGGCTGCTGCAAACAAGCAGGGTACCGGCAGGCCCGCTCCCGACCCCGATGCCGCCCCTTTCGCTTCGAGCGCCGATGAGCCCCGCATTCTCGGCGGCAAAGCTTTGCGGATGTGGCGTGCCAGCCGGCGAGGTGCTCCCGACAACGCGGCCGACATCGGCGCGGCGCCCGGCTCGCCCGTCTACGCGCCTGTGACGGGCACCATCCTCGAGGTGAAGACCTACCACCTCTACGGGAAGCACGAGGACATCGAGATCCACATCCAACCCTCCGGCTGGCCCGAGATCGACCTGGTCATCATCCACGTCACCGACCCGACCGTCAGCGTCGGGGACCGGGTGTACGGCGGTGTGACGCAGATCGCCTCGGTCCGTCTGCTCTCCGATCGCGTCAACCACCAGCTCGGCGACTACACGACCGACCCGGGCGACCACATCCATATGCAGCTCAACCGCGTAGAGAAGCCCGGGGTCACCGTCCCCGCCGAAGAGTCGTAGCGCTTACGCCACGCCGTCCGGCTCTCCGGATGTACCGGCGCCGTCAGCAGCCCGCCGGATAAACCCGCGGAACCGTCGGTCGAACTCGGAGCGCACGAGGAGCACCTTTCGCTGGCAGCCCTGACACTCCAGCCCGATATCCATTCCAACGCGAACGACCATCCACTCGTTGGTTCCGCAGGGGTGAGGCTTCTTGAGACGGACCACGTCACCGATCTCGACGGGTGTGATCGGTACGGCCATTCGGTCCTCCTCGGCAGATGACGTGAGCGGCCCGGGCAGTGGATGCGGGCGCGCTCGTGCGGTATATGGGAGTATAGCCGCACACGGAGTCACACCCGAAGGGAGCCACTCATGCATACACCCGCGATCCTGTCGGTGCTCGGCGATGACCGCGTCGGCATCGTCGCGGCGATCTCGCGCATACTCGCCGATTCGGGCGCCAACATCGAGGATATCCGCCAGACGATCATCGGCGGCATCTTCTCGATGACGATGCTCGTGACGGTCGACGAGGAGCAGACGCCGTTCGACGAGTTGCAGCGTCGGCTCGCCGGGGCAGGCGAGGAGATCGGTGTGCAGGTCACCCTCCAGCGCGAGGACGTCTTCCGCTTCATGCATCGCATCTGATCCCGCCCGTCAGAAATCACCGAGGAGCCCCAATGCTCAACATATCGCCCGAGGAGATCGTCGAGACGCTGCTCATGGTCACGCAGCAGAACCTCGACGTCCGCACCGTCACCCTCGGCCTGTCGCTCGACGCGTGTGCCCACCCCGGCATCGACCGGATGGCCGCCAACATCTACGACACGGTCACCACGCGCGCCGAGCGACTCGTGCCCGTATGCGAGGCCATCAGTGCCGAGTACGGCGTGCCGATCGTCAACCGCCGCATCGCCGTCACGCCCATCGCACACATCGCCGCCGCCTGCGATACGGTCGACCTGACACCGCTCGCCGTCGCGCTCGACCGTGCGGCGACCGAGGTCGGGGTGGACTTCGTCGGCGGATTCTCGGCGCTGGTCCACAAGGGCACCGGGAACGGCGACCGGCGCCTCATCGACTCGATCCCAACCGCTCTGGCTACCACCGAACGGGTGTGTGCGAGCGTCAACGTCGCGTCCACGCGCGCGGGCATCAACATGGACGCAGTCCTGCGAATGGCCGAGGTCATCGGCGAGACCGCCACGCTCACTGCCGACCGCGACTCCTTCGGCGCGGGCAAACTCGTGGTGTTCTGCAACATGGTCGAAGACAATCCGTTCATGGCCGGGGCGATGCACGGATCGGGAGAACCCGACGCGGTGGTCAACGTCGGCATCTCGGGACCGGGGGTCGTGCGCGCTGTCGTCTCCTCGCTCCCCGCCGATGCAGACCTCACCACCGTCGCCGAGGCCATCAAGGGCACCGCGTTCAAGATCACCCGCGTGGGCGAACTGATCGCGCGTGAGGCGGCGCGCCGACTCGGCGTGCAGATGGGCATCGTCGACCTCTCGCTCGCACCCACGCCCGCCGCAGGCGACAGCGTCGCCGACATCATCGAGGCCATCGGTGTCGAGCGCTGCGGCGGCCCCGGCACAACGGTGGCACTCGCGCTCCTCAACGACGCCGTCAAGAAGGGTGGCGCAATGGGCACGTCGAGCATCGGCGGGCTCTCCGGCGCCTTCATCCCCGTCTCCGAGGACATGGGCATGGTGCGCGCAATCAACGACGGCGCACTCACCCTCGAGAAGCTCGAGGCGATGACGAGCGTGTGCTCTGTCGGGCTCGACATGATCGTCGTCCCGGGTGATACACCGACCGAGACCCTCGCCGCAGTCATGGCCGACGCGTATGCGATCGGAGTCATCAACAACAAGACGACCGCGACGCGCCTCATCCCTGCGGCGGGAAAGTCCGTCGGGGACGTGGTCGAGTATGGCGGGCTCTTTGGTACCGCACCGGTCATGTCGGTCAACGGTTGGGCGGGCGTGAAGCTGATGCGCCGAGGTGGCCGCTTCCCCGCCCCTCTCGGAAGTCTCAGGAACTGACGCCATCCTGCCGATACATATAGAATAGTGACCGACGTCACGGGTTTCGCCGTGCGTCAGTCGCGGCAGAGTCGATGAGGGGCCAGCCGATGGGTATCACGATGCGCGGAAGTAAACGTGGATTGTTCCCCCTGCTCACGCTCGCTATCGCACTCGCGCTACCCACAGCGATCGCACATGCGATAAGCGTCAATGACGGCCCTACGATCACCGTCGACCCTTCCGTTCCTTATGCTGGTCATACCAGCCAGTACACTTTCGGAACCTACGCGTCCGCCAACGAGCAGGTAGTGCAGATAGTGGTCACGTTCCCCGCCGGGTTCGACGTATCGTCTGCTCAACTGCTCTCGCATCCCGGAACTGTCAGCGTATCCGGCCAGGCGGTCACTGTGACCTTCAATCCGCTCATTCCCCCCAAAACCGAGTTCGTCTTCACGCTGGGAAACATCGTGAACGGACCCGGTGGGACCTACACGTTCGACCCTATCGTGTT
>CAYGFZ010000067.1:0-5415 GCA_964349355.1 uncultured Coriobacteriaceae bacterium | reverse complement strand
TTCGCGTTGATGATGATGCGCTTCGACTTGTAGTAGACGATCGCCTGTCCGTTGCCCTGAGTGTTGCCGATCTCGACGGTCGTGCCGGCGACATACTTGTAGGTAGCGGCGTAGCGGGCGACGATGGCGCGGGCTTCGGCCAACGTGTTAGTCGCAGGAGCGGGCGCAGGCGCTGCGGCAGCGGCTGGCTGGGGAGCGACGGATGTCTTTGCCGTAGCATCAGCAGATCGAGTGGTGCCGCTCTGCGTGGCGGCCCGAGTCTGGGTGGTCACAACAGGTCGCGGCAGAGGCGCTTGTACTCTGGCGACTCGGCGATTCGCCGTCGTGAACGCCGCGGCGTCCGTGGTCATACCGGAGAGTTTCTCTGCCGCCGTGCTCGGTGCTCCAACAGGTGTGAGGGTCGCGGTGAAGACCGAGTAGAAGCCTGCAGTCCGGGCCTCTCCGAAGGCCGATGCCCTGGCGGGAGCAGCGCTGATAGCCAGCGCGCTGACGAGCATGACCGCGACGATCCGTGTGACGTGATTACGCTTGGTGAGTTTCATTGCCGTGCACCCCTTTACGAGCCTGGTGTGCACATCGACCCGGTTCCCTCCCTTCTGGCATGGGTGGGACCGGGTCGATAGAGTTCGACCAGATCTCGTACCCGGCAGTCCGGCTGTCCTGGGAGGATGTGTCCTCCGGTAGACCCGTGACTTTGCGAAGCGCACCTTTCGGTGTGCCGTGCCTTTATCGGGGAGTCCGACGGCGATGTGCGATTCTCAATGCCTTACAGTGAATCTATCGGCACGGGGGGTGCCGGACATTAGTTCCTTCTGTAACATTCGTCACAGAAATGTTGTTCATGTATGTGTCTGCCGGAACGTGCTGAGGAGGGGAGCGGGGAGCATGAGCGCGACGGTCGCCCCGCCGCTTCGCCGGTCCCCGGGCTGGGTGCTGGTCCGCTCCCTGAGCAACCTGCTGCTTGGCTTCGCCCTTGGAATCCTTTCCTACTACCTCATCACAGACATCGTCACCCGGCGCGAGCAAGATGAGCTCTCAGACGAACTCAGCGATATGGGTGCAGTCGGCTCGCCCTCACCGGATCGACTCCTCGGCGGAGATGAGGGCGTATTCGACTGGGGAGGGTGGGAGGCCGAGGATCTGGCGTATTGGGAGTCACTCCCGGACGGCGGCGTGTTCGGTCGCCTGGTGATCGAAGGGGCAGATGTCGATGTCGTTGTCCTTAAGGGGACGACCCGGGAGATCTTGAAGCGTGGACCCGGATGGATCACGTACACCGATCCGCCCGGACCCGTCGGCAACGCTGCCATCTCCGGACACCGGACCACCTACGGAGCACCCTTTCGCCGCTTGGACCGACTGGGAGCGGGAGATACCATATACTTCTACTCGCCGTTCAGACGGTACGCATATGATGTGACCGAGTCATTCTCGGTCACGCCGGACCGGGTCGATGTGGTGGCGTCCACCCCTGAACCCCGTCTTACGCTGACGGCGTGTGACCCGCCCTACAGCGCTCGTTATCGGCTGATCATCTGGGCGGATCTGGTCGAGGTGAGGAGATTCGAGAGCGGTCCGGTAGAGTCCGGCGCCTGAAGAAACGGAGAGCGCCCATGCGAGTCCTCGTCACTGGGGGAGCAGGCTTCATCGGCTCGAATCTCGTGCATGCACTCGTTGGCGAACATGAAGTAGGTGTGATCGACGACTTGTCCACGGGTCATGCCGAGAACCTCCATCCCGCAACCTGGACCCGCACGATGGACATACTCGACGACCGGCTCGTCTCGGCGATCGCAGAGTTCGGGCCCGAGGTGGTCGTGCATCTTGCGGCGCAGTCGAGCGTCCCGCGATCGCTCGAGGATCCCGAGTTCGACTGGGCTGTGAACGTCGATGGCACGCGCGCTGTAGCTGCGGCTGCGGCGGCCGCGGGTGCCCGGCGGGTGATCTCCGCCTCCTCCGCTGCCGTGTACGGGGACCCTGTCGAGCTTCCGCTCACGGAGTGTGCGCAGAAGGATCCCGTCAACCCTTATGGCGGATCGAAGATGGCTGCCGAGCAGGTACTCGCCGAGGAACTCGCATCAACAAAGACCGATTTCGCGTCGTTTCGTTTCTCCAACGTCTACGGTCCACGCCAGGACGCGAAGGGCGAAGGCGGTGTCGTCGCACTGTTCTGTGCGGCACTGACCGAGGGGCGGCCGCCGACGATCTATGGGACCGGGGAGCAGACACGGGACTTCATCTACGTGGGCGACGTCGCCTCGGCGATCATCACCGCCATCGGGTACCAGGGGAGTCTGCGCGATTCTGGTCAGTGCGGACCCGCGTACAACATCTCGACCGGCGAGGAGATCTCGGTCGCGACTCTTGCGGCGAAGCTGAGGCCGATCGCTTCGTTTTACGGGGAGTTCGATTCCGAGAATGCGCGTCCGGGCGATGTGCAGCGCAGTGCACTCGACGCCTCCAAGGCCAGGGATACGTTCGCATGGGACGCACGTGTGCCGCTCGAGGCGGGCCTATCGGCGACCTACCGGTGGTTCAAGAAGTCATGAGCACGGGGGCGTCGGCTCCGTCTTCCGGGGTGGGGGAGCTTGCCGCTCACTACGAGGCGAAGGTCCGGGCAGAGCTCGGAACCGCGGACCGGACGGCTCCCGGTTCGGACGCGATTCCGTGGTCCGGTGATCCGTTCGCTGTCGTGGCGCTCATCAAGGGCGATCCCGGACCTGCAGAGGTCGCCGGGGGCACCGCGCTGTCAGGGCCGGACGGTGAGGCCGCGCGCAAGGCGCTGGCGGCCCTCGGATTCGACCCCTCGGCAATCTTCGCCACGGTCGCGCGGCCGGAGACCGGAATCGACAGCGAGTTACTCGTCAAGCGCCTCCGGCTGCAGATCGAGGCGGTCGACCCGCAGTGGGTGGTCGCCCTCGATGCTGTCGCGGCAGGGCTTCTCGGGGACGCCTACGGGCTCGATGGCCTAGGCTTCGGCCGACCGGTGGATGCGAAGGGGCGCACGTTATTGGCGCTTGACGGCCTGGAAGCGTCGCTTGCCGACGACCAGGCGAAGGAGCGCGTCTGGCGTCAGTTCCGCGCACTCGTACCGAGGAGACCGTCGCTGTAGGTGTGCCGCGGGTTTCGCGACGTGTACTGCGCGAGGACTACTCTTCCTCGATCTCGGTTATGGCACCCATCGGGCACTCTTCCATGCACGCAGCACACGCCGTGCAAGCCTCGTCGTTGACGGCCACGGCCACGTCGTTGACGAGCTCGATGACACCTTCGGTGCATGCGTCGATACAGATTCCGCAGGCGGAACACTCGTCTTCGTTGATGATCGGTCGGGGCATCGATCCTCCTTGATTCTTATGGTCATCGGGGCACGTCCGTGCTCCGGTCTCGCCGTACGTTAGCTGCCGTAGCGCGGCGTGTAAAGGGGCACGGTTAGGTGGCCGCGAGCCGGGGTATACACCCACTGTTGGCACAAAACTTGACACGAACACACTTAGATTATAGATTGGCATCACTCGCCGCTGCTCAGGACAGTACTTCAGCGGCGCAACTACGACTTTGCGCGCCCCTACAGGGGCGCGTCCGATCGAGAGGAGAGCGACAGATGGGCAAGGTCATCGGAATCGATCTCGGTACGACAAACTCCGCAGTCGCAGTGCTCGAAGGCGGAGAGCCGACCGTCATCATCAACGCAGAGGGCGATCGCACAACGCCTTCGGTTGTAGCGTTTCGTAAGGAAGGCGAGCGTGTCGTGGGTAAGGCCGCCAAGAACCAGGCGATCACCAACCCCGAGAACACCATCACCTCCATCAAGCGCTTCATCGGCCGCAAGTTCGAGGAGACAACTTCGGAACGCAAGACGATCGCCTACAACGTGGCCAAGGGCAAGGATGGTCGCGTGATGGTCGACATCGAAGGTAAGCAGTTCACGCCTGAGGAGATCTCGGCGATGGTCCTGCAGAAACTCAAAGCGGATGCGGAGGCCTACCTCGGCGAGAAGGTGACCGAGGCGGTCATCACGGTCCCCGCCTACTTCAACGATATGCAGCGCCAGGCCACCAAGGACGCGGGCAAGATCGCTGGCCTGGATGTCAAACGCATCATCAACGAGCCGACCGCCGCCGCACTCGCCTACGGTTTGGACAAAGGCGATGAGAATCAGACGATCCTCGTTTTCGACCTCGGCGGCGGCACTTTCGACGTCTCGATCCTCGAGATCGGCGAGGGCGTGTTCGAGGTCAAGTCGACCTCTGGCGACAACCATCTCGGTGGAGACGACTGGGACCAGTGTGTCATCGACTGGCTCGCCGATAAGTTCAAGTCGGACCATGGGATCGACCTGCGCGCCGACAAGATGGCCCTCCAGCGGCTCAAAGAGGCTGCCGAGAAGGCGAAGATGGAACTCTCGACCACGCAGACGACCCAGATCAACCTCCCGTTCGTGACCGCTGATGCGAGCGGGCCGAAGCATCTCGATTACACGCTCACACGTGCCGACTTTCAGAAGGTCACGAGCGAGTTGCTCGACCGCTGTAAGAAGCCGGTGGAGACGTCGATCAAGGACGCGGGCATCAAGGCGTCCGAGATCGACCATGTCATCCTCGTGGGTGGCTCGACTCGTATGCCGGCCGTTGTGGAGATGGTCAAGACCATCACCGGCAAGGACCCGCATAAGGGCGTGAACCCCGATGAGGTCGTGGCGATCGGCGCAGCGGTCCAGGGTGGCGTGCTGGCCGGGGACGTCAAGGACATCCTCCTGCTTGATGTCACGCCGCTGTCGCTTGGAGTAGAGACCCTTGGTGGCGTGATGACCAAGATGATCGAGCGCAACACGACGATCCCGACCCGCAAGACCGAGACCTATACAACGGCGGCTGACGGACAGACCTCGGTTGAGATCCACGTGCTCCAGGGTGAGCGCGAGATGGCCACTGACAATAAGACCCTCGGCAAGTTCAACCTGATGAACATCCCGCCGGCTCCGCGCGGTGTCCCGCAGGTCGAGGTCACGTTCGACATCGACGCCAACGGCATCGTGAACGTGTCGGCCAAGGACAAGGGAACTGGCCAGGAGCAGAAGATCACCATCTCCGGCACCACCGCGCTTTCCGACGAAGAGGTCGAGCGCATGGTCTCCGACGCTGACGCGCACGCTGACGAGGATCGTGAGAAGAAAGAGGCGGCCGAGGCGCGCAACACGGCCGACACGCTCGTCTACTCCACCGAGAAGACTCTCGCCGACCTCGGCGAGAAGGTGCCCGAGGAGACCAAGACGGCGTGTGAGGAAGCGCTCGCCGAGGTCAAAGAGGCACTCGACGGCGGCGATACCGCCGCGATCACAGCATCGACAGAGAAACTCCAGCAGGCCGGCTACAAGCTCGCCGAGATCGTCTACGCCGAGGCACAGGCCGAGGC
>CAYGFZ010000066.1:0-5421 GCA_964349355.1 uncultured Coriobacteriaceae bacterium | reverse complement strand
AGCTCCGGCGCCGGATGGTCGCCGACGTCGCCCACGAACTCCGCAACCCGCTCACTGCGGCCCGGGTCCAAGTCGAAGGGATGGCGGAGGGCGTCATCGCCACCGACCGCCCGCGACTCGACTCGGTCGTCGACGATTTGACTAACCTCTCCCGGCTCGTCGATGACCTCCAGGAGCTCGCTCTCGCCGAGGCGGGTCGCCTCTCCTATTCGATGGTAGCGGTCGACTTGGCCGCGCTCACCCGCCGCGAGACTGAGCATGCGTCATCTCAAGCCCTCCCGAACGTGACGGTCCACGCGCGCACCCCTGGGACGCCAGTCACGGTAACAGGCGATGAAGGTCGCCTCACCCAGGTGCTCCGCAACCTGCTCTCCAACGCTCTGCGGCACACGTCGGATGGGAGCGTACTGGTGACGGTCTCCACGCACTCCGACAGCGGACTCGCCGAGGTGCGCGTCACCGACACCGGTGCCGGGATCGACCCTGCCGATCTCCCGCACGTGTTCGAGCGCTTCTACCGCGCCGACTCCTCCCGTGCCGCAGACACCGGCGGCGCGGGACTCGGACTGGCCATCTCGCACCGGATCATCGCAGATCACGGCGGGGAGACCTTCGTGGAGAGCGCCGGCGAGGGTCGGGGCGCATCCGTCGGGTTCACGCTTCCGCTCGAGTAGACGCTACTCAGCAGGCTGATCGGACGTACACGCCGGACAGCGGGTAGCCGCAAGCGGGATCTCCGTGAGGCAGAAGGGGCACTCCTTCGCAGTGGGAGCAGTCTCCGCCTCCTCGACACCGGTTCATCCCTCTCACGACGAAGAACAGCGCGGGTGCGACAACCAGGAACGCAACGATCGCATTGACGAGCACCCCGATATTGAGCGTGAAAGTCCACCCCTGAGCCTGTTCGGTGCGGTGGTCGGCACCGGTCGGCCGACCAAAATACTCAAAGGGCGACGAAGCCCCCGCAGACCATGCGGCCAGCGGGGGTTTGTCAGCAGTCTGAGGGAGGCCGCGCGAAGCGCGGCCTCCCCGTCGATCGCTCCAGTGCCTACGGACCCGGCACCGTCTCTCAGTTCCTCGGCCCTACGGCAGATTCAACGAACTGCATGACCGGCTGGCTAAGTGCGGTCGGGCCACCGAAGACCTCCACCTTGCGGATGAGCGCCTTGTTGTCCCTCAAGACGCGCTCGACCGACCAATGAAGCGCAGTCGCGGGCGTCAGCATCAACACGCCGTTGTGCGAACCGATGGCAGAGCCTCCCGTGAGAGCATCAGGGAAGTCCTGGCCAGTCGCCAGGCCCACGAACTCAAACGTGGCCCATCCTTCACGCACGGCACGCTTTCCGAACTGCGCGGCGGTATCATACCGGTCACGACCGGCGATCCGCTCCACATTCATTCCCGCGTTCTTCACCGACTCCTCGACCGTCTCAGAGACCGCAGCCTCGCCACCGGCGATGTAAACCGTCGTATTAACGGATGTTGACACCCCGATACCCGGCGCCGCCCACTCGCTCGGCTTGACGAGCAAGATAGGTGCGTGCCGAGCGTATGCTACGGGGGAGACTGCAAGCGCATCGGGGAACTCGTCACCCCGCACAAGGAAGAGGACTTCCGGATCACCTACGGCATCGGCGATGCGCTCCGCGATGCGCTCTGCGGTTCGATAGCGATCCTCACCGGCGACCCTCTCGACCATGAGGCCGAGTGCCTGCAAATCGGCCTTCACGCCGTCGCTCACGGCCTGCCGTCCTCCGACGATTATCACTTCCGACGCTCCGAGACGCTCGATCTCGGCAGCTACCTGCGGCGGAAGCGTGTCCGACTTGGTTAGTAGTAGCGGAGCGCCATAAAGCCCCGCGAGGCCCGACGCAGCCAGGCCGTCGGAGAAGTCGTCGCCGCGAGCGATCAGGACCGTATCGGAATGCTCGAAGTTCTCCTGCGAGATCCGCACCGATGTCGAGTAGCGGTCAGCACCACCGAGGCGTACCGCCTTCTCCGGCCTGTACTCGTAGGCGCCCATATCGGTCACCGCGGTGCCGGAGAGGTTACCGTCGTACGGACGAGCCCGTCCGAGAAGATCCTCGCGTGGGGCCCCTGTGTTGGTGCCGGTATCGATGGATGGGGATCCGGGACGCAAGCGATAGTCGGCCCACATCGGCTCGACGAACAGCGGATTCTTGGAGATGTTACCGCTACCGGCCTCATGAGCTTCGATGGGGTGCTCCGCATTCGTGTACGCGACGTATCCGCCCATGATGTCTGCCGGCCCGGCAAGTCCCTGGATCTTGAGGTCAGCGTCGAGGTCGAAGTCGAACTCCTCGGAGCCGTTGCCCCATAGAACGCTGTTGACCACGGAACTATCCGGGTCGACGACCACGGTACTCCACTCGTAGAAGATGGTGGCGGGCGAGAGGTCCGAGGCTTCGAGCCCGCTGATCATACCGCCCACTCCGTTATCGGCGAATGTGCAGTTCCAGATATCGGTCGCCTCGGCCCTTACGACACCAATCCACGAAAAGTTCTCATGGAACAGGCTGTTCGCTATCGTAGCGGGGCCCCCGTGATCGCCCGGAACTTCCGTGGGGAAAGCCCCGTAGTCTCTCCGAACCTCGACAGTCGAGTCTGCGGAGTTGTACCCGAACACGCTTTTGTCGATCGACAGACCCGGATCCGGCATCGGGAAGCTCTCCTCCCCGAGTTCGATACCTGCTGCCTCGAATTCGGAGGCCACCGCCCAGGCCGGGTTGAAGCGTCCGCTCATGACGCCGGCGCCCGAGATCGCGAAGTTCTCCTCAAAAGCGCTATCCGAGACCGTCACATCCGAAAGGTCGTCCGCGAACACCCCGCCACCGTTAGGGGCGCTGTTGCCCACGAACCACGTGTCATGCACCGCCGCTTCACTCGCAAGGAACGCAAAGCCGCCTCCAACGTAGTCGTCGTAGTAGTCGTCCTGGATGGTCGCCTCGCCGCGATCGGTCCATGGGCTTTTCGCCTGCACCTCGGGACCATCGAACGATTCGATTGTCCCTCCTTCCACAGTGACCTGTTCGGCGGTAACGTATCCGCTCTCGAGCCATGCACCGTCAACCTCAACGGTGCAGCCATCGAATAGCGCTCCTGCGCCCAACAGATAGGCCACGTTGCCGACGAAATCGCACTCCCTCAACACGATCTCTGAGCCGACTGCGGCCAGCCCGCCTCCGGCGTATGCATTCGCCTCAGGTTCCCCGTAGCCGTTCTCACGAAGCTCCAGATCCTCGTCGTCGAAATCGAAGCCAGCGAAGGAGCCGAGGAACAAGCACCCTACGAGCTCTACGGAAGCGTCGATGACGAACATACCTCCACCGGCGAACGCCCGGTTGTCGTCGAAGACGACGTTGTCGAAAACGACCTCATCCGAACCGGCGACCGCTGCGCCGCCCCCGGCGAAGGACGAGCCCCGCGTCAGAGTGAAGCCCTGTACCGTCACACCGGTCGCCTCTTCGATCACCAGCAGTGGGCCCGAGTCACCGATCTCGGCGGTGGCAACCGGCATGACCAGATCGCCGCCCTCGTTCTCGCCGTCGATGATCGTGACATCCGGTCCCCCCGAAGAGTTCAGAGTGACTCCCGAAGGGACCATAAGGGGAAACAGCTCACCCTCGGGGGCAAGTGCGACTCCGATCTCATTCATGGCAGCGGCACGGTACGTTCCCGGGGCCACACGGACCACATCACCCTCGCTGGCTGCGGCCAACCCTGCCGTGATCGTCTTGAACGGCGAATCCGCTGTCCCGGGGTTCGCATCGCTTCCGGAAGCCACGTCCACATACCACGTGGCTGTGCCCGCCTGAGCCGGGAGCACCGGCACGAGCGCGAACAGCAACAAAAAAGCAATCGCACCCGTGATGGCCCGGTTCGTGTTCGATGGTCTTCGAGTCAGGACTCCCATGGCAACTCCCCTCTTGGCGGCACGCCCACAGGACGGCCACATACCCAGTAAGGCTCAGGGTGTAATATACCCGCTTGGAAGTCACGCCCACTCACGTACGTGAATCTACCAGGGGGGGATTACCCGAACGGGTATACTCCTGCACGAGGGCGCGATAATGGAATCGAGGGCAGTTTGACCCGGCAGCGATCGACATCGCGAGGTGACTCGGCATGCGACTGATCATACGCGGTGTGTTCTGGTTCGGGCTGTACCTGACGATCATCCTGTTCCCGCTCGTCGTGGGGATGATCTTCTTCGAACCCCGCCGAGCGGCGAGTGCGCTCATCTATTTATCGGCGGCGACTGGCTACATCGCACTGGCCCTCATGGCCACAGAACTCGCGCTGATTTCGCGTTTCGGTGGTGTCGCCGGCGCATTCGGACTTGACTCCCTGCTTCAGTTCCACCGGCAGATCGGCATCGCCGCTATGGCGTTCGCACTCGCTCACCCGCTGCTCCTCGTCGCGGACCGGGCGTACTCGATCACTCTACTCAGGCCGACAGCCGCGACTCCCTGGCCCGTGACCGCGGGGCTTGTCGCCCTCCTTCTGGCTGTGCTGGTCGTCGGGCTGTCTGTCTACCGGAGACAGGTACGCCTCTCGTACGGCATCTGGCATACCACGCACGGGCTCTTCTCGATCGCGCTCATAGGGTTCGCGGCCGCACACGTTCTGGGAATCGGTCGGTTCGCCGCGCTTCCTGTCATGAGGGCACTCTGGATCGTCTACCTGATGTTCTTCATAGGGATGTTCATCCGCTACAGGCTCTTAAGACCGCTCTCGCTCATGAGCCGACCGTGGACGGTCACCGAGAACCGCGTGGAGCACGGACAGTCAAACACACTTGTACTGTGCCCCGTTGGCCACGAGGGCTTCCGTTTCGAGCCGGGACAGTTCGCCTGGATTGGATTCGGACGCAGCCCGTTCAGCACCGACCAGCATCCGATCTCGTTCTCGTCCAACGGAGACATCCCATACAAGGACGGCGCCATCGCCTTCACCATCAAGCAGCTTGGCGACTGGTCGACGGAGGTCGTGCCCACCATCGAACCAGGCACGACCGCATGGGTCGATGGTCCTCACGGGGTGTTCACCATCGATCGCGAAGAGGGAGCAGGCTACGTCCTCATCGGAGGTGGAGTCGGAATCACGCCGCTCTACTCGATGTTGCAGTCCCTTGAGACGCGCGGAGATGTCCGGCCCATATTCATGTTTCACGCGGCCAACAACTTCGACGACCTGACTTTCCGAGATGAATTGAAGGCAATGGCCGAGCGAATGCCCTCCCTCACGCTCGTGACCGTCCTCCTGCATGCGGATGAGGGCTGGGACGGCGAACGGGGATTTGTCACCGCTGAACTCCTGGCGCGCTATCTTCCGCCGTCTCTCTTTCGGCGTTTTCAGTACTTCATATGTGGTCCCGGACCGCTGATGGATGCGATGGAG
>CAYGFZ010000065.1:0-5760 GCA_964349355.1 uncultured Coriobacteriaceae bacterium | reverse complement strand
TTCTCGAGCGCCCGGCAGAGGCCGAGATGCTCGATCTGGAGACGTTCGGCCGCCTACTTGCGTCGCAGTGACCGCAGCCCCGCCACCCTCTCGGCCACTCTTCGGCCAAGCGAGGGGAGTTGCAGTATCATGCGACAGGTGCCCACACCCATCATCTAAAGGAGTCCACGCTCATGCGTCTGATCGTCGTCGTCGGTGCCCGGCCCAACTTCATCAAGGCCGGTCCGCTCATGCCTGCGCTTGCTTCTGCCGGCATCCGGGCCGACATCGCACACACCGGCCAGCACTACGATGCGTCGATGTCCGACATCTTCTTCAGCGATCTGGAGCTTCCCGAGCCGACGTGGTTTCTCGGCATAGGGTCTGGCACGCACGCGGTGCAGACCGGCAAGGCGATGATCGCGCTCGAAGAGCTCTTCGATGCCGAGTGTCCTGACGCGGTGCTCGTGGTCGGTGACGTGAACTCCACGCTTGCCGGAGCGCTCGCAGCCGCCAAGCTGCACATACCGGTCGTCCACCTCGAGGCGGGCCTGCGCTCCGGCGACATGTCGATGCCCGAGGAGGTCAACCGCCTCGTGGCCGACCAGCTCTCCGCGATGCACCTCACCACCTGCCGGGAGGCCGACACCAACCTCGTCGCCGAGGGCATCGCGCACAATCGCATCCACTTCACCGGCAACGTCATGGCCGAGAGCGTGCTGCGTAACCTCGAGCGGATCGCGGGCCGCACGCCTGCGCGCGACGCCTACGGGCTCGAGCCGGGCAGCTACGTGCTCGCAACCGTCCACCGTCCCGAGAACACCGATCACCCCGAGCGGCTCGCCGCGATCGCGCAAGCGTTTCTCGCCGCGGGAGCGCCGGTGCTCTTCCCTGTGCACCCCCGCACCCGTCCGCTTCTCGCCGAGGCGGGCCTGGGCGGGGCCGGGAGCCCGGTACATCTTGTCGACCCCGTCGGCTACCTCGACATGCTCGCCCTCCAGCGCGACGCGGCTGCCATCGTCACCGACTCCGGCGGCATCCAGGAAGAAGCGTGCATGGTCGGCACTCCGTGCGTGACGGTGCGCCGCAACACCGAGCGCGGGATCACCGTCGAGGTGGGCGCCAACCGGCTCGTTCAGGCCGAGGCGGATCCGATCCTGGACGCGCTGCGCGGCGCGCTTGACTCGCCGCTTGACTGGCCGCACCCTGAGCGCTGGGACACGCAGGTCTCCGAGCGTGTCGTTGAGGCCCTCGGCGGAGGAATCATGTCCTTGAAGGGGTACGAGTAGGGGAAGGGTACGAATCAAGCCGTCGCGAAGGAGAGTCTGTCCGTGCGAATCATCGTGGTCGTGGGTGCGCGTCCCAACATCGTCAAGGTCGCGCCGCTCATTCCCGCTTTAGCGAAGGCCGGCATTACCGCCGACGTCGCGTTCACAGGCTCTCGCACGCTGACGAAGAACGCCCGCGGGAACGATCAGCACGGTACTGTCTCCTTTCACGGCATCACGATTCCCACGCCGACCTGGTTCCTCGACATCGGGGAGGGCACAAACGCGGTCACCACAGGCGCCGCACTCGTGGCACTCGAAGAGCTCCTCGCGGCCGAGCGTCCTGACGCGGTCCTTGCGGTTGGAGACGTCGACCCGACGCTCGCGCTCGTCATCGCGGCGGCCAAACTTCGCCTCCCGGTGGCGCACCTCGAAGCCGGCATGCGATGCGGCAACCTCACGCTGCCCGACGAGATCAACCGCGTGCTGATCTCCCGTGTCGCCTCTCTGCATCTTGCCTGCGACGAGACTTCGATCGCCAACCTCACTGCGGAGGGTATCGACCCGGAGCGCATAGTGTTCGTCGGCAGCATGCTCGCCGAGTCCGTGATCTGCCACGCCGAGGAGATCCGCAAGCTCGACGCAGCGGCGTCCTACGGATTGACTCGCGGCGCCTACGTGCTCGCCGGTTTTCACCGTGTCGAGAACCTCTCCGATCACAGGCGGATGCAGTCCATCCTTGACGGTCTGGGCGCGATCGATCTGCCCGTGCTGCTCCCGGATGCCGCAGGCGTTGGCGCTGCGGTCGAGAAGTTCGGGTTGCGCGTGCCGTCCTCGGTACGCCTGGTGGACCCGGTCAACTACCACGACATGCTTGCGTTGCTGCGCGACGCTGCGATAGCGGTCACCGACTCCAGCGGCGTGCAGGAGGAGACGTGTATGCTCGATACGCCGTGTGTGACGGTGCGCCCCTGTACCGAACGGGCTGCGCCGCTGAAGCGAGGTGCGAACCGCCTCTGTGATGCAAGCGTTGAGGCCGTGGTATCCGCTGTGGAGGACGCGCTTGCGGGGCCGCGCCGTTGGCTCAGGCCCAAACGCTGGGACAAGGCGGTGTCCCAGCGTGTCGTTCGTTCGATCAAGCGCGGCGTTCCGCCGCTAGGGGAGTAAAGGATGCGGATACTCGTCACCGGGGGCGCCGGCTACATCGGTGCTATCACCACCCGGCACCTGCTCGATGCCGGTCACTCGGTCGTCGTTTTAGATTCGCTGGTACGGGGACGTCGCGAAGCTGTCGACCTGCGTGCGGAGTTCGTGCAGGGCTCGGTAGGTGACAGCGGGCTGCTCGACTCTGTGCTCCCGGGTTGTGACTCGGTTATGCACCTCGCAGGCTTGATCGAGGTCGGGAAGTCGCAGCGCGAACCCGGCCGATACTTCACCGCCAACGTCGCCGAGCCGATCGTCATGCTCGATGCGATGGTCCGCCACGGTGTCGATGCCATCGTCTTCTCTTCGACCGCTGCGGTCCACGGTGAGCCGCAGGTGGTGCCGATCCCCGAAGACGCCGTGCTCGCGCCGGTGAACGCTTATGGTGCGACCAAGCTGATGTTCGAGCAGATGCTCGACTGGTACGGCATCGCACATCAGATGCGCTCGGTCCGCTTTCGCTACTTCAACGTTGCGGGAGCGCTACCCGACGGGTCGCTCGGCGAGGCGCACGACCCCGAGACGCACATCATCCCGCGAATCCTTGGCGCGATCGCCGGCGGGCAGGCGCACTTTGAAGTCTTCGGCGACGACTACCCGACTCCCGACGGCACCTGCGTGCGCGACTACATCCACGTCTGCGACCTCGCCGAGGCCAACCGGCTCGGCCTGGAGCGCCTCGGAGGCGGGGGAGATGGCGCGGTCCTGAACCTCGGCAACGGACGCGGTTACTCCAACCTCGAGGTCGTACGTGCGTGCGCCGCGGTCACCGGCCGAGAGGTCGAGATATCCATCGGGCCGAGGCGACCCGGGGATCCCGCGGCGCTTGTCGCCTCCGCCCAGCGCGCCGCCGATCTCCTCGGGTGGGAGCCAGCCCGCGGCGAGCTGTCCACGATGATCGCCGACGCCTGGCGATGGCACTCGGGCTTTGCACCGCGCTGACCGTCGGTTTCTGCCCGCCTGCTCTAGTGGATGCCCCTTCCATCGGCGTATACTGCCCTCACTAGCGAAGGGCGGCACGTAGCTATGCGCGCATCGGGCACAAACAGCGAACGTCTGAGTAGCATGGGCCTGTTGGCTTTGCTTGCTCTGACGACCTTCCTGGTCGCAGTGATCGGGGTCTGGGTCTACCACGATCAGGCCGAGGTGCTGCGTGCCAAAGCGCAGGATAAGATTGTGGCTATCGGCGATCTCCGCGCCGTGGAGCTTCAGGGGTGGCGTGAAAGCCGTCTTGCCGAGGCCGGGGTCTTCTGCGACAACCCCGCCTTCATCTCGCTCGCCCGTGATGTCATCGAGACTGAAGATGTGACGGCCGTTCGCGACCTGAATGACTGGTTTAGGAGCCTTCAGGCGAACCCCTCCTATGACGGCGTCTACCTCGTTGATCCGGATGGCCAGGTGTCGGGTCTTCTCCCGGGCCAGTCCGGCTTGATCGACACACACATCCAGCGGATGACCCGCGAGGCGCTCCTGTCCGGTGAGATCGTCTGGCTCGACCTGCACCGTCATGACGACGACGATCCCATCCATCTCACCATCGTCGCGCCGCTTCTTGACCGTGGTTCCGAAGAGGCTCACGGCGCACTCGTCCTTACGATCGATCCCGAACAGTACCTCTACCCGGTCCTTGCGTCGTGGCCTGTCCCGTCCGAGTCCGGAGAGTCGCTGCTCGTGCGGCGCGATGGCGACGATGTGTTGTACGTGAGCCCCCTGCGGTTCAGCGAGGATGCGCCGCTACAGTATCGAGTGCCGATCGAGGACAACACCCACCGTCCCGCAGTGAAGGGGATCCTCGGTGAGTACGGTGCGGTGGAGTCGATCGACTACCGCGGTGTCGAGGTCGTGGCGTCGGTGAATCCCATCCCGGATTCCGGGTGGATACTTGTCTCCAAGATGGATGCGGAGGAGGCGTACGAACTGGTACGAGACCGGCTCGCACTCATCCTCATGGCGGCCGGCGGGCTGGTGGTCACCGCAGCCGGAGGGACCGCGTTCATGTGGCGCAATCGGCGTCTGAGCCAACTGCGCGAGCAAATCTGGCTGCGCGAGGTCATCGAGGCGAGTACCGACGAGATCTACGCGTATGACGCCAAGACGCTGCGCTTCACCTTCGCCAACGCCGGTGCGATACGCCGGCTCGGCTACTCGCATGACGAACTCCTCGGCAGGATGAAGGTTCTCGAGATTAAGCCAAACATTCCCGAGGAGCAGGTGCGGGAGATGCTCGCTCCACTGATCAGCGGCGAGCGGGAGCAGGTCGTCTTCGAGACCGAGCACCGACGCAAGGATGGCAGTTCGTACCCGGTCGAGGTGAGCGTGCACTACTTCGTGACGGAGGCAGGACCGCAGTTTCTCTCCATCGCGACCGATCTTACCGAGTGGAAGATGGCCGAGGAGGAGATGGCGCGACGGCTTGCTTACGAGAAGGCGACGGCCGTCTGCATGCGGATACTTCTGCGCGAACAGCCGATCGGACAGCGGCTCGAAGCGGTGCTTGAGACACTGTTGGAGGTGTCGGAGGCGAGCAGGACGTACGTGTTCCGTGACGAGGACCACCCAAAACACGGTCGCTGGATGAGTCAAATCCACGAAGTGGTCGCCGAGGGAATCACTCCTCAGATCGACAACCCGCACTTGCAGTGCTTACCGTACGAGACAGATGCACCGACGCTTCTAGAGGCGCTCCTGGTCCGTGAGCCGTTCATCCGCGTGGTCGACGAGATGCCCGAGGACGAATCGGTGATGCGGTTCGACCTGGAGAGCCAGGACGTCCTTTCCGTGCTCATCTTGCCGATCTACGTCGGTGACGAGTTGTGGGGCAGCGTCGGGTTCGACGATTGCCTGTCGCTGCGCGATTGGCATAAGGACGATGTACGGCTGATGCAGCTCGTAGCGGATGGGATCGGGGCGGCGCTGACGCACGATCGTACAGAGCGAGAGCTGGCAGACCACCGGCTCAACCTCGAGCGTCTGGTCGAACAGCGTACGGTCGAGCTTGCGGTGGCGAACACCGAACTCGATCTCGTCAACGAAGAGCTCCAGACGACGAACGAGGAGCTCGGCTGCGTTAACGAGGAGCTGGAGGCCTCCAACGAGGAGCTGCAGAACGCCAATGTCGAACTCGAGATCGCCATGAGCGACTTCGAGCAGGCCAATACTGAGCTGGCGGCGGCAAACGCCACCAAGAGCCTTTTCCTGGCCAGCATGAGCCACGAACTGCGCACGCCGCTAAACTCGGTGATCGGATTTTCCGGGATCCTCGGCCAGGGACTTTCCGGCCCGCTGACCGAGGAGCAGGCCAAGCAGGTCG
>CAYGFZ010000064.1:0-5907 GCA_964349355.1 uncultured Coriobacteriaceae bacterium | reverse complement strand
GCGATCGAGCTTCCGAAGGATATGACTGACATGCGTCTTCACGGTCGTCTCGCCGATCCACAGCGCGCGACCGATCTCCTTATTGCTCATGCCCCTCGCCATCAAGCGTAAGACCTCCATCTCGCGCTCTGAGAGCAGGGTTCGCATCGCCTCGGCCGCACCGTTCCCGCCTGGTTTCGCACCCCCGGCTATCACCCGCTGCGCGATCGCATCGTCGAAGACGACCTGCCCGTCAGCAACAGACCTGATGGCCTGCGCGACGTTCTCGGCGCGCGAGTCCTTGAGCAGGTAGCCCGACGCCCCGGCGGCAAGCACGCCGAACAACTCCTCCTCGTCATCGTAGCTGGTGAGCACGAGGATCCTGACACCCTCGTGCGCCTCCAGCACGCGCCTGCAGACCTCGGTCCCGCCGGGGCCAGGCATGCGCATGTCGAGCAACATCACGTCCGGCGCGGCCTCGGCCACTCTTTCGATCGCCTCATCGCCGTTGGCCGCCTCGCCTACGAACACGAGACCCGGCTCGTCGTCGATCAGCGACTTGAGTGCAAAGCGGACAAGCTCGTGGTCGTCGACGATGAACACTCTGACATCGCTCACACTGTCCCTCCTTAGAGCGGAATCTCGACCCGGACCTGCGTACCTTTGCCCGGTTCGCTCCGGATGTCGACGACCCCACCCTCGCCTCTCACCCGGTGCGTGATGCTATGTAGTCCGATCGATCCGTCTGTCTCTCGGCGGGCGAGCACCTGGTCCACATCAAAGCCCCGGCCGTCGTCAGAGACGAACAGGATCACACTCCGGTCCTTGTAGTCGAGGAGTACCTCGAAGTGGCTTGCATCAGCGTGCCGTACGATGTTGCTCACGGTCTCCTTCGCCACCCGGTACAGGCACGCCTCAAGCGCGCCTGTCAGGAACCGCGGCTCGCCGCGCACGATGACCTCTCCCTCGACGTCCCGGCCGTTCGTCGCCTCCTTGACCCAGTGCTCGACAGAGGCGGCAAGGCCAAGCTCTTGAAGTTTCGCCGGGCGGAGATCGTAGATGACTCGCCTGAGTTCGACCATGCTGACATTAAGCTCGTCCTGCAACTCCTCGAGACGCTCGGCGACCGTCTGCGGATCGCGGAACACCTGCTTCTTGCAGACCTCCAGTCCAAGCGAGATCGAGAAGAGCGACTGCGCGATCCCGTCGTGCATCTCGCGTGCGATACGATCTCGCTCGGAGGCAAGCAGGACGTAACTGTTCTCCTCGGCGAGTCGTGCGTTCTCGACGGCAGCAGCCGCAAACGAACTCAGGATCGCCAGGTACTCGACCTGGTGTCCGGTGAACGGGCGATCCTCATCGTTGATGGCGCACAGCAGCCCGATCCGCACCTTGATGGGGGCGCACAACATCAAAGCATGCTGGCGCTTGTCATGATCGAGGTAGGTGCGACCGTTGTGCAGGACCTCCGATGCCATGTCCCGGATCTTGCCGGCCCACCACTCCTCGGGAAGCTCGTCGCGACTTCCCCTCACCGTCAACGTGTCGAAATCGAGAGTGTCGGAGTGGTCCGTCGTCAGCAGAAGGACCGCTTTCTGTGTGCTCGTCACGCGCTTGGCGCGATCCACGATGGTGTTCAGCACCTCATCGACCGAGAGCGTGGAGGACACCGCCGAAGCAACGTCGTTGAGAGACGCAAGGAGTTCGTCTTGGAGGAGGCGGCGGGGGCTCATCCGGTAGCGCAGGGCTTCGAGCCATCCGCCACGGGACCCCGAAAGATGCTCGGCCCCCTCGACCGGCATCTGCCACTCCGTCATCGAACGCGTGTCACCGGTGCGATCCTGCCCCACGGAGGGTTCCCCTTCGCCGAGGTACGAGCATCCGCGTCGCGCAGCGCGCGTGACACTCACCAGGGATATACCCTTTCTGGAACCGGGACTCTACACGTTCGAGACCGCTGGCGGAGCTCCCCGGGCCTCGTCTCCCGGGCGGTCGCCCTCTTCGGCCGCCACCTTGCTCTCGGCGATCTCGTCCTCGGCAGGCTCATCCTCGCTCTCGGCCTCGCTCTCGGCCTCCTCGGCCAGCCTGGCCTTCTCGAGTTCGAGATAGGCTGCCCAGTCGTCGGCGAGCAACGCTTCGAGTTCGCCCTTGTCGACAGTCTCTCGCTCGATGAGGACTTCGACCATGAGGTCGAGTTGCGCTCGACGCTCGGTGAGTATCCTTCGCGCGGAATCGTATGACTCATCGATGAGCCGCCTGATCTCCTTGTCGATCTCATACGCGACCTCGGGGCTGTAATCCGCGTTCGCCGAAAAGTCCCGGCCGAGGAAGACTTCGTGGTTCGCGTCACCGAAGGTCTGCGGTCCCAGCTTGTCCGACATCCCGTAACGCATCACCATCTGCTTGGCGAGTTTGGTGGCGCGTTCGATGTCGTTGCTTGCACCCGTCGTGATGTCGCCGATCGCGATCTCCTCGGCAACACGACCGCCGAGCATCATGGCGATCTGGTCGAGCATCTGCCCCTTGGAGTTCAAGAAGCGGTCCTCCTGCGGCAAAGAGAGCGTGTAGCCCAGCGACTGACCGCGCGCGATGATCGAGATCTTGTGGACCGGGTCGGTCTTGGGTAGCACGTGGCCCACGAGAGCATGCCCGGCCTCGTGATAGGCGATGACCTTCTTCTCCTCCTCGGAGATGAGTCGGCTCTTGCGCTCGGGACCCGACAAGACGCGCTCGATCGCCTCATCGAGTTCCTTCATGTCGACCTTCTTCTTACCGTGGCGCGCGGCGAGAAGAGCGGCTTCATTCACAAGGTTGGCTAGGTCAGCACCGGTGAACCCGGGCGTGCGGCGCGCAAGGACCTCGAGATCGACGTCGTCCTCCAGCGGCTTGCCGCGCGCATGGATCTTAAGGATCCCCTCGCGTCCTTTAAGGTCAGGACGGTCGACCACGATCTGGCGGTCGAAGCGACCCGGACGCAGCAGCGCCGGATCGAGGATGTCCGGGCGGTTGGTCGCCGCGATCAAGATCACGTTGTCCTGCATGTCGAAGCCGTCCATCTCGACGAGCAACTGGTTCAGGGTCTGCTCGCGCTCATCGTGACCTCCACCGAGACCGGCGCCACGCTGGCGCCCGACGGCGTCGATCTCATCCATGAATATGATGCAGGGGCTGGCGGCCTTGGCCTGCTCGAAAAGGTCGCGCACCCGGCTCGCGCCAACGCCGACGAACATCTCGACGAAGTCCGAACCCGATATCGAGAAGAAGGGCACGGCAGCCTCGCCGGCCACCGCACGGGCGAGAAGAGTTTTACCGGTTCCGGGAGGTCCGACGAGCAGAACGCCCTTGGGGATCTTCGCGCCCAGCGCCTGGAACTTGCCGGGGTTGGCGAGGTACTCCTTGATCTCGTGCAACTCCTCGATCGCCTCATCAGCGCCGGCGACCTCCTTGAAGGTGATCCTCGGCTGGTCACGGGTCACTCGCTTGGCCTTGGCCTTGCCAAACGACATCACCTTGGAGTTCCCGCCCTGCATCTGGCTGAAGAAGTAGATCATCACGATGATCAAGATGCCGATGGGCAGCAGCGATGTGAGGATGCCGACCCACAGCGACGTGTTCTGAGGGTCGATGGTGAGATCGACCTGCGCGTCCGCTGCGGCCTCTGTGTTGTACTCGGCGATACGGCGCTCGAGCCCCTCGTCGCTCAGGAACGTCGTCGTGTACTTCGAAGTCTCTTTAGCATCCCTCGCGGCCGTGTCCGCATAGTAGGTGCCGGAGATGGTCCGGTCACGCGCCTGCACCTCGACGTCGACGATACGACCGTCCTCGAGCGTCGCCTGGAACGCGCTCGAACTGAGCTCGGTGGGTACGTCGGGATCGCCGAGGGTGCCGGCGACGAAGTAGACCGCTGCCACCAGAAGGACAAGGTAGAGCAGGACGGTTCTCAGATTCCTATTCAACAGATCTCAATCTCCTCGAAACGATGGAACAGGCGGCGTTACTCCGAGTAGATCTCTGGCCGGAGTACTCCGATGTAGGGGAGGTTCCTGTATCTCTCAGCATAGTCCAGGCCATATCCCACGACGAACTCGTCCGGGACATCGAACCCGACATACTTACATGAGATAGGTACCCTCTGCTTGTCCTTCTTGTACAGGAGCGAGACGATCTCCAGACTCTTGGGCTTGCGCGACGCGAGGTTCTTCAGCAGATACTTCAGCGTGAGCCCTGTGTCGATGATGTCCTCGACGACGATCACGTGCCGGCCCTCGATGAGCTCCTCAAGGTCCTTGATGATTCGGACGACACCGGACGACTCGGTCGAAGAACCGTAGCTTGAGACCGCCATGAAGTCGACCTCGACCGGGGAATCGATCGTTCGAGCAAGATCGGCGACGAAGAGTGCCGCGCCCCTAAGTACTGCAACGAGAAGAACTGTCTCGCCACCGTAGTCGCGGCTGATCTCTGCGCCCAGTTCCCTCACGCGCTCTTTGATCTGTTCCTCGGTCACAACGATGCGGTCGAGATCCGAATGCATCCAAGACTCCTTGTCTCCGCGGCCCTTGCCGCGCCAGCCTATCGGTCCGCTTGCAGTGTAAGTCGGACCGCACGTAGTGTGCCCGGGCCGACCCTGTACTCCTCACTCTGCCTGACACCGGCGAGCCACACGACCCGCTTACCATCCCGCACGACCGGCACAGACGGGCGGTCGCGTCTGGGCACCTTCGCATCGATAAGGAGGTCCGAGAGTTTCTTCGTTCCCTGCATGCCGAGGGGTTGCATCCTCTCCCCCGCCACCACCGGGCCGACCGACAGCGTCTCCGCCTCGCCGACATCGACCACCACGCTCGACGCATCGCCCTCGTGGTCCTCGGGTGACACGAACTCGGCGAAGAGCACTCCCGTGTGTCCGAGATCGACACTGCCCGGTAAAGGGAGCAAAGAGGGTGCCACTGGCGGGCACCCCTCCCCGTGTTGCGAGACCGTCATTCTACCGTACTCGGTGAACGCCCGCAGTCCTCCGGTGAGGTCGCGTGCGAAAGCATCGTCCTGTAGACCGGAGACGACTGCTTCGACATGGGCGAAGTCAAGCCGAGAGACCTCGGGAAACGTACGTTCCAGTGCCGCGCGGACGGTCCGGCGACGCATCGCAGGCGTAAGCGTGCAGAGCATCGCGCGGTCGAGCGAGACCTCGCCCTCTCGTGCCTCGGCGGTCGTGAAGTCGCGGACGAAAGCCTCGGCCATCTCAGCGAGGAGCGCATCTTCGTCGGTGAGGATGCGCATCGTGCGGGCAAGCGTGGTGTGGAGCGCAGGCTCGGCCTCGAGGAGGACCGGCAGGACCTCGTGACGGATGCGAGCCCGGGTACGCGACGTGTCGAGGTTGGAGACGTCTTCGCGCCAGGAATGACCGCACTCCTCGAGCCAGGATCTGATTTGCGGGCGCGGCACGTCGCTGAGCGGCCTGACGATGCGGTCACGCACGGGGCGGATGGACGCGAGCCCTCCCATGCCTGCACCGGAGAGGAGTCGCGAGACGAACGTCTCGATGCGGTCGTCGAGCGTGTGGGCGACAGCGATACGTGCGCCCGAAGGTGCCGCGCTGACGGCGAGCGCACGGGCGTCGGCCTCCTCGGCGGCAAAGCGGTAGCGGACGATCCGGCCGGCGTCCTCGAGGTTGAGCCCCGCAGTCTCCGCATAGCCAGCTACATCGAAGCGGACCGCGCGGCAGGACACGCCGAGCCGGGCGCACTCGGCGACCACGTAGGCCTCGTCGGCGTCGGCGTCGGCGCCGCGGAGCAGGTGATTGACGTGCAGCACGCTCACATCGAGGCCGTCACCAAGCTCGCCCGAGACGAGCAGGTGAAGCAGGGCCATCGAATCCGCGCCGCCGGAGACCATCGCGACGACCGTCGACCCTTGCGGAAGCATGTC
>CAYGFZ010000063.1:0-6065 GCA_964349355.1 uncultured Coriobacteriaceae bacterium | reverse complement strand
CGATCGACTCGATAGCGTCACGGCTCCACCCTGCCTCGAAGAGGTTGTTGGTGAAGCGGAAGTTCATGATGCCCTGCAGCATCTCTTTGGCCAGATAGTGGTCGATGCGGTAGATCTGCTCCTCGCGGAAGAGCCCGCCGAGGAGTTCGTCGAGCTCCCGGGAGGTCTCCTCGTCGTTGCCGAAGGGCTTCTCGACGAGGACTCGCGTCCACCCTTGCGTCTCGCTGCACGGCTCTGTGAGGCCGCTGCCCGCCAGCCTCTTCAGGATGGTCTGGTAGTGCTCGGGCGGCACGGCGAGGTAGAAGAGTTTGCTCGTACACGTCCCCCATGTGTCGTCGATCCCGTGGAGGTGTTCGGCGAGAGCATCGTAGGCGTCGTCATCCTCGAACGTGCCGCGGACGTAGGTGAAGCGCTCGCAGAAATCGTCATACTCCTCCGGCCGGGTATCCGGGTAGGCCGCGAGCAGCATCTCCCGCACGCGGTCGCGAAGATCCTCATCGCTCCAGTCCCGACGGGAGAACCCGACTACCGCGTAGTTCTCGGGTAGCTCGCCCTTGCCGAGCAGGTAGTAGAGCGCGGGCACGATCTTTCGCGCCATGAGGTCTCCGGTCGCGCCAAAGACAGTGAGGGTGGTAGGCATGCGGACATCAGCCATGGTTGCACTCCCGGGGTGAGAGCGGACAGGTCTCCTCGGCAGGAGTATTCCCTGTCCGGGCCGCGCTACTCCGGAGTGATCTCGCTCATCCCGCCGAGGTACGGGCGAAGGACATCGGGGACCTCGACGCTTCCATCAGCCCGCTGATAGTTCTCGAGGACGGCCACCAGGCAGCGGCCGACAGCGAGGCCGGAACCGTTGAGCGTGTGCACGAAGCGCGAACCCCTGAACGCACCCGGGTCACGGTACTTGATCGCTGCACGCCGCGCCTGGAAGTCGGTGCAGTTGCTGCAGCTCGAGATCTCTTTGTAGTCGCCGTAGCTCGGCAGCCAGACCTCGATGTCGTAGGTCTTGGCGGCGGCGAAACCGATGTCCCCGGTACACAGCGTAATGACGCGGTAGGCGAGGCCGAGCCGCTGCAAGATCAGCTCTGCATCGGCGACCATCGCCTCGAGCTCGTCGAAGCTCTCCTCGGGAGCCGCGTACTTCACGAGCTCCACCTTGTCGAACTGGTGCACGCGAATCATCCCGCGGGTGTCGCGGCCGGCCGCGCCTGCCTCCTCGCGAAAACATGGCGTGTAGGCCGTGTAGCGTAGCGGCAAGACATCCGCCTCGAGCACCTCGTCGCGGTGCAGGTTGGTGAGCTGAACCTCGGCGGTCGGGATCAGGTAGAGTCCCTCGTCGGTATGGAAGAGGTCGTCTGCGAACTTCGGCAGCTGCCCGGTACCGGTGAGCGTCTCGGCGTTAGCAAGCGCGGGCAGCGACCACTCGGTGTAGCCCCGCTCGGCGTGTGTATCGAGCATGAAGTTGATGAGCGCCCGGTTCAGCCGCGCCCCTCCCCTGCCGAGAACCACGAAACGCGACTTCGCAAGCTTCACGCCACGCTCGAAGTCGATGGCCCCCAGCGCCGGTCCGAGGTCCCAGTGTGCAGCGGGCTCGAAGTCGAACTCCGGCGGCGTCCCCCACCGGCGTACCTCGACGTTGTCGCTCTCGTCTGCACCGGGCGGCACGCTCGCGTCCGGGATGTTGGGTGCGATAAGCAGCATGTCGCGCACGTCCGCATCCGCGCGGTCCGTGCGTGCCTCTAGCGCGGTGATGCGTTCGTTGACCGAGCGGACCTCGGCCTTGATCCCCTCGGCCTCATCGCGCTTGCCATCCTTCATGAGTGCGCCGATCGACTTGGAGAGCTCGTTGCGCTTCGCCTGTAAGGCTTCGACCTCTCCGATGAGCTCGCGGCGCTCGGCATCGAGTGAGAGGAAGGCGTCCACGCTCCAGACCGCCCCCCGCGCGGCCATCGCAGCGCGAACCGCATCGGCGTTCTCGCGAACGAACTTGGCGTCGAGCATCGGACTCCTCCGCAGCGTCACCGGGACAGGTCAGGGCACTCGCGTGCGAGTATAACGCAGCACGGATCGGCCGCGCCGCGGAGATTCCATCGTCGACCGACCGCTCGTCGGATAATCGTGACGCTCATCGCATCGGGCGCCGATGGAGAAGTAACGGGTCGAACGAGGCCCTACCCACCGGCAAAGGAACCGCCATGAGCGGCACGCATCCTGCTCGCGCGCTTTGCGCTCCCGAAGTCATCAAAGCCCTCGTCGAACTCACTCGTGACGCCTGCCTCGTGATGACTCCCGACGCGATCATCATCGCAGCGAACCGCGAGGCCTCTCGCCTGTACGGCTATCCGATCGAGACCCTCGTCGGCATGCATGTCTCCTCACTGTCCCCTCTGCAGTCCCGGGAGATGCTGGCCGAGGAGATCGCTAACGCAAGGGGCGAAGGCTTGCTCTTCTCCTCGGTCCACACACGGGCCGACGGCCACAACTTCCCCGTCGAAGTTGCCTGGAAGCTGGGCAAGGCGTGCAGTCAGGATGTCTTGGTCGCACACGTCCGCGATATCACCACCCGGGTCATGGCCGAGCAGGAAGCGCGACGTCTTGCCTACCACGACCCGCTCACGGGGCTTGCTAACCGCACCAAGATGATGGCCGACCTCGGCCGCGCGATCGCAGACGCGCAGCGTCACGGCGATCTGCTCGCGGTAGCCTATCTTGACCTCGACGACTTCAAGCCTGTCAACGACGAGCTGGGGCACGCCGCCGGCGACCGGCTGCTCGTCGAGCTGGCTGCGCGGCTCACCCGCGAGCTCCGTTCGACCGATACGATCGCCCGGATGGGCGGTGACGAGTTCGCGATCACGTTGCCGCGCCTCAGCGGCCCAAACGCACTTGAGCGGACCGCCGAGAAACTGGCGCGGATCGTCGCGGAGCCCACCCATATCGAGGGAACCCTCGTCTCCGTGACCGCGAGCATCGGCGTAGCCGCGTTCGAGTCCGGTGATGATTCCGATGCGCTGCTCGCCAAAGCAGACGGTGCCATGTACGGGGCCAAACGGGCAGGGGTCGCCTGGGACGTACAGGCCGGATAACCTGCACGACGGTGGGGTACACTCCCCACGATGGATCTCCCGCACACATACTCACTCACGCTGGACACGGCACTCGTCTCCGCCTACGCCGGTCACCGTGGTGTCGTCGTCGCCGAGATCGCCGGGCGGGACAGTGTCGCGGCAGTCATCGCTGCCGCTTACGACTCCGGGCGCACCATTCACACCGTCGTACCGACTGCTGTGTTCACGGGGACAGAGTACGGCGACCCCGCCGCACCACACCATGCGGTCGACCATATCGCACGCCTCCTCCCCGACGTCGAGTTCGCTCCACTCACATGGGTCGGCGACCCACGCATGTGGGCTGCCCTCAACGGCCGTTTCGCCTCCGTGATCGCCGGGCGATACGGCCTGTTCAGTCCCTGCCTCGCGTGCCACCTCTATATGCACCTGTGCCGGATCCCCCTTGCACTCGCCCTTGGCAACGCGCCCGTGATCGCGGGTGAGAGGGAGACCCACGACGGGAGGATCAAGTACAGTCAGATCGCGACCAGCATCGACATCTGCATCGAGATACTCGCCTCGGTGGGGATAGAACTGCTCGAACCGCTCAGGACCGCCAGCGGAGACGAGGTGGCCTCATACGTCGGCGACGACTGGGCGGCCGGGCCGGGTCAACTCAAGTGCGTGCTTTCCGGCAACTACCGTGATATGAACGGCGGCGTCAGTCTCGGCAAGGACGCATACCATACGTACGCCGAGAAGTTCCTGCAGCCCGTCGGACTCGCGCTGGCGACCGCGCTCACGGAGGGCGACTCGGCCCCGGACTACCTCGCCATCGTACGGGACGTCCTCGGCGGGTGTGAGTGATGAGCGCCCGGACGCATCCTCCGGTCCTGATGGTCATCCTGGACGGGATCGGCGATCGGCCCTGGGACATCCTCGGGGGCCTCACGCCGCTTGAGGCGGCGCACACTCCTAACCTCGACGAACTCGCCTCGCATGCAGCGACCGGGATCCTCTACCCGTTCGGGCCGGGTCGCGCACCCGGGACCGAGCAGTCTCACTTCGCTCTCTTCGGCTTTCCGCCTGAACTCTATCCCGGCCGTGTCGTCTTCGAGGCGGCCGGATGCGCCTTCCCGCTCTCTCCTGACGACGTCGCGCTACGGGCGCTGTTCAGCAAGGTGCGCACGGAAACCGATGGCAGTCTCACGCTTGTCGAGCACTTCGCCGACATCGACGACGCCGTCTGCCGCGACCTCACCGCCGGACTGGGCCCCGTGACGCACGCCGGGCTGACCGTGAGACTCGAGTGCACCGGCGACCGCCAGGGAATCGTGACGGTCAGTGGGGGCGCCGGCGAGGAGATCACCGACTGCGACCCGTTCTTCGCCGACCGCCCGATCGCCGCAGTACAGCCGCTCGACTCAGCGGCCGACCCCGATTCTGCTGCCCGGACGGCCGAGGCGCTCACGGTCTTTCTCGGCAGGGCGTATGAATCGTTTCGTTCCAGCGGACACGCCGACGGCACCGAGTCGATCTTTCCGCTCCTGAAGTGGACCGGTCGCAAGCGAACGCTCCCGACGTTCGCGCAGCAGACGGGGATGGGCGGCGCGGTGGTCGCGTGGGGGAATCTCTTCAGGGGCATCGCCGCCGAACTCGATATGGAGTTCCGTCCGGTACCCACGATGTCGGACCCACGCGCCGACATGGAAGCGAGGCTCGCCGAGGCATCCCGCACGTTCGCCGCGGGCGCCGATTTCGTGCACGTGCACAGCAAGGCGCCGGACGAAGCCGGACACGAGAAGGATCCGTCGCACAAGCGCGACGTGATCGCCGCTCTTGACCGCGGCATCGCGGCACTCGCTGAAGACGGGTGGCTGCCGCCTGAAACGATCATCTGCATAACCGGTGACCATGGCACGCCGGCAGGGACCAGCCTCATCCATTCGGGTGACCCGGTCCCGCTCATGGTGCTTGCCAGCGGGGTCCGTCCGGACGGCGTGGAGACCTTCTCGGAACTAGCGTGCGCCTCAGGTTCGCTGGGTCATCTGCGTGCCGGTGACCTGATGCCGGTGTTACTCAACGCGCGGGGAACAACCCGCTACCTGGGCGCGCGACTCGATACACACACCGGCCTGCACTGGCCCGAGGACTACGCCAGATTCAGAGTCGGCTCGCAGTAGGTCTCCCGCACGCTGTTGCCCGCAAGGGCTCTGCCGAGGGCAGGGAACGACAACTCCTCCATCTCGAGAAGCGCGCGCCTCGTACCGATCAGCCCGCAGGCGTGGGAGTCCGAGCAACTGATGATGGCCGGACGGCATCCGTCCATGCGCGCCCGGGATGCCTCCGGGTCGATCAGGTCGATCGCCGAAACGGTCGTCTCGGCAAGGAGCCGGTCGAACAGGGCGCGCTCGATGAGCCGGTAGCTTCCGAACGCGCGATCCGCATGCGCGACACAGGCGATCCCGCCGAGCGCATCTATGATCCGGCAGGCATCGACCGGGTCGTACTCGAAGGTGAAGAACGGGAGCTCATCGGTTCCGGGAAGAACGGCCTTGACGCCGAGGGTCGTCAGCAGCGCCTCGAATCGGTGCGTGTAGTTGTCCTGGTCGAAGAGCGCGACGATGTGCGCCTCGTCACCGCGATACGTGATTCGCAGTTCGATGCCCGGCACTACGAGAAGCCGTCGCCCGGACTCATCCTCGACTTGATCGGCGGCCTCGATGAGATCAGCGGAGAAGCCCCAGTCCAAATGGTCAGTAGCTGCATAGATATCGAGCCCCGCACCCAAGGCGCTCACAACGATATCGCGTGCCGCCGTCTCTGATCGGCGATGGTGATCGGCAGAGGCCGGCGTGTGGTTGTGCAGATCGGCCGCGAAGACAGGCATGGAATCGTCCTATCGCTTATAGAGCAACTACCTATTGATTATATCATATGGACTTATTCCTGGCATCTTCCCGCGTGCCGCCCCGCGTGCCGCCCCCTCCTCCCCGCCACCGCGTTAGTCTATAC
>CAYGFZ010000062.1:0-6863 GCA_964349355.1 uncultured Coriobacteriaceae bacterium | reverse complement strand
CCATCCCATCAGGACTGGCGGGCGTGTAGTCCCCGCCGTCGAGCGCGATCTTCGCATCGGCACCTTCGTTGTCGACGTCCTCGAAGTAGCCTACTGACCAGCCTGCAGGTAGGGAGGCCTGATACCACTCGGTCACTTCATCGAACGGGGCCTGCGGCTCGACCATGAGTTGGTGGACCATGGCCGTATCGGTCACCTGCGTGGGCTCGTAGGACGTGACTGTCCCGGGATGAACGGGTACGTCTGCCGGGAATCCGGCTGGCATGCCGGAGCCCTCGGTCTCGGCGGCGGAGGTCTGATCGGCCGGAGTGCTTCCGGGCTGCCCGGTGGAGTCGGACCCGGTCGTGTCAGCTGTGTCGCAGGCAGTCACCGATACCAAGGCGAGCGCCAGAACCAGTACCAAGACACCCTTTCGCACGAGCATATGCATAGCCTGCCCCTTATTATCCGCGTGCTCGGCCTGCCGAAGGATCCCCTGCGAGAGACGACTCTGTGCTCGATTTGCGGTTTGGTGGGGGAGTATTCTACCCGGCCGGTACGGTTGCGAGACGGCATCTCTTTGATGGCGGCCGTGCGCGTTGCCCTGTCGGTGCCCCCTCGGTATACTCGCGTTTGCGCTCGAAGCTGCCCGAGGGCGGCTCGCGCCACCGCGGAGAGGTGGCAGAGTGGTTGAATGCGGCGGTCTCGAAAACCGTTAGGCGGGTTACCCCCGTCTCGAGGGTTCGAATCCCTCCCTCTCCGCCATAGACGTACGCGACGACGCCCGCTTCTCGGTTACGGGAGGCGGGCCTTCCGCATGTAGACGAGCACGCTGCCTTCTCGTTCTTCGAGTCTGCCAACTATGGCTGCGTCTACGGTGATCCCGAAAAGGCGCGTATCATCGCCAAGCGCTATATGGACGAAGCGCTCCGCCTGGGCGTGAAAGAGCCGTCATCACCGAGTGCGGCCACGCATACCGCGTCACCTAACACGACCCGTGCCAGATTGGCCGCAGCGGCGGTATGTACGAGCAGTTACGCAACATCGTGCGAGCGATCTCACGCGACTTCTCCGATGTCTGTCGCCCGCTGATCGAGCAGGAATCGTTGACGAGATCTAACGCGCGTGCGGGTCTGTTCCTCCGATCCCAAGGCGGCGCACCAGCCGCTCACCCGGGATGCCGCGCGCATCCCAGCCGCGATGCCGATAGTACCTCGACTTCAAGCGCGCGAGCGGTACCACCGACTCGGGCTGCCCCGGTTCGAGCGGCTCGTTCAGGCACCGCTCCGGAAGCGTGTCATCTGCCGAGGAGATCCCGAACCGGACGTTGAGCGCGCGCTCGAGCACGAATCCGCGTTCGCCGATCTCCCAGAACCGTCCGAAACCGAGCTCCTCACCGGTTGCAAGCTCAACCGCGCGGATGTGCGGGATCAGGGGCATCGGGATTCCGAGCGCGCCACGCGGGAGGGCGCGGAGCAGTCTCAGCACGCCGCCGGAGACTGCCAGAACCCCTGCGGTGATTCTGCCCATCGGTCCGTTTGCGTGTCGCACCAACGGGGCCGGGATGACGGCGTATGTAGTGAACAGGCAGCCGCCTGCAGCCGACACCGCTTCCATGAGGTCCTGGAACATCGCGGTCAGGGCCGGCTTGCCCCTGGTGGAGTGACCCTTCATGCGCAGGCCCAGCCCCTCGAGCGCGACCATGTAGCCGCCGTTGAGGTGGCATCCGCCGCGGTTCGAGGTGGCGTAGCCAAGCGCGTGCCCCCAGGCCCCACGGGGCTCGTAAGCAGCGAGTTCAAGCCCTTTGACCTGCATCGATGCGCCGGTTGCCCCGTAGCGCGCGTCGAGCGCGCGGGATCCCTCGGCAAGCTCATCACCGATGCCGCGTCGGTGGGCTATGTCGTCAAAGAGCCCGGCGAGCCCCTGCACCTCGCCGAATTCCAGCGGCCAGTCGAGCAGCCCGCGCTCGACGAGTTCCATCGCAAGCGAGATCGTCACGCCTGCGCTCATCGTGTCCATCCCAAGTTCGTCGAGCACGACGTTGAGCCGGCAGATCGAGTCGAGGTCGGCGTTCTCCAGATTACTGCCAAGGAGAACCAGCGTCTCAAGTTCCGGCCCTTTGACGCGGTGCCCGTCGACCTCGACGACTCGCGCGCAGCGGATGGGGCAGGAGAGGCAGCCGCTCGTGGCAACAAGGCGGGTGTCCGCGAGTGTCTGGCCCGAGATCGCGTCGGCACCGTCGAAACGTCCGCGGCGGTAGTTCGAGGTCGCCACGATCCCGAGCTTCTGCATCTCTGGCAGCAGCCCGGCCGTGCCGTACGTGGGCAGCGTCGTCCCGGTGAGCGGATGCGCCTTGAGCGCGGCGGTCCATTTCCGCGTGTGGTCGCGGAACCGCTCACGCTCGGCGAGGACGGTCTTGATCGAGCCGTGCGCGGCGAGACCCTTGAGGTTCTTGGCCCCCATGACCGCACCCAGCCCGGCTCGTCCGGCGGCGCGCTCGCCCGACATCACCGCTGCGTATCGCACCCGGTTCTCTCCGGCGGGGCCAATCACGAGCGTCCCGCACTTCTCGCCGACACCTGCTTGCAGGGCCTCGGTCGTGGCCGACGTGTGCATGCCCTGCAACTCCTCGGCAGGGTGGAAGATGACGGTAGGAAGTGCAGTGTCACCCCCGTCGCCAGCGGCTTCCGCGATCTCAAGCCATACGGGCTGCGTCGCCACCCCCGTTATCACGACCGCATCGGCGCCCGCCTTCTTGAGGTAGGTGCCGAACGGTCCGCCGCAGTTGCTCGATGCGACGATCCCGGTGAGCGGGGAGAGCGCAGAGATGTTGAAGCGCGCAGTCGACGGCGCACCGGTACCGGTGAGTGGGCCGGTGCTGACCACGAGCACGTTCTCGGGCCCCAGAGGATCGATTCCGGGCTCCAGCAGGTCGTAGAGGATCTGGGCGGCCATGATCTTGCCGCCGAGCGTCGCCTTGCGTTGCGCGTCACTCCAGGGGTACTCGGTGACACTGCGGTCCGTGAGGTCGATGCGCAGGACGCGTCCCGCGTATCCGCCCCTCACAGCGCCGACTCCAGAATGCCGAGGACATCGCTCGCGCTTGCATCCTTGGGGTTGAACGACATCGCCCCGTCGTTGATCGCCAGAGCGGCGACAGCGGGGAGCTGCTCGGCGGTCATGCCGACCTCCGAGAGACGTGTGGGCATGCCGCCCTTCTCGGCCGCCAGCAGGAGCAGCGAGCGCACCGCCTGTACTGCAGCAGCGGGGCGCTCCTCGGCGGGTGTCGCTGCAAAGACCTCGGAACCCGCGAGGTGGAGTAGGAGCTCGGCGTATCTCTCCCCGGCAACATCGAGGTTGTAGGTCATTCCGTGGGGGAGCAGGATGCCCATGGCGTCACCGTGGGCGACAGAACACACGCCTCCGCAGGCGTGCCCCATCGCGTGCACGATACCGACCATAGAGTTCGAGAACGATGCTCCTGCCAGCAGCGAGGCGTTCGCGAGAGCGAGCCGCGCGGTGGCGTCGCGAGGTTCATCCAGCACCCGGGGCAGGTACTCTCGCAGCAGGTCGATCGATGCGCGGGCGTAGGCGCCGGAGACCGGATTGGCCTGGCGGCAGCTGAACGCCTCGACCGCATGGCAGAGCGCGTCCATCGCCGTCGATGCGGTGAGGCGGGGCGGCAGACCGACGGTCATGCGCGGGTCGAGCACGGCCACGTCCGGCACGAGGTGCGGTGTCACGAAGCCCATCTTGACGTGACGCTCGGTGTCCTTGATGACGGCTGCGCCGGTGACTTCTGAGCCGGTGCCGGCGGTGGTGGGCACCGCGATCAGTGGCACCATCGCGCGCGCATTCACGACCTCGCTGCCCATGTACTCGCGCAGGTCAGACGCTCCTGTCGTGATCACGATGCTCGCACCTTTGGCGGTGTCGAGCACCGAGCCACCGCCGACAGCCACGAGACTGTCGCAGCCCGCAGAGTGGTAGGTCCGGGCGAGCTCGTTGACGACCTCGACCGACGAGTCCACCGGCACATCGTCAAAGATCGCTCCGACACTCACGCCTCCATCGGCGAGCGCGGCCAGCACGACCTCGACCAGTCCGAGTTCGCGCAGCTGCGTGTTGGTGACGACCATTGGCCGAGCGCACTGCATCGATGCGAGTTCGAACGGGATGTGCTCGATGGCGTGATCGCCGGAGAGCACCTTGGCGCGGTTCGAGAACTCGTAGTAGGAGGGGATCATGCGACGTCTCCCTGGGTTTCCTCGGCGGACGGAACGGGTGTGTGCGAGCTGAGTAGACCGGCGTAGGCGCGCAGGTGACCGGCTTGTCGTGTGGCGGGTGAGGGCAGGATGCGACGCGTCATGATGTCGGGGTAGAGGTAGCCTTCCACGATGTGGAGGCAGCGGACGAGCGACATCGCCAGTCCCAGATCCCCACGCACGGTTGCGCGGTGCTCCGCGAAAGCCTGCAGGATCGCCTTCATTCCGAGGAGGACCGGGACCGACGCTCTCACGCTCTTGAACGTCACGAGCAGCGTGGACTCGATCTCGCGCGATCCGAGAGCTGTGAGGCGCCCGTCGCCCTTGCGCACCGAGGTGCGGGGCGTGCCGGGCCACATCTCGAGCGTGACGACGCTTCCTTCCGGCCAGCCCGCCACCTCATCGCGCACCCGGCTGTCGAGCCGTGCGCTTGCGACGAGTCCTCGGCCCATCACCCAGAAGATGACGCCAACGAGTAAGCGTTTGGATCGCCTCGTGATTCCGGCCCCCGTGGTCTGCGCGCTCCCCATCGACCGCCTCCGCTCCTTTGCGCGTGGCACCCCGCCGCACGCGACGTGTAGTCGACCCTTTGCTCCAAGGATACGCCTTTGGCGCGGTCTTGATTGACGGGCGGTCGTCGATCACATGGCCAACATGGGCTACGCCGAGCTCTGCGTGGTGTCGCGGGCTAGGCCTTCCAGCGGCGTTATCCGAGTGTCTCCAGAAAGGCCCAGCCGTGAACTGGCTACTCGCTCTTGTAGGTGTAGACCTTGTCTTTGTACCTGACAGCGCCGACTTCCTCGCCGTTCTCAAGCGTCACCGTTGCATGGACGAGTTCGTTGTCGTAGACATCCGCAGTGTCGATGCCATGACTGTCGAGTATCATTCGGTCCATCATTATCTGGGCCTCGTGGGGTGAGGTGTTGACCTCGAGCGACTTCACGGAGGCGCCCAGTCCCTCGAAGTGATTCCTAAACTGATCAGAAGGCTCCGGGCCGGAGCATCCCACGACCACGATCAGGGAAACAGCCAGCATCGTGAGCGCGAGCGTGATTCGAAAAGTTCTCATTATTGCGTACCCCCCCGTGACGTTTGGCAGCGCAACCTACGTGCGATTGCCCGTGGGCCGCTTTCGGCTAGATTCTACTCCTTGGCGCCCCACTGATGTCTAGGCCGTTCCGTTCGGACGGGCGGCGACGGGTCAAGAAGTGGGAGGGCGGGAACAGGCACAGTGGGTACGAACATACATGGCGTTCATTCGCTGTTACCTAAGGAGCCCGACATGGCGCGCGAAACGACCTGGCGAGTTCATGACACCCAGGGCAAGTCGCCCGCGCGGGAAGCGACGCTTCCCGAGACGGACCTGCGACAGTTCGTCACCCGTCAGATGAGGTCGGGCTACAATCGCGGGCGCAAGTAGCCGCCCGGTATGAGCGATCTACTCGCAGCTAACTCAGGCTCGGTGCCGCTCAACCACAGGCTGAAGAAGCTGTGGCATCCCGGGTGGTACCAGGACGGGCGCAAACGGCAAGGCTACTTCGAAGGCTGGTACTTCAAGTGCGTTGACGTCGGCGCGCAGCACGCCGTTGCGTTGATCCCGGGCATCTCGTTGATGCCCGACGGGCAAGGATCGCATGCTTTCGTGCAGCTCATTCGTGCCGGTGGCAGCACAGCGTACTGGGAGTATCCTGCCGAAGAGTTCCGCTTCGCGACCGACCGATTCGAGATCGAGGTGGGAGCCAACCGGTTTTCCTCGGCAGGGGTCTGGCTCGACATGGATGGTGCGGCGGGTCGGGTGAAGGGAGAACTGCGCTTCGGCAAGTGGGTCGGCTGGCCGGTCAGGCCGCTCTCCCCGGGCATCATGGGCTGGTACCGGTTCGTGCCGTTCATGGAGACGTACCATGGCGTGCTGGGGCTCGACCATTCGGTGGACGGCGAGCTCGAGATTGCTGGCAGCGCGCTGGATTACCGCGGAGGACGCGGATACGTGGAGAAGGACTGGGGCCGATCGTTCCCGAGCGCCTGGGTATGGGCGCAGAGCAACCATTTCGGGGCTCCGGGGACCTCGGTGGCGATCTCGGTAGCCCGCATTCCGTGGCTCGGAGGGTCGTTCGTCGGCTACATCGTGGGGCTACTGCACGACGGCGTGCTACACGAATTCACCACCCATAACCGAGCGCGCATGCGGGCTTTTTCGATTCGTGACGGCGAAGCGCGTATGACTCTTGAGCGGGGTGATCTACAACTTGAGCTCATCGTCGAGGGCGCACATCCGGGGGAGCTTCGCTCGCCGGTACTTGGGTCGATGGACGGAACAGTCTGGGAGAGTCTTGACGCACACATCGGTGTAAGGCTAAAGAAGGAAGACTCCCTGGTGTTTGAAGGTCGAGGTCTGCACGCAGGCGTGGAGCTTATGGACGAGTCCGGAGACCTCGAGGCCGGACTGATGCCCGGACAACAGAAAGAGACACAGCTCACACTCTCCGGACTCTGTCTCCCGCTACCCGGAAGGGGTCCGGCGTGACCCACACATGTGTCACAAGATCCGTTTTTCCCGACAGGCTCCTAGCCTCGATTCTCCACGAAGGTCGCCGACTCGGTCCTGAGGACCCGAATCCG
>CAYGFZ010000061.1:0-7592 GCA_964349355.1 uncultured Coriobacteriaceae bacterium | reverse complement strand
ATTGTCCACTACAACATCTTGGGGCAGGTGGAGCTAACCGACTACCCCCATCGACGGATTACGGCTCCCCCCTCCCAGGTCGGTCTGCTGGCCAGACGCGCCGAGACTGACTCGTGTGGTGGTATGCGTGAGCAGATCGCGAACGAAGACATCCTGAGTCGAATTGGTGTCGTCGAGGACAAGGTTGGACGCGCTCGAATCGAAGGCGACAAACCGACCGTCGGCGGAGATCGAAGGATTCCCGCAGAATGCGTTCGCCTCCTCGCCATGCGGACCCGAGGCGACACTCGCACGAATCGTCGTCCCCGTCTGTCGGTCCCTGACGTAGACGTCCGACACGCCATTGGTGTCATCATCCACGAGTCTCGCGGTAGTGACGAAGGCCACGAAACGTCCGTCTGCAGAAACCACAGGGTCGAAACAGCCTGCACTGGCCTGCAGTCCTGACGATGTCACGCTCACGAGTTCCTTGGTTTGGGTCACCAGATCAGCGATGAAGACGTCTCGCTGATGATTTGTGTCGCCCGGCACGAGGTTGTTCGCCCACGACCAGAACACCACGTAACGTCCATCAGGAGTCACCACCGGATCGCTCCCGCCGCCACCCGCACGACCTCCATCGATCGCACGGGTCACCAACGTTGTGACCTCCTCCTGAGGAAACGCGACTGCCTCGCGCAATCCTTGCGGGAACAGGACACCGAGTAGCACCGCACCGATCAAGACTCTCGCAAGCCTTGGCCGGCTAAACGGAGAGCCTGCCGCCCAACATCCGTTTCGAAACACGAAGCGTCTCCTTCAATCCCACGGCAATCACGCGCTGCAACGCGCGCGACTTCAGACAGACATCCGGCCGATGTGGAGTATGCGGTGCGTGAGGCGATGCGGATGCGAGAGGCGCACGCCTCTCATCTGCAACGATAGCCTGACAGACGCAACAGGCCCGAACAAGTGAATCGCTCCACGTTCCTGACTACGCGAGTCCGGGGGTAACCCGCCTACCTCTGCCATCAGTTGTCGTGATTCTCGAGAATCTGCATGGTCAGCCGGTCGATCGCTTCCATGGAACCGGTGCCAGAGCCCGCATTCATCAATATCGTGAACGCGAGGTCCGACTCCGGGGCGATGATGGAGCGACACATGAACGTCCCGGCAGAGCCATCGAAACCAGAATACCGCTCGCCTTCCTCGGTCCAATTCCCAACGCCGAGCGAGAAGCCATCGTGCCCGAAGTGGATGTACCGATACATTTCGCTGGAGATGTAGACGTCCTCTCCCCTCAGGCCCCGCAGGTGCAGCTGCGTGTACCTCGCGTAGTCTCTGGGCGTCATGCTCAAGTCCCCCGCCGGGGTGATCAGGTAAGGAAGCCGGTACTCGTGATCGGGCGGAAACGACTCGATCTGGCCTTCGGTGATCAGGTGGCCCCACGGTTGATCTGCGTCAAACGTGTTGGGCCAGCCGACATGGACCGACATGTCCAGGTCAGGTCCTTGTGTAGCACACCTGTCTGAGCTACCTGGTGAGATTGTTGACCGTTGTCCGCACGCCCGGTGGTACCGCCGCATCGCCTCCGAAGAAAGTCACACGGCTGATCTTGGTCTTGTTGGCGCTAAGTGCGGTGCTTGTGTGTTGCGGGACTGCGTTGGTATCAGTGAGCAGCATGACGGCACCGCGCGAGCCAAGGGCTGGTCCAGCGGCGAGGGCGTCGGGGAAGTTCATGCCGGTAGTGATACCGACACCCTCCCAGCTCATGCCGCGGCCCACACCGAATGCTGCGACACGGGCTGCGGTGTCGAAACGGTTGCCACCTGCCAGGCGCTTAACATTGGCGGTGCCGAGGCTTCGCTTGAGCGAGGTCTCGGTCGGTGCCGAGACCGCAGCGGTGCCGCCGGTGATCCACACACGCTTCACACTTGCCGGCAGCGGTACGGTCGAGCGCGTCGGGTCTGCGAGGAAGACCGGCATGCCCTGGGCAGCGGCTATGGGCGATGCTCCGAGCGCGTCGGGGAAGTTCGCACCGGTGGCGACAAAGGCATCGCCGGTGTAGGTGCCAGAGGTGTTCAAGACCCGGATGGTCTCTGCAGCCACACGATCTGCGGTCTGGTAGCGGTTCGAGCCCTGCAGGCGGATGACGTTGTTGGTACCGAGCTTAGTCTTCAGGGAGGCCTCCACCTGGGCAGAGACCGCACCCGTGCCGCCGAGGATGTAGGCTTTCTTGGCGTTGAGGCGGCCCACCTCGGTCATGACCGGACCGGGAAGGGATGCCTTCTGGGTGAGCAGGAGCGGTCCGTCGAGTGCGCCCGCAAGACCGGCACCTCCGAGTGCGTCGGCGAAGTTCTCACCGGTCGCGATCACTACAGCAGATGACCCGTTCGGAAACGCCGTCTGAGAGCCCTTGATGGCGGTGAGATAGCGGTTGTTGCCAGAGATGATCTGCGGGAGTGGCTTGACCGGGCCGTGAACCGGCTCGAACCTCACTTCGATGATGCTGTCCGCAACCACACGCGCGAGAGTCAGGGTGGTGCCCGTGAGCTGTGCGGCTCGGCCGTTGACGCGCACCTCGTGAACCCGATAGCCCTCGTCGGGCTCCAGGGTGAAGATCTGGCTCGCGCCGTGGTCGACGACGATCGAACCAGCGGGTGCGATGGTGCCCCCCGATCCGGATGAGGCGGTGATCGTATACGTTGGGAGCTCGCTCACCGAGATCGTGACTGTCGCCACTGCCGAGTAGTCCCCGCTGTTGTGGGCCCGATAGGTGAACGCGTCGATCCCGGTAAAACCGTCGTCGGGTGTGTAGGCGAACCCGCCATCCTCTGAAAGAAAGAGCTTCCCGTTGGCTGCGTCGTCAACGAGATGAGCCGTCAGTGGCATGCCGTCGGCGCAGAAGTCATTATCGAGCACTCCCGGTGCCGCAACGATCAGCTCCGTACCCTCGAATACCTCGTAGTCATCACCCGTGACCACGATCGGCACATCTTCAGGAACCAGCATCGAGACGAACTCCGTCCGATACGAGATAGTCTCGGGCACCGTGGTGCCCTTGCTGAAGATCCCGCCGGACAGGACCACTTCGAACACGTCGCCGGGCTTGTAGTCGACAGAGCGAGGATCCGGGCGGAACACGAAGACGTTGGGGATACCAAATCCTCGGAAGTCGGTGTTGAAGAAGTCGCCCGTCTTGTTGGTGTCGGTCGCGTCGAACGTCCACGTGGTGTCATCGGAGACTCTCCGAAGTGTCACCGCATGGGGTCCCTGTCGATCGATGTCGTAGCGATCCGGGTTGAGCGTGATCGACCAGGGAGTGACATCTCTGAACATCTCGACCGGAAACGCACCAGCCGAGGGCCAAGTGATCGTCGAATACTCGACACGTTCCTGCCGAGATCTGTCGAATGCGTACGTGGTCGTATAGGCGCCGCCCCAGAACCCGCTACCCGCATACCCCATGCCCGTCAGCTTCATGGGTGGATTGAGGAGCCAACGCCTGTGACCGAGGCTCTCGATATTGGTGGGCAGATGGTGGTCGCACAGGCAGTCGGCGACGAACGCTTGCAGATCCCGGTATCCCGACCCGATGTTGCTCGAACTCGTCGACGCATACCCGATATCGTAGAACGCTTGCGGCATATCTGCGGGACGAGGCGGGAAGTGAGAAAACTCGGACGCGCCCATCAACACCGCCCCATGCTGGGCTTGTTCGTTGCGAGCGGCATCAAGCTCGACATCGTCCGGCAGCCCCGCGAGGTACCGGGCGAAGTTCAGCATCTTCAGACCGTCATCGAGAAAGCTCTCGGCCGCCACGCCAGGGGCATACGGCGCACGCGTTGAGGGAGGAACGACATGGATGTCTCCGCTGTGGGTCGGTCGACTCTCCAACCAGCGCCGCTGTACGTCGACCTCCGTCCGCGAACTGGTATCAACAACCCACGTGGGGGGCGTGGCCAGGGCGACTGACGGGCTCGACACCGGAACGATCAAGGCAAAACCGACAAGGACCGTCACTACGGAACGGATCAACCCGCCTGAGAATCTCACTGAGCCCCTCCCCATCGCACGCTTGGACGTGACTCTCCGTGTCAAGAGCCGATGATGTGTGTATCGGCACCAGCCTGCCGCTTCTCAAGCGGGAGTGAGCGGGGTGTGGCAACGCCCATTAGACGGGATCGACCGCTCAGGAGGAGCGCTCGACGCACCGGACACCCGGCTAACGGCGCCTTTTCTGCTCCGGCAGGCACATCCAGGTAGTAGTCGGCGAAGTACTCGTACGTCTCCTCCCTCTACAGCGAGTCCTTGCTGTCACCAGCGCGCAGGGAAGAGCCGCGACCATTGTATCGCTTTGAAGATAAGCCGAGGCGCCCGCCCAGCAATCTGGAGGAGCGGGCGCCTCTGGTTCTAGATGGCGGAGAGGGAGGTGTGTGAGTTCACCACATCGTGGACAGATGTGTCACGACATCGTGGACACCTTGAGGAAGGGGTCTTGCGATGGATCTGGCGCGCTACGTGGTGGAGGCGGTGCTCGTTGAGGGGCGCAGCTACCGAGAGGTGGCACGGGCACATGGGGTCTCAAAGAGCTGGGTCGCCAAATTGGTGGCGCGGTTCCGCGAGGGCGGCTACGAGGCGCTCGCACCCAGATCGCGCGCCCCGGGCCACATCCCCCATCGCACCCCTTCCGAGATCGAGGAGGCGGTCGTCTGCATCAGGCGCGAGCTCGCCTCGTCCGGCTTCGACGCCGGTGCGGTAACGATCCACTACCACCTGTCAGAGACCGGATGCGAGCACGTCCCGTCCGTATCCACGATCTGGCGGATCTTGAAGCGGCGAGGGTTCGTCACACCGCAGCCCCACAAGCGCCCGAGAAGTTCGTGGGTGCGCTTCGAGGCTGCACTTCCCAACGAGCGCTGGCAGTCCGACGTCACCCACTGGAAGCTCGCATGCGGCACCCAGGTCGACATCCTGAACTTCCTAGACGACCACTCGCGCCTGATCGTGGCGAGCGAGGCGATGTCTGTGACCCGCGCCCCCGACGTGCTGCGCGTCTTTACCGATGCTGCCTCGGCCTGGGGTTATCCCGCCTCGCTGCTCACCGACAACGGTTGCGTCTACACCGCATGGCACCGCGGCGGCTCCAACATCGTGGAGGCCGAACTGCTCTCGCGCGGGATCGCCTACCACCACTCGCGCCCCTACCACCCTCAGACCTGCGGCAAGGTCGAGCGGTTCCACCAGACGCTCAAGGGCTATCTGGCCAAGCAGCCACGGGCGACGGATCTCGAGGTGCTGCAGGCCCAGATCGACACGTTCGTGGGCTACTACAACGAAGTGAGACCGCACAGGGCTCGCGGGCGCATGACCCCGTTGTCCGCATACGAGGCCAGGGACAAGGCGCGTCCGGTGGGACCCGAGCTCGACCTGCCGAAGGGCACACGCGTACGCCGCGACCGGATCGACGGCGGAGGGGCGGTGACGCTGCGACACAAAGGCCGGCTCCACCACATCGGCGTCGGCAGGGCCCACAAACACAGGCCCGTCATCATGCTCGTGGCCGATCTCGATGTCCGCATACTGACGAAAGAGGGTGAGATGCTGAGGCATCTCACCCTCGATCCGACTAAGAACTATCAGGCCATCGGACGTTCATGATGTGTCCACGATGTCGTGACACATCTGTCCACGATGTCCTGAGACATCACATGGCGGAGAGGGAGGGATTCGAACCCTCGAGACGGGGGTATCATGACCATCCTCCGGACGGCTCCCAGGTCTGCTCAAACCACTCGCCTGCGGTGGCGGCAGCAGCGGGCAGCATGATGAAGGTGATGATGGACTCGCACACGTCCTCGAGATCCGACGGTGCCTCGACACGCCGATTCGACAGGAACGACCGCCACGCCGCCTGGTTGGCAGAATCTCCGAAGAAGGCGCTCGTGAGTCCCGGCGGCACCTCCGTCGGCAGCATGGTGCCACGATGGCTGAACGTGGCCCGAAGAGCGGCCGACACCTCGGAGCCTTCGTATGACCGCAACGTGAGCAGCAGCCAGAGGTCGTAGTAGTCCCGCAGCCGACTGTTGGCGAGACCGCGGCTGACTATCGTCTCGAACTTCTCGGCAAGAGCGGTCACGGGCTGATACGCCAGTATCCTCGGCGCGTCCAAGTCGAGCAGCGTCGGGTACTCAACCCACTCGGGGTCGGGCACGACGGCGTCGTCGATCCCGATGTCGAGCTGCAGCTTGAAGGTGCCCCCATCGAGGTTACCTCGCACTACGGCGCGGACTCCCGGATACCGGTCCATGACGTTGATCTCGACGGTCTCGGCTTCTTGGTCGAACGCCAATCCGTCATCCGGATACTCGACCGCGAGGCACTCCCGAACTGCTCCCTCGACTGCCTCCGGTGAGTTGTCGATGATGCCGAGGAAGTCGATGTCGCGGGTGGGGCGGCCGAGTGGAGTGCCCCAAGCACGGAGCATGATGGCCCCCTTCACGATGAGCCGATCTGCCCACTCCGTCTGCGCGAGCCGATACAGGAATCGCTCGATCGCGAAGTACTGGAGCACCTGGTCGTAGGAGTCTCCGCTCGCCTTCGCTTCGTTCAGTAGGCGTGCGCGGACGGACGCAGGTATGTTCTTCAACTCGCGCTGACTCATTCCATCGCCTCAAGGTACGGACGCACGACCTTAGACACGCGGTCGATCTCAGCGTACTTCATGATTTCGTCGCGCGTGGCCTTCCGGCTGCGCACCGTCTCTCGAAGCGCCTCGATTGCGACGTCGAGGCCGATCTTGTTCCTGAACTTGAAACCGTCGGCCACCGTCTTCGCCGGGTTGAACACTTTCACCGTGGTGCCGTCAATCGAGTGCTTTTCGACGCCCGCCGTGAGCGCCTCGCCGGACATTCGATAGACGCGGATGGGTGGGTAGTCGAGCTTGGGCAGCCTATCCTTCGGCCCGATAGCAATGCTCACTCCAGAAGGAATCTGAGTTCCGATCTCATGGAAGTCCAGCGCGCTAACGAGGCACAGCACCGCGCCGGGCACGCGCTCCGCAACCGCGACAACGTCGTACTTGCTTGGCCCTTGGAGCTCGGTGAGACGGTACACGCCACGAGTGAGTTGCTCAAGGAGCCCCGCGTCGCGCATCCCATACAGCGTCGAGTAGTGCACGCCTCGTTCGGCTGCCTCGCGCGTCCTGAGGGTGCCGCCGGCCTGCCTGAACACGCCGACGGCGTGCTTGATCGCATTCTCTGATGGGAGTCGCTTCATGGGCCCATTGTGATAGATATGTCGGACATTGTGAACATCTTCCGACGTTTTTATCACATTCATCAGCCCTGCAGGTCCAAAACCACCGCGATCCCGACCTCCCACTCTGGGCTGCCGGGACCACGTTTTGCCTGCTTATGGCGGAGAGGGAGGGATTCGAACCCTCGAGACGGGGGTAACCCGCCTAACGGTTTTCGAGTTCGTGTCGTGGAGTGGCGTACAGCACCGTTGAGCACAGGAGGTTCTCAGACGTCGTGTCGTCTAGCGTCATCTAGAACTGTCTAGCCTCGATTCTCCACGAAGCGCCCGGGATTCGTGCTTGAAATAGAAGACGG
>CAYGFZ010000060.1:0-7711 GCA_964349355.1 uncultured Coriobacteriaceae bacterium | reverse complement strand
GCTTTAATCGTTCGACTTGCATGTGTTAAGCACGCCGCCAGCGTTCATCCTGAGCCAGGATCAAACTCTCCGTTGAAGTTGTCACGGACCGAAGTCCGTAGTTCACGAAGGTTTGGATCTGCTCGATCCGGATGGACCCACCTACATGCGGTAAGGAAACCGCTGCGGTTTGGATCCCGTTCAGTCATTTCGGTTTGGCCTTTTGATGACCCTCTCGAATGACGGGTTCATGTGATTCGCATATGCGAACCTACTGGCTTGTCACAGTATCCGGTTTTCAAGGTTCAGGCTCGGCGAGATTCCCTTTGTATCCTGGGATTTCTCCCGCCGTGTGCCGCCTGCCGTATCTTGGCGGCGAGGAGATACTTTACGCATTCACTCGCTGCCTGTCAACAACTTCTTCAAGGTTTCTTCGATCTGCTTGCCAGGCCCGGTCCTACGCCCGTCTTGAGGGCATAAAAAACGCCTTCCGGCTTCCCTGAAGGCGTCCGTCACGACGGGCTCCGTCGCGATATGCGATCGGCAACCCTACTATGCGAACGACCTCTGGCAGTTGGTCATTATCAACCTGCGTCTCGTATCGGAACCTTACCGAAGAGTGCGGCTCGCCAAGGCTACCACCTCGACGTCCACGGTGCAATCCCCACGTCCAAGAACACGTGGACTCTGTATACGCCCTCTGTCCCTGCCGGTCTAACCGCTGCTCAGGCGAGAGGCGTGATACGCAAGAACTTCCGTTTGCCGACCTGCAGGACCGAGCCCGCCAACTGCGACCCCTCCAAGGTCAGGAAGCTCTCGTCTACCTGTACCCCATCAATGCGTACTCCGCCGCCGGCGATCATCCGCCTCGCCTCTCCGCTCGAGGTGAGTAATCCGGCGTCTTTGAGGAGAGTCGGCAAAAAGACCTCACCTGTCAGGTCAACCTCGAACTCGGGGATGTCCTTAGGAATCTCACGCTGCTTGAACAACCGGTCGAACGACGCCTCCGCCTCACCCGCTTCTCCCTCTCCGTGGTAGATAGCGACGATCAGTCGGCCAAGAGTACGTTTCGCCTCATTGGGGTGGAGCGAACCGTCGGCGAGTCCGCGCTCGATCGAATCGACCTCGTCGACAGGGAGCGCGGTACACAGCCGGTAGTACTTGACCATGATGGAGTCAGGGATCGACATCACCTTGCCGAACATCTCGGCGGGCTCATCGGTCAGACCGATGTAGTTGCCGTAGGACTTACTCATCTTCTGGACACCGTCAGTGCCCTCGAGGAGAGGGAGCGTCAGGCAGACCTGCGGTTCCATCCCCTCTTTCTCCATGAGTTCTCTGCCAGCAAGCAGGTTGAAAAGCTGGTCCGTCCCGCCGAGCTCGACATCGGCCTTGATGGCGACCGAGTCGTACGCCTGCGCCACCGGATAGAGGAACTCATGCAGAGAGATGCCCACTCCCTCGCGATACCTCTTCTGGAAGTCGTCGCGCTCAAGGACCCGTGCGACGGTGAACCGACCGGTAAGCCGGAGCAGATCGGCGAAGCCCAGGGGAGTCAGCCACTCGGAGTTTCGCCGCAGTGTGGTCCGGTCCGGGTCGAGGATGCGGAAAGCCTGCTCTATATAGGTAGCGGCGTTCGCCTCGACATCTGCAGGTGTGAGTGGCGGACGTGTAGAGTTGCGCCCGGACGGGTCCCCGATCAGAGCGGTGAAGTCACCGATTATCAGGACGACCTGGTGGCCGAGATCTTGGAACTGGCGCAACTTACGAAGGGGAACGGCGTGACCGAGATGTAGGTCCGGAGCTGTCGGGTCAACGCCGAGTTTCACCACGAGCGACCGGCCACTCGCGATCTTCGTACGCAGCGCATCGAGCGGCACGATATCCGCCATGCCGCTTCGCAGGACATGAAGCTGCTCATCGGTCGAGAGCACGTATTCACCACTCCTTGAGTACGGGAATCGGTCGATCATTTCGACGCCGCTTCGCTCCCCGGCGAATGACAGTTCGGCTACCGCGTACTAGCCGTACGGCGTTCGCGTGTCATACTCTAGCACGATACGAACCCCCATACGGTCGGTGCGCGACCCGCTCGATCGGGACCGGATCCTCGCGTGAACGGCCACGGCGAACAGGCATGATGAACGAATCGAACCGAGACCCACGAAGGCGCTCCCGCGCCCACAGCGATGATCGACCCAAGCCCCGTCCCCGCAAGAGGAGTGGTCGCTCGGGCTCGAGCGATGCTGATCAACCGACGCGCTCTCGCAAGAGCGGACAGGGGACTGATGGGCGCGCCCAGCAGTCGGCCGCCCGCAAAGACCGACCGAAGCAGGATTCCCGTCGAGCCAAGTCGAGCTCTGCCGAGGTACGCACGGGTCGCAACCCTCGCACGGGCCCTTCTCGCGCTCGTCGCCCCGCGCAGAATACACGCAAGAACAACCGCCCGCGCGGTAGCCGTCCTGCCTCCGGGCAACACTCGCGTCGCAGGAAGGCACTCAAGTTCCTCGGCATAGCCTCGATCCTCACCATTCTCGCGCTCGCCATCGCCGGTGGAGCCGTATACGCAAGCATCGCCCGAGACCTTCCTGACCCGGAAGGCAAGGCAAGAGGGCGGGACCAGACCTCGGTCGTCCACGATCGCAACGGTGAGGTACTCGCACAACTCTTCGCAGAACAGAACCGCACCGATCGGGCGCTAAGCGAGATCCCACAGGCCCTGCGCCAGGCAGTCATCGCCACCGAGGACAACCGCTACTACGCGCACAAGGGCATCGACCCGATCGGCATCGCAAGAGCGTTATGGGTCGACATACGCACACGTTCGACCGCGCAGGGCGGCTCGACCATCACCCAGCAGTATGTGAAGAACGCGTTCGTGACACCCGAACGGACGCTCAAACGTAAACTCTCCGAGGCGATACTTGCCTACAGGATCGAACAGGATTTCAGCAAGGACAAGATCCTCGAGCTCTACCTCAACACCATTTACTTCGGTCACGGAGCGTATGGTGTCGAATCGGCCGCCCAGGCCTACTTCGGCAAGAGTGTGACCGATCTCGATATCGCCGAGAGCGCGATGATCGCGGGAGTCATCAAGTCGCCAGGCCGCTACTCCCCATACCTGGACCCGGAAGCTGCTCTCGGCCGACGCGCGACAGTTCTCCGTCAGATGGCCGATCAAGGGATGATCACCGAGGCCGAACGGAGCGCAGCATCGACATCCGAACCGGTACTGGCGGGCCTCGGGCGCGCCGACACCGCCGCACCGTACTTCATGGAGTATGTGAAGTCACAGCTCATCGATGAGTTCGGCGCTGAGGCGGTCTTCCGGGGCGGGATCAGCGTCACGACAACTCTGGACCTGCGCATGCAGCGGGCCGCCGAACAGGCGGTGGCTGCCGCACTCGATCGCGAGGACGATCCCTCGGCAGCGCTGGTCGCAATCGATCCACGCACCGGAGAGATCCTCGCGATGGTCGGCGGACGGGACTTCTCCGTCCAGCAGTTCAACGTCGCCACCCAGGGCCGACGACAGCCCGGCTCTGCGTTCAAGCCATTCGTGCTCGCAGCCGCACTCGAAGGCGCGGCGCACACCGAGAGCACCTTTGCGGCCGGTCCCGGGGAGTTCCGCCTCGCCAACGGACAGACCTGGAGTGTGACCGGCGCGTCTGGGCGAACGACACCGATGCGGCTCCGTGAGGCGATGGAGAAGTCCATCAACTCCGTGTTCGCCAAGTTGATACTCGATGTGGGCGCAGAGAAGGTGGTGGAGACAGCACATGCAATGGGGATCGAGAGCGAGATCACTCCCGTCCCCGCTATCGCGCTCGGCGGACATGCCGAGGGTGTCTCCCCGCTCGAGATGGCATCCGCATACGGCACTCTCGCAGCCGGGGGCACTCACGCGAAGCCGTTCTCGATCGCGTCCGTTACTGGTATCGACGGCGAAGTCCTGACAGAAACGACCCCTGCCTTGACCGAGGCGATAGACCCCGCGATCGCCTACATCACCACCGACATCCTGCGAGGCGTCATATCCCGCGGCACGGGCAGTGCGGCAGAGATCGGCAGACCAGCCGCCGGAAAGACCGGAACGACCCAGGCCTACCGTGATGCATGGTTCGTCGGCTACACGCCCGAACTCGTGACCGCGGTGTGGGTCGGCTATGCCGAGGAACAGAAGGAGATGAGGGACGTCCACGGACGCCAGGTCACCGGCGGTTCGTTCCCCGCAGAGATCTGGGCCTCGTTCATGAAGAGCGCACTGGAAGGCCAGTCCGCCTCCGAGTTCGAACGCCCCGGTGGCCTGGAGAGTGCCCCGATATGCCGCGAATCCGGTGAGACACCCACGGAGTGGTGCACGGACACAGGACAGTCCATCTTCATCGCGGGCCGTACCCCCGACTCGTGCTCGATACACACCGGTCCCGAGACGGTAGCCGTGCCCGACCTCATCGGGACACCGAAGGAACGGGCGATCGCCCAGCTCACCGAACTCGGACTCGAGATACAGGTGACCGAGGAAGAACTGCGGGGCGTGCCGGCAGGGATCGTAGGCAAACAAGATCCGGCTGCGGGAACCGAGATCGAGGTCGGATCCACTATCACCCTGGTCGTCTCGAGCGGCACCCGGGTCGCGGCGCCGCCTACTGCGTCATTCACGATATCAGTCAGCGAGCCGATACTGGGGCAGGAGGTGACTTTCGATGCGTCCGCATCCAAGAGCGTAGGCAAGATAGTCCTGTACATCTGGGAGTTCGGGGACGGCACAGAGGCCGAGGGCAAGAAAGTCACCCACTCCTACCTCGATCCCGGGATCTACGACGTGGTCCTGTGGATCACCGACTCCAGCGACCAGACTTCTTCTGTAAGCAAGCAGATCACTGTCCGATAGAGGGGTTCGAAACGCTCCGACCCCGCTCACTACCGGACCCCCCTGAAGAAGTGCCCTGCTGTTCCCTCCTTGATGAGCATGTCATCGTCTGCGTCTCGGCCGCTGACCGCGGCCTGGAGCGCCTCCCGGAGCCTCCGGGTCAGGTGCTGGGCCTCTTGGTGATGCTCGACCGTGATGTCGTAGCGCACCGCAGCCACACCAGCCGCTACGATCTCCGGCAGCGCCCGTGTCAAATCGAGCGGTACGGCGTTGAACACGTGTGATCGGCCCGCCGCGTCACTAATGACCGGGAATCCGTACCCTTTACGATCTTTCAGTGCGTACCAGCGCTCACGATGAGGGCACGTGCCGCACTTCTTCGAACAAGACACACCGGAAGCCATGAGGCAGTGCTCGGTCACCATGACCTCCTGGCGGCCGAGAACCGCAACCCCCACCGGGGCCGTGACCTCGTCAGCGATGCGGCTGATATCCCGGCCGGATATCTCGGGCGAGAGCCACACACCGTCTGCGCCCATCTCTGCAAGCGCCTCCACGGACAACGGATTCGCGGCGTTCAATCCCCAGTGGGCCCAGGTCTCCCCTGCGATCTGCCCGACCTCCCGTATCATCCCGAGATTGCCGACGACGGCGTCCCGCCCGCGTGGTGCAATCGTCTCAAGAGCGCAGGTGACCTGTGCGTCCCGCGCGATGCGGGGCAACTCGATCGTCAGATCTGCGGACGCCTCCTCCTCGCCGAAGGCCCACGCCGGGACGATCGCACGATGGGCCCCCGCCAACAGACAGGCTGCGGCCACTTTGGGCCGGGTCGTCCAGACCACCAGGTCCGGCATGTCCCGCTCGGCGCGACGTTTGCGGCGCGATACACGACGCGGCTCTGGAGTGGAGGGTGTCACGCTTTCTCGAGCGGTATACGGCTTTAGGATGGATGCTTCGAGAGCTTCGACCGCCTCCCGACGGATGCGGTGGAGAACCGAGAACCCTGCACCGGCTTCCGGATCGAGATCGATGTCGTACCCCTCGGGACGAAGCGCTGTCGACCCGAGTCGCCCGACGTGCTCGATGACCTCGGCGGCCGTCAGGGCCTTGGTTCGGGCGGGTTCGACGACGGGGCCCTTCGCGCTCGCCACCTTTCCCGCGGCCTCGATGCGCACCTCCAAGGGCTCGCCCACGATGATCTTCGCGCCGATACGTGCAGGGATGACTCGGCCTCCGTCATCGCCCACGAACGTCCTGCGCGCCGCCGCCTCGAGAGCCGCGCTCACGACACGGAAGACACGATCCCCGTCCCTCACCGGCCGCTCGGCCCGGATACGTGTGTGTGCGCCAGCCGGAGCGACCGTCACCGCTCGCCCGTCGACCGAGAGCGCTGTCACCTTCTGGGCAAAGCGGCCCCGGGCCGTCCAGAACTCAAGAGTGTCACCGAGCTCCACCGCGCGGTCGAGCGCAAGAAGAGCCCCTTCCTCCCCCCGCTCCGCCACCCTGGCGACCGCGACTCCCCGATTGTTGGGCCTGTTGAACGACATGATCGAATCGTCACTGGTCCCGTCGAGATAACCGGCGGTGAATCCCCGGCTGAACACCTCGGCAAGCATGTCGAGCTCGGCATCGGAGACCGAGAAGGACTCAGGGTCCGCGATCGCCCGGTCGAGAGCCGCCCGGTAGATGCCGGTCACGACAGCCACATACTCCGGGCTCTTCATCCGACCCTCGATCTTGAGTGCGGACACGCCGGCTTCGATCAATCGTGGCAGATGCGTGATGCCCGCGAGGTCCTTCGGACTCATGAGGTATCGACCGGGGCTCCGGAGCTCACGTCCGGTCTCGTCGAGCAGCTCGTAGGGAAGACGACACGGCTGGGCGCACGCTCCGCGATTCGCCGAGCGCCCGCCCACGACTGAGGAGAGCAGGCACTGTCCCGAGTAGCTAAGACAGATTGCGCCATGCACGAACGACTCGACCTCGACATCGACCGCACCGCAGATGTCGGTGATCTGCTGGACCGACAGTTCCCGGGCGAGCGTGACGCGATAGAAGCCAAGTGCAGCGAGCTCCCGGACGGTGTCGGTGTTATGGGCGTTCAGCTGCGTCGACGCGTGAATCCGAACGTGTGGCATCGTCGCCCTCACCGCTCGCGCAAGGCCGAGGTCCTGTAAGATGACGGCATCGACTCCCGCGACCCATGCGGTATCGACGAGTCCGAGAGCCTCTTCCATCTCGTCGGGCCGGATGATCACGTTGGCAGTGAGGTAGACGCGAACGCCACGAATGTGCGCATAGCGTGTCGCCTCGGCCAGTGTCTCGGCAGTGAAGTTCTCGGCTCCCCGACGCGCGTTGAGTTCGCCCATGCCGAGATAGACCGCGTCTGCACCGTTGTTCACTGCTGCGCGCAGTGCGTCCGGTCCACCGGCCGGCGCCAGAAGCTCTGGAGTATGGGTTCCGTGAACGCTTTGCATGGTCTCCCCGTCTATCGATTCGGCAACAAGCTGAGGCGACCTGGCACGGTACTATCGCAAGGTGGCACAATAGGAAGCGTGGAGGTGACCAAGGGGCATGTCAAGTAGACGCATTCGGGCGCACCGCAGGAAACGGGGTGTCCCCGTTGTTCTGCGGATCGTCGCGGTGGTGATGCTGGCGACATTAGTCGTCGCGGTCACCGGCGTCGTGACGGCCTACGCTGTTGTGATGTCCTGGCTCCAGGACCTCCCCGACTACGAATCTCCCGACGCGTTCCAGGTCGCACAAGCCACGAGGGTCTACTCGGCGGACGGTGTGCTTCTTGCCCGCCTCTACCTGGAGAACCGGACCGTTATCCCTATAGAAGAGATGTCCGAC
>CAYGFZ010000059.1:0-7825 GCA_964349355.1 uncultured Coriobacteriaceae bacterium | reverse complement strand
CGCGAGAACTGGAGAAGCTCGCTGGGCAACTTGCCGGAGTCACGGTCGTAGCGCAGCACGTCACCGGGCTCAACGGACCCGCAGTAGAGTTTCGAGATGCCTATCATCTGTGTCGCGTTCCTTTCGGTAGCTTACTCGGGTGATCCGTCAACGAAATGCCCCACGACCGACTCGACGAGTCCGGGGATCGTGTACTCCTCGGCCTCCACTCCGACGGTAAGTCCGAGGTCGCGCGCAGTGTCAGAGGTGATGGGGCCGATCGAGGCGATCAGAGCCCGTGAGAGGGTCGGAGCAACATCCGTGCCCTCGGCGAGCTGCATGAAGTTCTTGACGGTCGAAGAGGACGTGAAGGTGATGACGTCCACGGTCCCCTCGGCAAGGCGAACGAGCACACTTTGCTCGCCAGCGCCGAGTATCGTGCGGTAGACCGGCACGACATCGACCGTCGCTCCCTGCTCGCGCAGAGTATCCGGCAGGATCTCCCGGGCCTCGAGCGCGCGCGGGATCAGTACGCGGCTTCCCTCGCCCACGCCACGCTCGCAGAAGCCCTCGAGAACGCCCTCGGCGCGATACTCTGCCGGAACGTAGTCGGGACGGATGCCGTGGTTCATGCAGCGGGCGGCCGTCGCGGGCCCGATGGCAGCGACGCTACAGCCGGCAAGCTGGCGCGCGTCGACACCCATCTCCTCCATGCGGTCGAAGAAACTGTCGACTCCGTTGACCGAGGTGAAGACCAGCCAGTCGTAGGTCGGCAGGTTGCCGATCGCCGTATCGACCGGGCCCCAGCTCTCGGGCTCGACCACGCGGATCGTGGGGAATTCGAGCACCTCGGCGCCAAGATCGATGAGGCGCTCGGAGAGGTCCGATGCCTGAGCGCGCGAGCGCGTGACGATCACCGTCTTGCCGAAGAGCGGCTTGTCCTCGAACCAGGCGAGCTGCTCGCGCAACTTCACGACCTCGCCGACGATGGTGATCGCCGGAGCCTTGAAGTTCGCGGCCGCGGCCTTCTCGGCGATGTCGGCGAGCGTGCCGACGAGCGTCTCCTGCCGCGGGGTGGTGCCCCAGCGCACGAGCGCCACCGGGGTCTGGGGAGAGCGGCCGAACGTCATCAGCCGCTCGGTGATCACGGGCAGGTTCTTGATGCCCATGAAGAAGCAGATGGTGCCGACGGCGGTCGCGAGGTGCTCCCAGTTGACGTCGGTCGTCTCCTTGGCGGGATCCTCGTGGCCGGTGACGAACGCCATGTCGGTCGTGATGCCGCGATGCGTGACCGGGATGCCCGCATAGGCCGGTGCCGCGTAGCCGCTGCTGATGCCGGGCACGACCTCGAAGGCGATGCCTTTCTCGGCAAGCGCAAGAGCCTCTTCCCCACCGCGGCCGAAGATGAACGGGTCGCCACCTTTCAGCCGGGCTACGATCTTGCCGCCGTCCTCAAGCGCCTTCTCAACGAGGATCGCGTTGATCTCCTCCTGCGTGACGTGCTGCGAGAAGCCCTTCTTGCCCACGTAGATGACCTCGGCGTCCGGATCGGCTGCCGAGAGAAAACGCGGATTCGCGAGGTAGTCGTAGACGACGACCTCGGCCTTGGCGAGACATTCGAACCCCTTGACCGTCATCAGGCCCGGGTCACCCGGTCCCGCTCCGATCAGATACACGATGGGAGCACCCATCCGACCTCCTATATCGTGATTCCGCCGTTGTTAGATGACGCTTAGGTTTCGAGCAGCCCGTCGACCCGGCCGTCTGCCGCGTCGGCTGCGGCGCGCACCTCGGCCAGTATCTCTGCCGCCCCGAGAGCGCGCAGCGATTCGACCATCGCGTTGCCGAGGGCCACTGGCTCGTCGGCCGATCCGGTCAGCCGGTGCCTGACGATCTGCGTGCCGTCCACACTGCCGACGTAGGCGTCCATCACCATCTCGCCGCCCTCAAGGCGTGCATACGCGCCGATCGGTACCTGGCAGCCACCCTCGAGCGAACGCATGACGACACGCTCTGCCGTCACGCAGCGGAAGGTCTCATCGTGCGAAAGGGCCTCGCACACCTCGGCCATGAACGGATCGTCCTCGCGGATCTCCACGCCGATGGCGCCCTGACCGACTGCCGACACCATCTGGTCGGTCTCGATGTAGTGGGTGATGCGCTCCGACCATCCCATACGCGTGATGCCGGCACTTGCGAGGATCACCGCGTCGACCTCGCCCGTCTCGGCCTTGCGCATCCGCGTATCGAGGTTCCCGCGAACATCCACGATCTCCAGGTCGGGACGCAGCGCGACCACCTGGCTGCGGCGACGCAGGCTCGACGTGCCGAGCTTCGCGCCCTGCGGCAAGGTTTCGAGGTTATAGGCGGCCGGCCCGCTCACGATGACATCGCGAGGATCCACCCGCTCGGGGGTGGCTGCTATGACGCATCCTTCGGGAAGCTCGGTCGGCACGTCTTTCATCGAGTGGACGCACAGATCCACGGCGCCAGCGAGCAGCTCCACCTCGAGCTCCTTGGTGAACAGCCCCTTGCCGCCGACCTTGGCGAGAGGCACGTCGAGGATCTTGTCGCCGGTGGTCTTGATAACCTTCAGGTCGACGGGAAGCCCGGTGATCTCCCCGACCCGTGCCTTGATATATTCGCTCTGCCACAAGGCGAGCTTGCTGCCTCTGGTACCTATGGTGAGCCGGTCGCGACTAGCAGCCAATCGTATCTCCCATCTCATTCTTCGAACCCTTGTCAACTGCCCGCTCGGCGGCCTTCTCGGCCCGTCCGAGGAGCGTCTTGATCAGTCCGTGGTGATGCGCCCTGTCCTCGGCGCTCAGGTCCAGCCCGTAGAGGAAGCGCGCGGCTTCGACGTACTCGTAGCCATCCTTCTCGCCGGCGACCTGCTTGAGGCGGGCGGTCGGACCGTGCAGCATCTTGCTGACGATGGAGCCAGTGAGCGCCTCGACCGTCTTGATCTCCTTCTCGGAGAGTCCTCCGAGCCGTTTCAGCGCCTTCTCGAGCTCTGCTGAACGGATCTGCTCGGCCCTCGCCCGGATCGCCGCGACGGTCGGCACTACCTCCATCGCCTCGATCCATCGTTCGAAGGCAACCATCTCCTCGGCGATGATCGCCTCCACCAAGCGCGCCTCACGCATGCGCTCCTCGAGATTGGACTCCACAACGCCGTTGAGGTCGTCGATGTCGTAGAGGAACACGTCGTCGAGGTCGTTGACGTCAGAGGCGATGTCGCGCGGGACGGCGATGTCGATCAGGAAGAGCGGGTTGCCCTTCCGCCCGCGCATGGCCGAGGCCACCTGGTCCTTGGTGACCACGTGGTGGGTCGCCGCCGTCGAAGAGATGACGATGTCGGCCTCGCGCATGCGCTCGAACAGCTCGTCGTAGCGGATGGCTTCGCCCTGGAAGCGTCGCGCGAGCTCCTCGGCCCGTTCGAATGTGCGGTTGGCGACGAGCACGCTCTGCACCCCGCTGCATACGAGATGCTTGGCGGTCAGCTCGCTCATCTTTCCCGCGCCGAGGATGAGAATCGTGCGCCCCTCGAGGGAGTCGAAGACCTTCTTCGCCAGTTCGACAGCCGCATAGCTGATGGAGACAGCGTTCTCGCCGATGTCGGTCTCCGTGCGAACTCGCTTGCCGACCTCGAACGACTGACGGAAGAGCCGGTTGAAGACCCGGCCTGCCGTATCGTTGCCAAACGCGTGCTCGTAGGCCTCTTTGACCTGGCCGAGGATCTGCGCCTCACCTATAACCATCGAGTCGAGAGAGGCGACCACCCGGAAGAGGTGCCGGACCACAGCCTCGCCCTCGGAGAAGTACAGGTAACGAACGAGTTCGTGACGATCGAGGTCGTGGTAGTCGGCGAGGAAGTCGATGACTGCACCCGAGCCATCCGAGCCCGCCGCTGTCACCGCATAGATCTCGGTACGGTTGCAGGTCGACAGAATGACCGCCTCGGCCACGTCAGGGGCCTGCATGAGTAGCGACAACGCCTCTTCCTGGCGGTGAGCCGGGAAGGTGAGCTTCTCGCGTATCTCGACTGGCGCGGTCTTGTGGCTCAGGCCAACAAGGGTCAGTTGCACTACATCACGCTCGACTCGGCTGTCGGCTTGCCAGGTGTGACCGTACTGGGGGCATAGGTACGCCCTCGCCGGAGCGGTGCATGTTGTTCAGGCAAGCAGACCCGGCGAGGGCGATATCCATGAAACACACGTGTGAACCACGCACCTTCTGCACGTTGCCTGAACAGCAATATTCTATCATCGCCGGCGCGCTTTCGCCACGTCCGCATCCACGATGCGGAAGAACACCTCGGGCAGCAGTCCTTTGAGTCTGAAGTAGAAGCGGCTCGTCGCATCGGGAATGATGTGGAACCGTCCGCGCTCCATGCCGCGAACGACCGCCTCGGCAACGCGCTCGGGGGTGATCGGCTTGATGTTGCCGGCGACGGCATCGGTCTCGGGCGGGCGCATGGCGCGCTCCGCTGCAAGCGCCGGAGTATCGGTGTCCGGCGGCAGCACCACAGACACTGCGACCCCGTGTGGCCGCATCTCGAACCGCAGCGCCTCGGTGAAACCCAGCACCGCGTACTTCGCTGCAGCGTAGCCCGTGTACCCGTAGATGCCGAGAAAACCGGCGACGGAGGAGACGTTCACGATGTATCCGGCTCCCCGCTCGACCATCCCCGGCACCACAGCCTTACAGGGATTCACGACACTCCAGTAGCCGCACTCCATGTTGGTCTCAAGATCCGCATGAGGCATAGTCGCGAACTCACCGGGAAGGATCACACCCGCGCTGTTGAGCAGGATATCGGGAACGAATCCGTCTGCGGCAAGCTCATCGAAAGCGACTAAGGTCGCGTCGAGGTCAGAGAGATCCGCACTCGCGACCACGACACGCTGGCCCGGATCGCGACGCGCCGCCTCGACGAGCGCGCGTGCTGACTCGAGGCGTTCGGGGTTGCGCGCGACAAGAGCGACGTGAGTACCGCGGGCAGCAAACGCAGTCGCGCAGGCGAGCCCGATTCCGCTGCTGCCGCCGGTGACGACGGCATACGAGCCGGAGAACACGTCAGCCTTCGCAGGTGTCGTCGGCGCCCGAGGCCGGTACCGCCCCGGCGACTGCGGGAGCAGCGAACTCGCGGAAGACATCCTCCGGATCCGGACAGACGCCGCCCATCACGCGGTCGAAGAGATCAGATGCCGCGATCGCCTCGAAGATGGGCTTGCGCACGGGCTCTCCGCCCGGGATGCGATCGAGGATGAGGCACCGCACTTTGCCGAGGAGGCGCACGTAGCACTCCCACTCTTCGCCGTAGTGCTCTTCGAGTTCGCGGCGCATCTGCTTGGCCACCACAGGCGCGGCGCCTCCTGTGGATATGGCGATCTGCAACGGCCCGCGCTTAACGATCGACGGAACGATGAAACTACAGAGCTCCGGAACATCCACGACGTTCACAAGGCAGCCTTGCCCCTCGGCCTCCTGGTAGACGGCGCGGTTCACCTCGGTCGAGTCGGTCGCACAGACCACGATGAAGGCGCCGGCGAGGTCTCCGCGAACATACCCGCGCTCCTCGTGCGTGATCAGACCCTGTGCGACGAGCGCGTCTATCCCGGGGGTCGCCAGCGGTGCGATACACATCACGTCCGCGCCGTACTCGAGCAGCGTGGCGATCTTACGCTCGGCGACAGAACCGCCACCGACCACCACGGCGAGCCGCCCGCGCAGGTCCAGGAACACGGGATAGTACGGATCAGAGTAGGGTTCGCTCACTCGTACCTCACAGTCCGAAGATATGGAAGCCGCTCGGCACCGTCCGCGCGAACACACCGAGAACGATGACCGCGGCCAGGCCCAGCAGCGCGATTCGAGCCAGAAGCTTGCCGGAGCCACCGCCTCTGTAGAAGAGCAGCAGATACAGGCCGAAGATCGCCCACACGACACCGGAGAGCATCACGCGGGGGTCGACCCACCACAAGTCGAGCTGGAACTCGATAGCGCGGATGATGCCGAGAAGCATCCCGGCAGTGTAGACAGGGTAGGCCAGCATGATTGCACGGCGCGCGAGCTGCTGGGTCTGCGTCAAGGAGGGGAGACGCTTCATAAGCCCCGATGACTTGTGCTTCTTGAGCTGCCCACCCTGCAATAGGTAGACCGCAGACGCAGCCGCAGCGACAGCGAAACCGGCGTTGGCGATCATCATCATCGCAACGTGCATCGCCACGCGCCAGCTGTCGAGCTGTTCGAGTGCCTCCGGCGTGAGTTCCGCCCCGGTCGCCTGCAGCGATATCTGTGCGGCAGCCATCGCCACGAAAGCCACGGGGACAAGCAGCGTCCCGTAGAGCTTGAGCCTCACCAGGTGTTCGACGATGAAGTAGATGAGGATGAGAGCCCAGGCGGTGAGCGAGAGGGAGTTGAAAGCTCCGACGATAGGAACCTCGGCAGTAGCCCCCCAGTGAAGGCCGATGGAGGCGGTGTGGGCCAGGAAGCCGGAACCCGTGGCGAAGGTGGCATACCACGCAAAGACCGGTCGCTTAGCGACGAAATGGTAGACGTAGAGCACCGTCGCGACCATGTACAGAGTCATAGCGAACCACAGGCTTACCAACGCCGCTTGCTCCACGTCTTGCCTCCTTCCCTCTTCATGACAGCCGAACCGTGCGAGTGGCTAGTCGCCGATCCGCCGTTCTACGGACTCTTCTAAAACCTTGACCTCTTGCTCGAGACGCATGAGGCGCCTGAACACCATGCCGACGTAGACCATGAGCGCGACCCACAGGACGGCGTATGCACCGATCACGTAGGGCGCGTCGTGCAGTACGAGTCGATAGAGTTCGGCGTTAGTCGGGTCCATCGTCAAAACCTCCTCGGGTGACAGTCTAACGTTAGCCTTCGAGTGCGTCTTTCATGAAGTCGACCCGCTCCTCGAGTCGCTCCTGCTGCATCCTGATCGTGTAGATCGCGTATCCGACCATCAGCATCCCGATCTGGCCGAGAATGAACGGGACCAGATTCGATGTCGCGAATCCGGACTGGAACACCACCGGATGGTTCGATGGGATGAGCCGGGTGATGAAGAAGGAGATCGGCGCATTAATGAACGCGATGATGCCGAACACGGCCCCGTAGACGGCGCGCCGCTCCTCGTCCTCGATAGAGTTACGGAGCACGAAGTAGCCGATCATCATCAGGGTCATGATGAAGTACGTGGTGAGCCTCGGCTCCCACTCCCACCACACGCCCCAGGCCGCGCGCGTCCACAACACACCAGTGATCATGGTGAGAGTCACGAACACGATCGCCGTTTCCATGGCTATCCGTGACTTCGTGTCATGCTCTTTGCGTTTGGTCATCAGGAACCGGATAGCAAAGAACGCCGCGACGCCAAAGACCAGAAACGACGCCTCCGCCACCGGCACGTGGAAGTAGAAGATCTTCTGGCTGAACCACGGCCGTTCGTAGCGATACCCGTCGGCCGTCGCCTCCTGAAGCGGATACGCGGTATCGATCTGCTCGGAGAGCATGACCGTCCCGAAACGCTGCATCTCCGCGGTAGTGAACGCCATGACGAACGCGACCGTGGTCAGAAGACCTCCGATCGCCAGCAGCACGAGCGCGATCTTCATCTGTTTCACGCTAGGCCTCCCAGAAATGTCAGGCTCACGGACACATCAGGCACCGAGAACGAACTCGTAGAGTGCATACGCAGCGAGGATCATGATGACATCATACGCTGCGATAAGTCCCATACCGGACCAGAACTGCTGCACATATCCGTCCCCGCCGAGGACCGCCGCGGACGTGGCGGACACACACGCGAGCAGGAGCGGGTACATCA
>CAYGFZ010000058.1:0-7906 GCA_964349355.1 uncultured Coriobacteriaceae bacterium | reverse complement strand
AGTGGTGAGGAAACACCACATCTTGGGGCAGGTGGCGCTAACCGACTACCCCCATACCCTGATTCTATCGGATGCGGGTGCGAGCGGCGGCATTTCGTCGAGATCCCTGCGAATCCACTGAGAGCTAGCATGCATGCTTGCACGGTAACCCGGTCAGCGATATGGTGCTGTCGTGATCGAGAGGCGCGAAGATCCTCCGACTCGTTGACTACCACAGGTAGGGAGGTACGGCCGTGTTGCCTGAGAACCGCATTCCCACGCATCCCGGTGTGGTCCTGAGCCAGGAGTTCCTTCTCCCTCTGGGTATCTCCCAGGTGGCGCTGGCGGCACACCTCGGCGTGCCCGTGCAGCGCATCAACGAGATCGTGCGCGGGAAGCGCGGGGTGACGCCGGCGACCGCGTGGCTGCTGTCGCAGGCCCTCAACACGACTCCCGAGTTCTGGACCAACCTGCAGACCGCTCACGACCTGGCGCTGAGCCGGCCTACAGAGCCCGTGGAGCCGCTTGCGCAGGTGGGCTGAGCGGGGCTTTCTAACCGCGCAACGTCGCCTGATCGTGCGCCGGCGACCGCTCGGACGCCAGGACAGGGAATGGTAGGACCCGGGCAAGTGTCTGGCAGTATCCTCGGCGAATGGACAAGCTTCCCGAGTTCGAGAATGCCGTGATTCCCGCGCACGGGAGTTCGGCGTCGACACATCCAACGTCAGTCAGGTGGCCACGAGGTTTGACCTTCTGTATCCTGTGGTATACACAATGGGTGTGATTGAGATTCGCAGAACGGATGAGTTCGACAAGTGGCTCAAGAAGCTGCGCGACGGTCAGGCGCGGTTCAAGATCCTGACCCGGATCTCGCGGCTGTCATTCGGCAATCCGGGTGACGTGAAGCCCGTCGGTGAAGGAATCAGCGAGATGCGCATCCCGTACGGCCCTGGCTATCGGGTCTACTACACGCAACGCGGTGACCAGATCGTCATCTTGCTCATCGGGGGCGATAAGTCATCGCAAGACGGTGACATCGCGAAAGCCAAGGAGCTCGCTGCGGGATTGTGAGGGAGGCACTGGACATGGCACGCACCAAGACACAGCCGTTCGACGCGGCCGACTATCTCAAGAGTGAAGACGATATGGTCGCCTATCTCGAGGCGGCGCTCGAAGAGGATGACCCCCGCGTCGTGGCGGCCGCACTCGGCGACATAGCTCGCGCCCAAGGTATGAGCAAGGTCGCTCGCGATGCTGGTCTCGGACGCGAATCGCTGTACAAGGCACTATCGCCCGATGGCAACCCCGAGTTCGGCACTGTGCTGAAGGTCGTTCGAGCTCTCGGATTGAGCTTGCACGCCGGCCGTTGCGCGTAGTCTGTTCCGGGCGCGGACGTGGACACGACCGAGCTGAAGATCATTACTTGAAGAAGGTGAAACGATGATGGGCACACTCGCCGAACTCGACCTCGTGGAGGTCACCGAAGATCTCGAGAGTGGCCTCGTGGAAGGCGCGCGTGGCACGGTGGTCGCTCTACATGGCCGCTCGTGCACCGTGGAGTTCATCGATGCGGACGGACACACCGTCGGCCTGTTCGAGATTCCGGCAGACAAGCTCGAACTGGTGACGTATGGCGGTTCCAGCGCATCTGTAGCCCGCGAAGACTGACGGGGTGCCGGGCCACCGCAAGCGATAACCGAAGACCTCGATAGTGGCCTCGTAGGGGCGCGAATCTGTCCGCACGTAGGACGGTCCGCGGATAGAGCCCCTTGGCATCGTGTGAGCCTTGCGTCGGCAGTTCAGAGCCGCCAGAGCGTGTCGATGGGCAGCGCCCACATGCGCTCACCCATCGGTGCGGCGGTCGTTCCGGTGTGAAGCACGACGCCGCGATGGAACCGGTCGCCAACGGCCGCGGCGAAAGCGCGCAGTCCCTTGAAGTCCCGTGCATGCGGGGCTGTGGCGGCTTTGACCTCGACGCCCACAAGGCGACCCTGCGCGTCTTCGATCACCCAGTCGACCTCGTTACCGTTCCCGTCGCGGAAGTGCATCAGTTCATAGTGGTCGACCTGGTGCGAAAGGCACCTGAGGATCTCCGCGCCTACGAATGTCTCGGTGAGGGTTCCGAGCCGGTCGGGATCATCGAGCAGACGCTTCGCGTCGACGCCTGCGAGATGCGCCGCGACACCCGGGTCTACGAAGAGGAGCTTCGGTGACTTGATGAGGCGACGGCCCACATCACCCGACCAGGCGGGCACGAGCTGTAGCTCAAACACCTTGGCGAACAGGGCTAGGTACCTGTCGAGGGTCGCTCGGGCGATACCGGTGGCGCGGGAAAGGTCGGCGCTGTTGAGGAGAGTGCCGCTTCGCACAGCGAGTAGACGCAGCAACCGGGGGAGCGCGACGCGGTCGGTGATGGCCGCTATCTCCCGGACGTCGCGCTCCAAGAGCGTGGTGATGTACGCCTGCATCCAGCCGTCGCGCACGTGATCCGCGGGCAGACCTACTGGCTCGGGAAAGCCACCGCGTACGATTCGCTTGGCGTAACCGGCACGGGTCTCCTCGCCAGCGAAAGGGGGGAGCGGATCTTGGGCGAACACCGTCTCGATGAACCGCCCTTCGGTCCCATCGATCTCGCTTTGCGAGAGGGGCCACAGCGTGATGATGCGCATACGTCCGGCAAGCGAGTCGGAGAGCTTGGGGAGCAACAGTACATTCGCCGAACCGGTGAGGAGGAACTGCCCGGGGCGGCGATCTCGATCGACGACAAGCTTGATTGCGCGAAAGAGTTCCGGCGCGCGCTGTACCTCATCGATGATGACCGGAAGGGGGAGCGATGCGGCGAACGACTGGGGGTCGTCGAGCGCGCTCGCGAGTGCGAGCGAATCGTCGAGCGTGACATAGTGTGCAGGCCGCACGCCGCTTACGAGTTCGCGAGCGAGCACCGACTTTCCGCTCTGTCGTGCTCCTTCGACAAGGACGACAGGTGACCAGTCCAGGGCGTGGAGCACGGCGGCGGTCACGTGGCGAGGCAGGATGACATTGCTCATGTGAGCACTCCTCTCAGAATACTCATGCAATGTAGCACATATCGACCATCGCGTGGGCGATTTACAGGACAGGTCCGTTTTCCGAGGACTTCCATGGTTCAGTGTGCAGAAGAGCAGGTGGCAAGGGACTGTCCCGTGTGTGGCACGCACCAGGCGATGCCGCGCGCGCCGAACTCGGACGGCTCACCTCACAAGAGATACACCAGCTGCGCCACGATCTTGGCCTGACACAGTCGCAACTCGAGCAGCAGCTCGGAGTGGGCGCGGCACCGTGCTGCAGGGTGCGAGGGCCGCGGGCCGTATCGCAAGCGGAAGACGGGCGGGCAGTGATTTGGACGTGGCCTGACGCCTGGACCGAGACGCATCAGGTTGTTCTAAAACCGGCGCTATGCTATATTATGAAGCGCGAGCCCCTCTCGCATGGAATCAGCGGCGAGAGGGGTGTGCGTGAGCCGCGGGGGTCAGCCTCGCGAACGGCGGGAGCCTACGTTCGACGTGCGCGAGGTTCGCTCTATGTTTGCGCAGGGTCGTTTCAGGGCCACGGTGCGCGTCGAGCAACACCTGCTAGCGCGTGGATGGGATCGAAAGGTCATTCAGGCCTGCGCGGGAGCCCTGAAGGCAGCCTCCTTTCACAAGTCACAGGAACTGCTTGGGCATAAGGGCGTATGGGCAGACATCTACCGTCCACAGTGGGCGGGCGTGCGTTGGTACGTCAAGATAGTTCGTGAAGACGGAGGTGGATATCGTGTGCTCTCATTCTGCTACGACGGCGAACACCACTAGTGAGGACGTCATGCGCCGATCCGAGGAGGTATGGGACTGCCTCCTGTGCGGCGAAAGGGCGGCCAGTTGGAGTGACGCGCCGCTCATACTCGAAGTGGGCGGCTGCCCGCGCACGATAGAAGGCTTCACCTACGAGCACTGCGATGCATGCGGCGAGGACACGCTCGAGGCAGCGCAGATGGACGATGTCGCCCGCGCGGCCGTCGCTGCCGCCCGGGCCGACCTCGGTCGGCTTTCCTCGGAGGATATCCACGAGATGCGACACGATCTCGGACTTACCCAGGCCGAGCTCGAAGAGCAGCTCGGTGTCGGCACGGGCACGGTGGGGCGGTGGGAGCGCGGCACCGTGCTGCAGGGCCCGACCACCGACCGTTTCATGCGCGTGCTCTGGGCACACCCCGAGTTGCTGCCCGAGCTCGGCTACGTCGCCCGCGAGGGCCGCGGGCCGTATCGCAAACGGAAGACGGGCGGGCAGTGACGGAGTCGGGCTACGCCAGCAGCTGAGTCTCGAACAGCCGCTTGTACACCGCTCCGTAACCCACGAGCTCCTCGTGTGTGCCGCGCTCGACGATCTGCCCATCTTCGACCACGAGCAGCTGGTCGGCCTTGATCACGGTTGCGAGCCGGTGAGCGATGACGATGATCGTCTTCTTGCCGTGGAGATCGGCGAGTGCGCTTTGGATGAATGCTTCGGACTCGGAGTCCAGCGCGCTCGTGGGCTCGTCGAGTATCAGTACGCTGGTGTTTGCAAGCAGTACCCGTGCAAGCCCGATGCGCTGACGTTCGCCGCCCGAGAACCGGACCCCCTGGTCTCCGATGTGGGTCTGTAGCCCGTTGGGCAGGTCGTAGATGAAGGTCGCGTACGCCTGCTCGAGGGCCGCGCGGATCTGCTCCTCGGTCGGCTCGAAGTCCAGGCCGTAGATAAGGTTCTCGCGCACGGTGTCGTTGAAAAGCATCGCCCGCTGGGTGAGGTAGCCGATACCCTTGCGGAGCGACCCCACGTGAAACTCCCGGATATCGACTCCGTCGAAAGTGATGGTGCCGCCGGTGGCTTCGCGCAGGCGCGGCAGGAGCTCGACAAGGGTCGACTTGCCCGCGCCGGAGCGCCCCACCAGTGCGGTGAACGAGCCCACCGGAATCGTGGCCGACACGCCCTTGAGCACTTCCTTGCCCGCCGACAGCATCTTGCCCTCGGCAGTGTAGGAGTCCGGGTAGTCGAACGCGATGCCGGTCAGCACGATCTCGCGCCTCAGCCCCTCGAACTGGATGGTGCCGCCCGTGATCCGGTTGGAGCGGATAGCCTCCTCGGTGGTCTGCTGCACAAGCAGGAGCCCTGCGATGTTGGTGGAGATCTCCTGCCGGCCCTGGTTGAACTCCTTGACCTTGGCGTTGAGTCTGCTCAGAACAAAGACCACCAGGCCGAGTTGCGCAAGGGTCATGCCGAGTACGGCGATACCGATGTAGAGCGTGATGAACACCGAGAGCATGAGGAGCGGGTCGGCGGTGACCTCGATGCGTGCGCCGATGCGCGCCTTCTTGATGCCGAGCTGACGCATCTCCTCGGAGAACGCGTGGATCCGCCGCGACTCCTCGCGCTTCATGTCGCGCAGCTTGATGAGGCGCATGAGTCCCATGCGTTCGACGATCTTGCCCATCATCTCCTGGCTGATCGCCGCCGACTCCACCGCAAACTCCCGGATGCGTTTGATGTTCGCTTTGATGATGTAGGAGACGAACAGGGCGAAGAGCACGGTCACCAGCGTCAGCGGCACGGAGATGGCGAAGAGGATCGCGACGTAGAGCGCGATGAGCAGTCCGATCGAGAGCAGTCTGATGACAGCAAGGATCGCTGAGCCTGCAGCACCGGTCTGTGAGATGAGCACGTTGACGAGCTTGCCCACCGAGTGGCGTCCGAAGAACTCGGGATCGGCGTCGAGCACGGTGTCGAGTGTCTGCATGCGCATCCGCAGCGCGATACGGCTGGAGACGATCGCCGAGTACCAGGTCTTGAAGTAGAAGACGACCTGGCGCATGAGGATGGGCGCGAATGCGAGCCCGAGGAGGACGGGGAGCGTGACCGGCAGGTTGGCCGCGCTCATGGCACGCTCGAGAACCTGCCAGATGATCCCGGACCCCCCGAAAGCCGTCGCACCGCCGCTCTCGGCGTACTGAAGGATCGGGAGGAGTAGCGAGATACCGATGCCCTCGAAGATGGCGAACACGGCCGCGAAGGCGACGAGTCCGGCGATCTCGGAGCGTTTGACGTCGACGATGGTGAGCATCCGCTTGATAGCGTTGATGCGCAGGTACTCGCTGAGGAACGCGATTGGCTTCTTGAACACAGGTGGGCGTCCTGACTGACGGGTGCCGGTGGCGGTGCACAGTATACCGGAGGGGCGCCGCCGGGTGTCTGACTAGCTGGCCGAGAACGGGACTCTGTCGCGCACGTCGCCCGCCGGGTGCCGTACACTGGTGCCGAGGTGAACCCATGACTCAGCCTGCACCCCGATCGATAGTGTTCGTCAACAACTTCGCCGCTCCCACGCTCGGCGGCGGCGAGGTGCACCTTATGCACCTTGTACGCGGTGCGCTGGCGGCGGGCTGGAATGTCGGGCTGGTAGCCGCACTGGCGAGCGCCCTTGCCGAACAGGCCACCGACGCCGGTGCGACAGTCACGGAACTCGACTTCTCTCGCGCGCGACTGGCGCGCATACCTACGCGCATACGTGATGCAGTGGCCAGTTCCGGTGCGCAGGTCCTCGTCGGCACCGGTTTCCTCACGAACGTGTGTGTGCGCCATGCGGCCCGCGGCCTAGATGTCTCGGTCGTGAACATCGCCCACACCGAGCCCGACGCCTCGCGCCACGAGGGCGCCGGCCCGCTGCGTCTCGCCATGCGCCGCCGCCTCGAAGCCGCCGGTCGCTCCCGGGTCGATGCGTTCGTCGCGATCTCCTCGGCGGTGCGCAACGCGCTGTGTAGCGCTGGAGCCGATCCCGTTCGGGTCCACCTGATCCCCAACGGTATCGACATTGAGGCCGTTCGCGCCGAGGCGGCACATCCGCTCCCCGAAGTGTTCGACTCGGCCGGCCCTGTGGTCGGCTGCATCGGGCGGCTGGCCCCGGTTAAGGGTGTCGAGTACTTCGTGCGGATGGCGGCCACGCTCAGCGTCCGCATGCCGCACGTTCGTTTCGTGGTCGCCGGCTCCGGGCCGGAGGAGTCTCGCCTTCGTGAGATCGCATACGCGGCCGGGCTCGGTGAGCACCTCGCCTTCCTCGGCCATGTACCGAACGCGGCATCCGTGATCGCAGCGTGCGAGGTCGTGGTGATTCCATCGCTCTCCGAGGGCTTCTCGCTCGTCGCCGCCGAGGCGATGGCACTTGCCAAACCGGTGGTCGCGACCCGTGTGGGCGGCGTGACCGACGTGGTCACCGACAGGGAGACCGGCCTGCTTGTGCCGCCTGCCGACCCGGAGGCGCTCGCTGCCGCAGTCGCCCGCGTACTCGCCGATCCCGGCCTCGCACGCGCCATGGGCACCGCAGGGGCACGTCGGGCCGAGGAGCGTTTCACGCTCGATCGCATGGTGCGTGGCTACCTCGAACTGTTCTCGTCGCTCGCCGAGGGTGACTGACCGTGCCCGCCCGCTTCGAACAAGCCACGTTCGTGTTCGTCTCCAGTCGTGAGGGAGAGACCCTCGGCCGGGCCGAGCGTCGCATCCTCGCGGTGATCCCGGCGCTCCTCGACCGGCGCGCCACGGTGTTCGTGATGTGCCCGCCGCGAACTGCGCTCTCAGCCGCAGCCGCCGCTCTGGGCGCGACGGTCGTCGATACGGTACTCACTCCGCAGCACTACCTGCGAAGCACCGCGCGCGTGCGCTCCCATCTGCAGCGGCACCGGCCGGTGTGCGTGCACTCGGCGGGGCTTGCGGCCGATCTCGCGTCCCGACGGGCGGCCATGCGTCTCCCGGTCAACGTCGTCAACTCCATCCCGTGCGGTTCCTGGCCGAGGGGCGGTCGCATCGCCGGCCGGCTCGACCGCGCGACGCTCTCCCGGGCCGACCGCATCCTTGTCGACTGCGCCTCCCTCGCTCCCGAGATCGT
>CAYGFZ010000057.1:0-8204 GCA_964349355.1 uncultured Coriobacteriaceae bacterium | reverse complement strand
GATCGGCTTTCTCGCCGCGCCGGTGCATATCCGCGACAACCTCGAACTCAAGCCCAGCGCCTACCGCATCCAGCGCCGCGAGCGCCCGGAAGGTCAGCGCCGACTCCCCCGCCTCCGCCCGTACCGCCCGTTCAGGCTCCGCCACCCGTACAGGCCCCTCCGCAGCCAACCGCACCGATGCCGTCGGTCGCGCCCTCGGCTGCTGGCGCTCCGTACGCGAAGGGGCCGCTCGGCGGACGGCTTCTCGCATACATCGCTGACAGTATCATCGCGGCCACCCTCCTGCCCCTCGGAACACTACTCGTGATGGCGGGCGGCGCTCGCGATGAGGTGTCCATGGCCGGCCTGTTGGTCTCCGCCCTCGGAGCGATATGGATGCTCGGCTACCTGATCGCGCGTGACGCGGCCGGTGGCGCTGGCTTCGGCAAGCGGCTCACGGGACTCGTCGTCGTCTCTTCCGAAACTGGCGTCCCCGCCAAGGCCGGACCCGCGATCGTCCGGCAGATCGTGCTGTGGGCCCTCGGCCTGATCCCCGCCATCGGTAGCCTCATCGAGCCCATCATGGTGCTCGTCGACAAAGATGGTCGCAGGCTCGGTGACAAAGTCGCCAAGACGCAGGTCGTTCGCACGGCGGATGTGGCCGCCCGCGGCATCCCGGTCACCACAGGCAAGGGCGTGGCCATCGCGGTCGTGGTCGGCGCGCTCGTGCTCAACCTCGTCGGTGGCGCGATCGGCGGGGTAGTGTTCGCCCGCTCGCTCGCGGGAGCGGGTGGCGGCTGGGGGACCATCGAGAGCAGCTTCGACGAGGAGTCCGGCGGCGAGACGCTCACCGACGAGGTCCCCGCCGAGGATCCGCCCGTGACTGAGGGGGCTACCGAAGGCTCCTGGGAGGGCGATATGCCCGATACGAGCGGATCCGAGTACGTCTCGGCGGTCAATGCCGAGACTGCAGTCGACGCGGTCGGCAACATGCTCTGGTCGCTCCAGCAAGACGATGTCGACCGGGCGCGCACTTACACCACACGCTACTTCCAGGAGGAGGGCGACTGGTTCTTGAGCCCGGCGAGCGGCGCACTCATCTCGTTCGAGGTCGTCAACGTCTATCCGGACGCGGCCACTTGGGTCGTCGAGGTCCAGGAGGACTGGAACTCCGGACCCGAGACGGTCCTGTACTTCGTGATCGAGGAGGACAATCAGGCACGCGTCGACAGCCTGGCCCGGGAAGACTAGAACGCGCGACGCGATTGGAGCAGGACTGTGACGCAGACCGGTGTGCCGACGAGCACTACGCAGCCCACGGCCGCGGTCGAGCGCGCCCAGAGGGCGCTCGCCGACGGCGGCTATGCGAGCCTCGACGATTTCATGAGCAAGATCGCTGGACAGTTCACGTCGCTCGGCAATGCGCGAAAGCGCTAGAGAAGCAGGCAAACTCGACAGACCAGAGGAGACGACAGTGATGAGCGGACAGGCGAGATTCTGCACGAAGTGCGGGACCGAGTTGGCAGGAGGCGGAAGGTTTTGCACCAAGTGCGGTGCCGAGGCAACCGTCGCCCCGCCGGTAGAGACCGTCGCGCCTCCGGTCTCCAGCGAGCACATCCATGGCCTCATTCCGAACGCCGTGCTCAAAGGCGGGTTCCTCGGCATCGCCGGTAAGCCGTATATCCTCGTGCTCACCGACAAGCGAATCATCTTCGCGCACGTCACCAAAGAGATGATGAAGCAGGCCGTCACGGACGCGCGCGATGAGGCTAAAGCTGGTGGCAAGGGGTTCTTCGGCCAGTGGGGTGCCCAGCTCGGTGCATACTCCACTATCGCGCAACGACTCGCCGAGACACCCCCGGACCAGATACTCACCGAGACTCCGGAGAACTTCTCACTCGAGCGCGGCGACATCGTGAGCGCGAAGCTGAAGGCAGGTCACACCGACGACCAAGGGGGCTCCTCCCCCGACCGCCTCATCATCAAGGCGACCGACAAGCGCAAGTACAACCTCATGCTATCGGCGGGAATGCGACAGGCGAAGGAAGCGCTTGTCGCCGCAGCGCTGATCTAGGCGACTACCGCGGCGCTGCCTGGTGGTAGGCATCGACAGCATCGCGCACCTGATCGAAGAGCTCCGGCGGGCAGTGGAGACGCAGCACGGTGCGCCATGAGTTGCGAAGCGAGATGACGCGCTGCCGGGGGTGTACGACCACGCGATGAACGTCGGCCCACGGCACCTCGAGACGCTCGCGTGTCGCGGCAAGGACCCCGGCTCCGGCGGCCGAGGGACTGCGCGCAAGAAGGCCGACGACGATCGCCACGCGGTTGATGGCACGCTCCCGGCGCTCGGCGCGGTACTCGACGCCGACGGGCCCCACCGCGAAGCGTGCCCTGTGCCGGTTGCCCATCATGAGGCTCACGAGGACGAACAGCGCCAGTATGATGCCGAGAGTGATGAGGAATACCAGCGGCGGCAGGATGATCAGCTCTTGCTCGACGATCAGTCCGCACCCACCGACCAGCACGTACATCGCACCCACCGACATCAGAGCCACCCGGGCCACGTCCCAGAGCATGAACCTGCTCGTCAGCAAAGGAATGTCGTAGACCCACTCGATCTCGCTGCTGTCGGTCCCGGTCTCCACGTCTAGCGCCCCGCCGAGTCCGGGGTCCCGACCGGCGCCACGTACGTGATCGACGCCAGCGAGATCGCCACGAACGGCTTCTTGTCGTGGACCCGGTAGTCCTGGCCGCGGTCGTGGACCTCTACATCGGTCAGGCATAGGAAGCGGCGATCGTAGGTGTTGAGGTAGTCGCTCAAGCGATACGCCTCGTCCCGCTGCAACTTGTAGATGTAGCCCTTGAAGCCGCGCTCGGCGGTCTCCACAAGCACCTTGATCTTCTCGAAACGCTGGTCGTCGTACTCTTTGATCTCCTCAGGACGTTCCACGTTACTCCCCCGCCTCTCGCGAAACCCGCCGATACCGACCACGCGCCCGTGGCTCCGGCGCGTCTATCCCCCCAGGTATGCCCGCTTGAGCTCCTCGTTCTCCAGCAGCTCTCGCGCAGCGCCCTCCATCACGACCTGACCGTTTTGCAGCACATACCCGCGATTGGCGATCGAGAGGGCGGCTGTGGCGTTTTGCTCGACGACGAAGATCGAGACGCCTTGCGTGTTGATCTCGGCGATCGTGTCGAAGGACTGGTCCACGAGCGCCGGCGCGAGTCCCATAGACGGCTCATCCATGATGATCAGCCGGGGCCGGCTCATCAGCGCACGTCCGAACGCGACCATCTGCTGCTCGCCGCCGGAGAGCGTTCCGGCACGCTGAGCGCGACGTTCGTAGACGCGCGGATAGAGCTCGTAGACGCGCTCAAGATCGCCCTGGACCTCGGCCGTGTCCTTACGGGTGTAGGCACCCATCTCGAGGTTCTCAAGCACTGTGAGGTGCGGGAAGAGCCGCCTGCTCTCCGGCACCGTGGCTATACCGAGCTTGATCCGCTCGGCGGTGCGCAGGCCGCTGATGACCTTGCCGTCGAAGAGCACTTCCCCGGTCGTGGGCTTCACGATGCCGAGGATGGTCTTCATCGTCGTCGACTTTCCCGACGCGTTCCCGCCAAGCAGGCAGACGATCTCGCCAGGGAAGACCTTGTAGTTGACGTCCTTGAGGATAGGGATGCGTCCGTAGTGCGTATTGACGCCCCGGAACTCAAGAAGCGGTGTCTGCGCCACGTCTGCCAAGGTATGCCTCCACAACGGCCGGATCGTTCGCAACGTCCTTTGGTGCGCCCTCGGCGATCTTCTCACCATGATCCATGGCGATCACACGGTCCGAGGCACCCATGATGACCTTCATGTCGTGTTCGATCATGAGGATCGTGTAGCCTCGATCGCGCAGATCGCGTATCTGGCGCATGACCTCCATCGACTCGGCGGGGTTCATGCCGGCGACAGGCTCGTCGAGCAAGAGAAGCCTCGGCTCGCCTGCCAGCGCACGGGCGATCTCGAGACGGCGACGGTTCGCGTAGGAAAGCGATGAGGCCACCTGCGCATGTCGGGCCACCGGGAAGCGCCCCGGGAACAGCGCGAGGATCTCGCGTGCCCTCGCGACCGACTCCTCCTCTTCGCGCCGCATCTTCTGCGTGCGAAACATGCAGTCGACGACGTTCGCCTTCGTGCGGCCGTGCATCCCCACGAGCACGTTCTCGAGCACCGACATGTTCGAGAAGAGCCGCAACATCTGGAAGGTTCGCGAGATACCACGCGAGTAGATCTGCCCCGGCTTGAGTCCGGCGATCGACTCGCCCTCCATCAGGATGTCTCCCGAGTCCGGCTCGTACAGGCCGGTGATGAGGTTGAACGTCGTCGTCTTGCCGCTGCCGTTCGGGCCGATGAGCGAGACGATCTCGCCCTTGTAGAGCTGGAACGACAGGCTGTTGACCGCTTTGAGCCCGCCGAAGGTCTTGGTGGCGGAGTGGACGTCGAGTAAGAGCTCAGACATCGGCTACACCCCCAAGTCCTGTTTGCCCTCTTCGAAGTCGAAGAGGTGTTGGCGGGTCTTCTCGAGTTCGCGCGGATCCTCCTCGTGGACCTCGCGCCGCCACATCTTGTTGGGTAGCAGTCCCTCGGGTCTGAAGATGACCATCAACACGATCGTCAGGCCGAAGATCGCCATGCGGTAGCGGTCGAACTCCGTTTGGAGCGCAGCCTGCACGCCGGGCAGGAAGTCGCTTCCGAACGCTCCCGGCAGCCACGTCGTGAACGTCTGGCGGATGACCTCGGGTGTGGTGTCGAGCACGATAGCGCCGAGGAGCGCGCCCGGAATCGAGCCCATCCCGCCGAGGACCACCATGCACACCACGATCGTCGACTGCATGAACAGGAAGTACGTCGGGTTGATGAACTGCTGGTAGTAGGCGAAAATCGCGCCGGCGAGTCCCGCGATACCGGAGCTCATCACCACCGCGAGCATCTTGGCCTGCAGCGGGTGCACGCCAGAGTGGTGCGCGGCTATCTCGTCCTCGCGCAGCGCGTTCCACGCACGCCCGATGCGAGAGTTCTTGATGTTGTTGAGCAGCCACACGATGATGACTACCGAGACGAGCAGCAGGTAGAAGAACTCCATCGGCGAATCGACCGTCCAGCCGAAGATGTTCGGCGGGTAGATGCCGGGGATGCCCCCGGGGCCGTTGGTAAGGCCCTCCCAGTTGTTGAGCGTCATGCGGGTGATCTCGCCGAACGCCAGCGTGACGATCGCGAGATAGTCCCCGCGCAATCGCAGCGTCGGCAACCCGATCAGGAAGCCGAAGAGCATCGAGAGCCCCATCGCGAGCGCGATGATCGCCCAGAAGTTCCACTGTATGTCGAAGCGTGGTGACGAGAGGATCGCCGTCGTGTACGCGCCGACGGCGAAGAACGCGACATATCCAAGGTGCAACAGGCCGGTCTCGCCGAGTACGAGGTTGAGTCCGACCGCGAGCAGCACGTAGACGAGCGCCCGCGTCCCGACCCGCAGCCACAGCGTCTGCATCAGGCCGAAGTACTCGAAGAGCGGGAACGCTATCGCAAACACGAGAGCCGCGACGATGTAGACCCAGCGGGGTACGCGATCGAAGAATCCGGAGATGCGTGCGGTCATGGCTGCCATGGCTACACCTTCTCCTGGATGTTCTCGCCGAGGATCCCTGACGGACGGAACATCAGTATGGCCATGAGCACGACGAACGAGATGACGTGCTGCCACTTCGATGAGAACTGCACGTCTCCGGCAACGAAGAATACAGCAGCGAGCAGTGCCAGGAGGATGTTGCCGGTCATCAGACGAGCAGCGTGCTGCGCCGAAACGTGTACGAGTGCGTCGGTGCGCTCCGAAAGCAGCGTCTTGACGGCGACGACCGGCGCGAACAGGTAGACGCTGCGCACGCGACGTTCGTACTCGGGAGTACGGAACTCCTCGGCGATATGCGCGACCCTGCTCTGCGGAGCCCGGACCAGTTGGAAGTAGAGGCCCACCCCGACTCCCGCGACGAGCAGCCAGGCGAGTACGCCGAGGGAGAGTCCCACGCCCCAGTTCTCGGCCAGGCCGAGGATGAGCGAGCCGACCACCGCGCCGGGAATGTTGCCGATTCCGCCGAGGACTGCCGCGGTGAACGCTTTGAGGCCGTAGAGGAAGCCGGTATTGAACTGCAGCGAACCGTAGTACATCGCGACAAAGAACCCGCCGAACGCCGCAAGCGCCGAACCGATCACGAACGTGAACGAGATCGTGAAGTTGGTCTCGATCCCCATCATCTCGGCGGCTTCACGGTCCTGTGACGTCGCACGCATCGCCTTGCCGATCCTCGTGCCCTTCACGATCCACGTCAGCAAGCCCATGAGCACGAGCGAGATCAGGATAATTGCGATCTGCAGGACGCGGATCCGCGCCCCGAACACCTCGACGAACCCGGTGGGGACGATCGCTGTGGGCATGATGATCGGCTGCGGGCCGAAGACGATGACGATCATATTCTGAAGGAAGATCGAGGTGCCGATCGCCGAGAGCAACGCGATGATGCGAGATTGTTTGCGCAGTGGCCGATAGGCGAGCCGCTCGATCGTCCAGCCGAGCAAGGCGGTCAGGGTAAGCGACACGAACACCGCGAGCCCGAAGTAGGCGATTTTGAGCGACAGCGGGGTGGTCGCGTCCACGCCGATCCAGATGAGCGTGCTCGCGGCGATGTAGCCCCCGATGGTGAACACCTCGCCGTGGGCGAAGTTGATCAGCTGCAGCACGCCGTAGACCATCGTGTAGCCGAGGGCGATGAGCGCATAGATCATCCCCACCGTCAGGCCCGATACCGTCAGGCTGAAGATATGCTCTAGGGACATCAGGTCCTTCCCTGTCCGTACGAACGTTCCGTGCGTCCCGCCCTCGCGGGTAACTCGGTATCACACTCTAACAGAGGCACACAGAGTGAGGGCCGGACGCGATGCCCGGCCCTCACGCCATATTCGCCCAGCCGGCTCTAGTCGACAAGCTCCCAGGTTCCATCCATAAACTCGAACCTCGGGATGAGCTCCGTGCCGCCGCCGCCTGGTACCGACACGTCACCGTTCTCATCGAACGTGAGCGTGCCCTGCACGCCAGCGTACTGGATCTCGTGAAGAGCCGAGATGATGTCTGCACCGTCGAACGAGCCCGACGTGGTGATAGCCTCGACGACAGCGCCGAGCGCGTCGTAGTTGTTCTCGGAGTACGGGCCTGCCTCGACTCCGGTGGCCTCCTGGAACGCGGCCGCGAAGTCAGCGTAGCCCGGCATGCCCTCCTGGGCAAAACCGCCGAAGGTGCACAGCGTGCCCTCGACGTTTGCCGCGCCACCGGCGCCCTCGGCGATCTCATTGGACTTGATGCCGTCGCCACCCATGAACTGGGCCTCAGAACCCGCCTCACGAAGCTGCTTGAAGAGCAGGCCAGCCTCGCGGTGGTATCCGGTGAAGACTACGACACCCGGATCGAATGCCATGATGTTGCTCACCTGTGCGGAGAAGTCGACGTCGCCCTCCTGGCCCTCCTGGCGAAGAACCTCTGCGCCACCGGCCTCGATCGTCTGCTGGACCTCGTTGCCGAGAGCCACAGCATAGTCGCCGCGGTCGTCCATCACGACGATCTTCTCGCTCTCAAGCTCAAGGGCCCACTCGCCGATCGCCGCACCCTGCAGGTCGTCACGCAGGCAGGTGCGGAAGAAGTTCTCGTAACCCTGTTCGGTCAGGTCCGGAGCGGTTGCCGAGCCGGAGATCATCGGGATTCCCGCACCCTGGTAGATGGGGAGCGCAGCGTTGGCGGCGCCGGATGTCAGCGTCCCGATGACGGCGACGACGCCCTCATCGACGAGCTGCTGCGCGACGATGGGCGCCTCGGCGGGCTCGCCCTTGTCGTCACGGATGACGAGTTCGATCTCGTACGTGACACCGTCGACCTCAAAGCCGGAGAAGTCTGCGGCGGCGATCTTGAGAGCCTCGGCGGCGGCGAAACCATAGTCCGCAAGTCCGCCGGTCAGCGACGTGTGCACGCCGATCTTGACGGTCTCGGTCGCTGTGACCTCGCCGGTGTCCCCGGGCTCCTCGTCCTCTGTCGCGCAACCAGCAAGACCGAGCATGCTTGCCGCAAGCGCAATCGTGAGAACGAGCGCCAGTACCTTTCGTGTCCGCTCGTGCCACATGTCTGAACCAACCCCCTTCA
>CAYGFZ010000056.1:0-8759 GCA_964349355.1 uncultured Coriobacteriaceae bacterium | reverse complement strand
CCGCATCGATCTCTACGTTCAATTCAGCGAGAGCGGGCGCGTCAGGCGTATAGAATTTCTCGACGCCGCGCATCGAAATCATAGTGTCTCCGAATCCGGAATGGTGGGATCGAATGCTTTAGTACCACCGCGTATGGTAGCAAAGAGCGCACCGTGGACGCTCGGAAAGGTCACAGACTACACCGAATCGTTACACGCGCGGAGCCGCGTGCGTGTCAGAAGCGGCGATTCCCAGTCGACTCATGCGAGTGGCACGCCCTGTCGGTGCACCCATTCGGGAAGACCCGGTAGTTCTTCGGCTGGCTCAGGTTTGTCGAAGAATGGCCTGACGGAGAGGCGGCCGTATGAAGGTGGCAACTGTGGCAGAAGAACCTCGTGTCATACGAGTCTGCGACTGGGTTTCCGCTCGCATCCAACACCTGCACGACCAACAGGTCCTCCTTGGGAAACTCACCGTCGATGTTGGGGACATCCGATCGCAGGTTGTAGTTGTTCACCGTACCGTGTGGTTCGTGACAGGTCATGCATGAAAGCGTCATGCCGTTCTCGTAACCCATCGTGGCCTGATCGAGTACCGCCCCGTTGGCTGAGTCGCGGCCGTGCACCCTGGCCTGCCAATCGAGCCCGATATCCTTGGTGAGCGAACCGGCGTCGAGCGGTGGGTCGACCCAGGGCATCGTGTCTTCCGCCTGTGGCAGGCGCGCACTTCCGCCGTCGAGACGATGGCAACTGATGCAGAACTCGTTGTAGCGAGGCTGATCCGGACTGCTGTCCGGGACGGCGAGCGGCGCGTTTCGATCTTCGTCCCACTGGTACTCCGCAAGGATCCCGGGTTTCCATGGATCGACGAGAGGTTTTTCCTCGGTGACAGCGTGTGTGTTGTGACAGTGCTGGCACGCCATAAAGCTGCCGTCATCCTGATTGCGGGCAAGCACGTTGTGCGACGTGTCGGGGTCCGAGCTCAGCGTCATGCGCGTGTAGATGTCCGGACTTGTCAGGTCGACGCCTGCCTCAGGTCCGTGGCACTGGATGCAACCACGATAAGAGTCAAAGGTCCACAGCCACCGGTTGGGTGAAGCATGCGGCTGATGGCACGTCGAGCACTTGATCCCCGTGCCCGACTCCGGATCGGGAATCTCGCTGTGAGCGGACCCCTCGAACGCCGCCTGGAAATCGAACTCCTCTGATGTGAACACCTGCCCCGGAAGCGGCTCAGGCACCCATGGATCCTCTGGACCGTGACAGCCCGAGCCGTAACAGATGTAGTTCCCCTCGGTCACGCCATCGACGTTGAGCAGCTTCGGCGTCTGAACTGTCGTGCCATGTGGGGTGTGGCAGTCGACACAGACGAAATCACCTTCGGTCTCCCCGTATGTGACCATGTGCGCAGAGACCGGATCGTCAGTGAACTCTCTTCTCACGTTGTACCGGGAACCGGTTCCGTCGTGACAGGTCCAGCACAGCTCCGCCTCCGACGTGCCCTCGGGATAGAACTTCAGCAGCTTGGGACCCTGCGCGATGTGTACCTGGTGACACTCGCGACACGTGTCGCCCATCCACGGGTCGTCTCCCAGAGCGTGCGGAGTGGACGGCCCTTCCGAGGCCACGGTCCTGAAGTGCACCTCGATGGACCGGAAACCAGTGTTGCCCACGGAATCGACCGCTTCGATACGGTACCAGTAGTGCCGGTAGCGCTCGACCGTCGTATCGGTGAACGTCGTGGCCGGAGGCGCTCCGGTGACGGTCCCGAGCGGCACGACCCCTTCGGGATCCTGCCCGCTCGAAGTAAACCGGTAGATGCGGTACTCGACTATGTTGGTCGAGGGTACCGGATCCCATTCGATGGTGATCTCCTCATCTGCGCCTGAGAGCCGCAGGTTCGTCGGCTCGAGCGGCGGCAACGTATACGGACCGATGTAGCGCTGATAAGAATCGGACCCGGCGGCGGTCGCCGGCGCATAGTAGTACGACCGTCGATTCGTGGCGTGCCAGGAGACCCCCGAATTCACCGGGCTTGCAAGGCTCTCGCCCTGGGTGCCGTTATTCGCGGTGACGAGATACCAATAACGAGCAGAGTTGGCCTTCGGCTCGTCATCGAGGAACGAGTTCTTCCACCGCTTGTCGGTGGTCCCCGCGAGCGTCCAGCCGCTCCCGGGGAAGGCGGGGAGCGTCGCTCCTTGTGCCCGGTAGATGCGGTAGGTCATGTTCTCGGTCGAATCGCCGAGCGGTGGCTCCCAGTTGACGACGACGATATGCCCGCGGACCGCCTGGGCGTGCACGAACCCCGGGGCTTCAGTCTGCGCGTAGGCCGATCCAGGGAATGCAAGAGAGAGCAACCCTGTCACGATCATGATCAGGGTGGTCATCATTGCGGTCAGAAGAAACCTCACAGCTGCGCGTTCGATACTCCCACGCCCTGAGACTCGTCCATGATTGCGTCTGTGCAGAGACTCGTCCTCTGCTTCTTCGTATGCTGCCTACAACTGTACAGGGGAAACCAGGGTTCCACAACAAGAGGTGCCTCTGAGAAAACGTCCGCCCGACCTCGCTATTCTGCTCGCGCCATAACCTCCCGCGCGGCCTCGGCCACATGGTGCGCAGTCAGCCCGAAGTGTGCCAGGAGTTCCTCGGGATCACCGGACGTCCCGAAGACGTCCCGCACGCCCACGCGAGCGAACGGCACCGGCATGTGTTCGCCGAGAACCTCTGCCACAGCCGAGCCAAGCCCGCCGAAGATCGAGTGCTCCTCACACGCGACTACCGCGCCAGTCTTCTCTGCAGAGGCAGCGATTGTCTCGACGTCGATCGGCTTGACGGTCGCAACATCGATGACCTCGGCCGAGGTACCCTGGTCTGCCAGAAGGTCGGCGGCAGCAAGAGCTCGTTCGACCATCACACCGCAGGCGGCGAGTGTGACGTCCGTGCCCTCACGCAAGACGTACGCCCGGCCGAGCTCGAAACGAAAGTCCTCCCGGTGCACTAACGGGACAGCTGCGCGGCCAAGTCGGATGTAGAACGGTCCCGGCGTGGCCGCCGCGACGCGGATCGCCTCGCGGGCCGCATAGAAGTCGGCCGGCACCAGGACCCGCATGCCCGGAAGGACGCGCATGAGTGCGATATCCTCGAGCATCTGATGGCTACCGCCGTCCGGTCCCACCGTGATGCCCGAGTGGGTCGGGGCGAGCTTCACATCGAGCTCGGAGTAGCAGACGGTGTTTCGCACCTGGTCGTACGCGCGGCCCGTAGCAAAGACCGCGAAGGAGCCCGTGAACGCCACCTTGCCGCTCGCCGCCAGGCCTGAAGCCACGCCGACCATGTTCTGCTCCGCGATACCGGCGTTGAAGAACCGCTCCGGATACGCGTCGGCGAACGCCGCGGTCGTGGTGGACTTGGACAGGTCAGCCTCAACGGCGACCACATCCACGCCCTCTCCGGCGAGCTCGACCAGGGTCGTGCCGAATGCCTCTCGAGTCGCGCGCTTGCTCACAGCGCCGCTCCTTTCGCTTCAAGCGCCGCAGCGATCTCGCGCAGCGCTATCTGTGTCTCCTCGGCCGAAGGGGTCTTCCCGTGCCAGCCCGCCTCTCCCTCCATGAACGACACTCCCTTGCCCTTCACGGTGTGCGCGACAAGCACGCCCGGCCTGTCGGGTACCGCGCGTACGTGAGCGAGCCCCGCAGTGATCGCTTCGACGTCATGCCCGTCACAGCTGGCCACCTCCCAGCCAAACGACGCGAACTTGGCTTCCATGTCTCCGAGACACATGACCTCCGAGCACGCGCCGTCGATCTGTAGGCCGTTATGATCGACGATCGCAACGATGTTACCGAGGCTGTTGTGAGCGGCGAACATGGCAGCCTCCCACACCTGACCCTCCTGGCACTCGCCATCGCCGAGGAGGCAGTAGACGGTGCGGTCATCGTCCGAACTCGGCGAGAGGCCGAGGGCGATCCCGCACGCTATCGAGAGGCCCTGTCCGAGTGAGCCGGTCGAGACCTCGACCCCGGGTGTCTTCTTGCTGTCCGGGTGGCCCTGGAGAAGCGAGCCGAGTTTTCGGAGTGTGATGAGGTGCTCCCGACCGAAGTAGCCTGCCTGCGCGAGCGCCGCATACAGGACCGGGGCCGCGTGTCCCTTAGAGAGCACGAAGCGGTCGCGGTCCGGGTCGTCGGGGTTTCGCGGATCGTGACGCATCACGCCGAAGTAGAGCGTCGCCACGATCTCGGCGGCTGAAAGCGAGCCGCCCGGGTGACCGGAGCCGGCTGCGGCGAGCATCTCGACGATGTCGTGACGCATCTTCAGCGCCGCAATCTCTGTAGCTGTCGAATCGAACAGGTCGGCTCTCATCGTACTCCCATCTCCTTGAATCCCTCACCGATCGCTTCGTGCACATCGGAGATGATGAGCAACGCCTGCGGGTCGATGGTGTTCACGATCTGTTTGAGGTCGTCGATCTCTTTGCGGGAGACGACCGTGAAGATCATCTCACGCGGAGTCCCGGAGTACATGCCGCGAGCCGCCAGCGCAGTGGCTCCTCGGCCGAGGTCATGCATGATCGCCTCGCCGATCCGGCCCGAATGCTCCGAGACGATGAACGCCGCCTTCTCCACGGGTAGCCCTTCGAGCACCAGGTCGATGGTCGAGCCCATCACGAAGACCGCGACCGCTCCGTAGAGCGCGAGCTCAGGGCCGAACTTCAGCGCGGCCAGCAGGACGACCACCGCGTCGACAGCCAGCAGCAGTTGACCCTGGCCGAGGGAGATCTTTCGCGCAAGCAGTTGCGCGACGATGTCGGTCCCACCAGTGGTTCCTCCGGCCTTGAAGACCATACCGATACCGAGCCCGGTGAGCGCGCCGCCGTAGAGCGCAGCAAGCAAGTAGTCCCCCTTAGCGAGGTGAGGCGTGAAGGGCGCGAAGACGTCGACGAACACCGAAAGCGCCACGATGCCGTAGATGGTCTTCGCGGCGTATCTCCAGCCACGGGCCCTCATGGCGAAGGCGAGCAGAACGGCGTTCATCACGAGCATCTGCACGCCCACTGGCACCGTGATGCCGAGGTCGAGCGCGGTGTAGTAGAGCACGGTCGCAAGGCCGGATACTCCGCCGGCGGCGATTCGGTTGGGAATCAAGAAGGCGTTGAGAGTCCAGGCCGTCAGGGCGAGCCCGGCGGTCATCCACAGGTAGTCGCGGACCGGGCGGTGCTTGAGCACCCGAGCCGGAGTCACGCGTTTGAGTCGGCCGACCATCAGCGTCCACCTCCAAACGCGCCGCTCTCCCAGGCACCGGCGTAGTCGAGGCGCGGGCGCGCTCGACGAGCAAGCAGATGCGTGAGGACCTTCTCTGGAGTGTGATTGATGATGTCATGCTCCGCCAGACCGATCTCGGAGGCCACTGCGAGAGCGGCCTCCATATGGCCGACCTGACTCGCGAAGTGCGCATCGGAGTTCACGGCGACCGGAACGCCAGCGGCTATCGCCGCCTCGGCGAACTCCCGCTCCCGATGGTTGGAGACCGCACGGATACTCGTAGGCGCGAAGGAGTGATCGTTCAGCTCGAGGATGACGCCCGCAGCCGAGGCTGCCGCAACGACCGCGTCGATCTTGAGCGGGAACTCGTGCTCGTTGCCGGGGTGTGTGACCATGTCGACGAGAGGGTTGGCGATCGCCCGCAACAGCGAGTCGGTGTTTCGAGCGCGATCGCGTTGGTCGAACCCGGTGAGAGGGTGAAAGCCGACTGCTACGAAATCAAGTTGGCCGAGGATCTCGTCGGGCAGGTCGACGCCGCTTTCCGTGTCGGCCGGGTTCGCTTCGACACCTTTGAGTATGCGGACTCCGTCGAGCACCGACGGTAGCACTTTGAGGTTCCAGAAGTACCAGGGATCCGGTGCGCCCGGGCAGGTGGGACCGTGGTCGGTGATCGCGATCAGTCCAAGACCCGCTCGACGCGCGGCTACCGCAAGCTCGGTCGCAGTGGAGTATGCATGGCCCGAGGCCATCGTATGCGTGTGCAGGTCGGCGGTGAGCGGCATCTTCCTACGAGTCCACCCTAGCGACGGCGCCCTGCTGCTCGGAGACGCGCCACCGATGATATCCGACCACGAACTCCTCGAGGTCGCCGTCGAGCACAGCGTCGACGTTGCCGGTCTCGATACCGGTACGGTGATCTTTGACCATCTGGTACGGGTAGAGCACGTAGCTTCGGATCTGACTGCCGAAGGTGATGTCTTGCTTCTCTCCTCGCAGTTCATCGAGTTCTGCCTCGCGCTTAGCCTTCTCGAGCTCGTAGAGGCGGGCTCGGAGGATCTTCATCGCCGACTCGCGGTTCTTCAGCTGGCTCTTCTCGTTCTGGCAGGTCACCACGAGCCCTGACGGGGCATGTGTGATACGCACCGCTGAGTCCGTCGTGTTCACCGACTGACCACCCGGACCGCTCGAGCGGAAGACGTCGATCCGTAGGTCCTCGTCGCGGATCTCGACCTCTACCTCATCAGGGAGGACCGGCAATACCTCGACGCGTGCGAAGGTGGTCTGCCGACGCTTCTTCTCATCGGTAGGACTGATGCGGACAAGACGGTGTACCCCCGCCTCGGCCTGAAGCATCCCGTACGCATTACGCCCGTGCACGGTGAAGACTGCCCGGTCGATACCAAGCTCGACTCCAGGAGGGGCGTCGTGAAGATCGGCTTTCCAGCGGCGCCCCTCGGCGTACTTAGTGAGCATTCGCAGGAGCATCTCCGCCCAGTCCTGGGCCTCGAGTCCCCCCTGTCCGGGAAGGATCGTGAGGATCGCATCACCGGAATCGAACTCACCGGTGAACCACGAGGTGACCTCAAGCCCGTCGACGCGCTTCGATAGATGCTCGAGTGCGACGACGAGTTCTCCAGCCATCTCATCGTCCCCCTCGGCGAGTGCGAGTTCGTTAGCGACCTCGGCATCCTCGAGTTCGGCGAGCGCGCTCTCGTACCCGTTGACCTCGTCCCTAAGGTCGGCAGCACGTGCCATCACCTGCTGGGCAATGGCCTGGCCGTCCCAGAAATCCGGTTCAGCAGCTCGTGCCTCGAGTTCAGCGATCTCGTGGCGCTTCGCTTCGAGGTGGAGGTAGTCTCCCATCTTCTCCACGCGACCTCGCAAAGCTGCGAGCTCACTGCTCCGGTCCTGGATCACCTAGACCGCCGCCCCGTGACACTTCTTGTACTTCTTGCCACTTCCGCACGGGCACATGTCGTTGCGCCCCACGTTGGCGTACGGGTCTCCCTTGTCCTTGACTACCGTCGCCACCTTGCCTGATCCGCCCGCAGCAGCGCTCGCCGCCGCGATCGCGTCAGGAGACGGCCCGGCAGGCCCGGCTGTGGTCGCCGCTGCCTGCGCGGCCCCCGAGAAGATGGTCGACTCCGAGGGCGCCGAGTAGGACACGTCGCGCGCTGCAGCTGGCTCGGCCTGATGCTCGGGCTTGAGTACCTGAATATGGAAGATGGTGCGAAGGAAGTCCTCGTTGATGGCCCCCACGAGTTCGCCGAACATGTTGTACGCCTCGGACTTGTACTCGACGAGCGGATCGCGTTGGCCCATGGCCCGCAGACCGATACCGTCCTTGAGGTAGTCCATCTCGAGGAGATGCTCCATCCAGCGGGTGTCAATGACCCTGAGCATGACCTGACGCTCGAGTTCTCGCAGGTTCTCCGGGCCGAGGTCCTCCTCACGTTTCGAATACGCCGCAAGAGCAGCCTCGGCGAGTTCATCGGCAAGTTCGTGGGGATTCTCGGTCTCGCCCTTGTGCCCGGCAACCACACCGTCTATGCCCGTCAGATCGCGATACCAAGACGCGAGTCCGTCCCACTCCCACTCCTCGGAGTAGGTGTGTTCCGGACAGTAGTCCAAGACGTTCGCAAGGACGATCTCGCGCATGAGCTCATCGACGCGGGCGTGGATGTCCTTGCCATCCAGGATGCGGTTGCGCTCCTTATAGATGACCTCGCGCTGCTTGTTCATCACGTCGTCGTACTCGAGCACGTGCTTGCGCGCGGCGAAGTTCATCACCTCGACCTGGCGCTGTGCACTCTCAATGGCCTTGGAGACGAGACCTGCCTGAATCGGCATGTCATCGGGGATGTCTGTCTTCTCCATGAATCGGGAGATGCGATCCATGCGGTCCCCGCCGAAGAGTCGCATGAGGTCGTCTTCGAGCGAGAGGTAGAACTGGGAGAGGCCCGGGTCGCCCTGTCGACCCGAACGGCCGCGGAGCTGGTTGTCGATGCGTCGGGAGTCGTGACGCTCGGTGCCGATGACAGCAAGACCTCCCGCCTCCACGACCTTCTCATGCTCGACGGCCGTGATGCGCTTGGCGGCAGCCAGCGCCTCCGCCTGCTGTTCTGCGGTAGCCTCCTCGGGCTGGACACCCTTCTCGCGAAGCAGATCCTCGACGAGAGAGTCCGGGTTGCCGCCAAGGACGATGTCGGTACCTCGGCCGGCCATGTTGGTCGCGATCGTGACCGCGCCGAGGCGGCCAGCCTGCGAGACGATGTGGGCCTCGCGTTCGTGATGCTTGGCATTGAGGACCTCATGCGGAACGCCACGCTTGGTCAGGAGCCGGGACAGTCGTTCGGAGTTCTCGATGGAGATGGTACCGACGAGGGACGGTTGGCCACTCTTGTGCGACTCGGCGATCTCCTCGACCACGGCAGCGAACTTCGACTCGACGGTACGGTAGATCAGAATATGGAAGATGGTGCGAAGGAAGTCCTCGTTGATGGCCCCCACGAGTTCGCC
>CAYGFZ010000055.1:0-9067 GCA_964349355.1 uncultured Coriobacteriaceae bacterium | reverse complement strand
AGACACCATCGGCCTGCCGATACGCGACAGCTGGATACTCCGGAAGCGCGTGATCGCCGTGGGGCACAGCGTCGCCGTGGCAGGCACTACACGTCGCCGTCGCGTGGCAGCGGGAGCAGCCGACGTCGTAGTTGTCACCGAAGTACGACTCGACCCAACCTGGGTTCATGTGTACCTCGTGGAGCAGCTCCGGTGATGCGTACAGAGAGCCGGAGTTGGCGAAGTAACCGTAGGGGGTGGCGATCAACTGCGATACCCGGGGAGCTCCGGCGGGGAACGTGAAAAATGGTTCGTCGTAGGCACCGGGAGCGTGGCATTCCATACAGTCGTCGAACCTGGAATGGTAGTGCATCAGGTACGTGATCCCACCCGGGAACACGTACCTGTCCGGCAGGTTGAGGTGGCACGTCTTGCACCGGCCGTAGTCCACCTCGCCAGGCACCGCGAAATCCACGACCGTTGATGTCGCACCCGGGCTAGCGGAATCGTGACACGCCAGACACTCTGCGTTCGTCTCGAACGGCGGCTCGGGAAGCGTCCCCGTCGCCACCGCCGATGCGGCGACCACCCCGAATGCGAGCAGCACCGTCAAGACAAGAAACCCTCGTCTCATGATCCCCCACTCCTCCGACACACGTTGGCTTGCTCTGTCGAGCAGTCCGGCTTGCTCCGTGCGCTCGGGAGTGCGTGTAGTGGTCGATCCCGGGCAACAGAAAACCGGCCTGCTTCTAACATACGGCCGGTTGCACCACTCGCTCGCCGACATCCAGGTGCCCAGAATCAGAGATGTCGAATCATCGCGTCCGCTACTGTCGTACTCGGCCCCTAGAGGGCATACGGTACCCCCTCGATCACGACTACGTTGATTATGGGCACAGAAACCGCAGTGTCACAACTCATCCTTTCGCAGGAGTCGCCAACTCCCTCGGCCCGACCAGCGTACACGGCTTCCGAGATCACATCCCCGCGCCATCGACCAGCATACGGCGGCCGGTACCGTCGAGTCGGGCAGTGAAGAGCGAAGTCGGCTCCCCCTGGAACGCGTTGCCTTCGACGAACAGCACGCGGGCGCCGTCAGCGCTCCATCCGAACGGATACGTATCCCGCCGCACCGTGAGGGCCCGAGGCGTGCCACCTGCCATCGACAGGACGAACGCCCGGGAGTAGCCATCATCGCCTACCTCGGCGAAGAGGAGATGTGTCCCATCGGGCGAGAGGATAAGACTCCCATATCCGAAGGGGCGCTGGCTCGCCGGTGGGCCGAGCAGGCGCCTGTCGCCAGACCCGTCGTAGCGCATCACCCTGATCTCAGGCTCGGCACTGCTCCCAACCGCAGGATCACCGGCAGACACACTCCCATGGACCGCGTAGACGATGGATCCTGCCTCGGCCGCGCACTCGCTCAACTGGCCCTGAACGCGGATCTCACGGGCCTTGGCACCGCCAGGGAGGATCCACAGCGTACCCGTGCCGGGGTCAGCGGAGGTCGTGGGTACCGGCGGCACGGCAACGGTGCCGTCGAACGCGACCGCAGCGGGACCGCCGGACACGACCTTAGACGGCGCGCCGTCGACGGCCGAAACCCGCCAGACCTCGGACGACCCTCCCGGACCCGAGAGTCGCATGACGTACACCGCGCGCGAGTCCGGCCGCCACGCAAGCCCACGTGACTCAGCGGGTCCGGCCGAGAGCCGGGTGCCGTCAGCCACTGTGACGATCGACAGCTCGCCGTCGTCCACGAGAGCCAGCAAATTTCCGTCGGGCGAGAGCGCGAATGCTCCTCGTGAAGAAGCCACGACCTCGATGGGGCCCGAACCGTCTTCACGCGCCACGACGATCGACCCGGCAAGCCGGTACGCGATGTAGGGTGCATGAAGCGGATCGGCAGCAGGGCGCGAGGGGTCGCCATCCCCGCCTCCCGGCTCTGTAGCGGGATCGTCCCCGCCGGGTGCCGGGTCGTCGGGTCCGACCGCTTGGGTCGTGTCGCCGCCAGGCGCTACCGTGCTCTCCCCCGAGCCTTCGTCGATCCGAGGCAACTCGATGTCGGCGAGATCCCGATCGCCGCGAGGATCAGGTCCGAGCAAAGGCCGCACCACGAGCATGCCGAGGAGGACGAGCAGCACCACGCCTGCCGCGATGAGCGCCGCCAGACGGCGCCGGTCACCTCGCAAACGCTCCCACCACGAGGTGGGGATCTCGACGGGCGTCTCGCTCACGCCGCGCCCTCCTCGGCATCTATCGTGTGTGGTCGGCTAGAGCCGCTCGATCAGCGCGTCGGCGTATGCCTGCGTGCCGACAGAGCCCTCGGTGCTTCCGGTATTGCTGCGCTTGATGTCGTAGGTGACGTTCTCGCCCTCACCGATGACCGTACGTACGGCGCTGAGGATACGCTCCGCCGCATCACGCTCACCGAGATGGCTAAGCATCAGCACAGCCGAGAGGATCTCGGCGGTCGGGTTCGCGACATCTTTGCCCGCGTACTTGGGCGCCGAGCCGTGGACCGGCTCGAAGACCGCACAGTCGGCGCCGAAGTTCGCGCCCGGTGCGACACCCAGTCCGCCGATGAGCCCGGCGCACAGGTCGCTCACGATGTCGCCGTAGAGGTTGGGAAGCACGAGCACGTCCCACCACTCCGGGTGCAGAACGAGCTGCATGCAGGTGGCATCCACGATGTAGTCCTCGAACTCGATGCCACTGTCCGCATACTCCTCGGCGACCTGACGGGCGACGTCGAGGAAGAGCCCATCGGAGTGCTTGAGGATGTTTGCCTTGTGCACGGCAGTGACCTTCTTGCGGCCGTTGGCGATCGCGTAGTCGAACGCGAACTTCACGATACGCCTGGAACCGGTGACCGAGATCGGCTTGAGCGAGATGCCGGAGTCGGGGCGGATGGTGCCCGCACCCTCGGCGGCAGCGAACTCGATGAGCTTGCGCGCGCCCTCCGAGCCTTCCGGAAACTCGATGCCAGCGTAGAGGTCCTCGGTGTTCTCACGCACGATCACCAGGTCGATGTCGTCGTAGCGAGCTCCGGAGCCGACGATGGAGAAGGCTGGCCGAAGACACGCGTACATATCGAGTTCTTTGCGCAGCGCCACGTTCACGCTACGAAATCCGGTACCGACCGGCGTGGTGATCGGCCCTTTGATGGCGACCTTGTTCTTGCGGACGGACTCGAGCACGTGCTCGGGGAGCGGAGTGCCGTACTTGTCCATGACGTCAGCGCCGGCTTCGGCGATCTCCCACTCGATGTCGACGCCGGCCGCCTCGACGACGCGGGTCATAGCGGTGGTGAGCTCGGGGCCGATGCCGTCGCCGGGGATCAGGGTGACTGTGTGCTTGGCCATACGGTCGTGGTACCTCCATCAGGTCCGAGTACGGGTGTCTTGCGATTGTACGCGATGAGGGCGGCATTCGGCGACGGGGAGTGTCCCACTCGGATTGGTAAGACAATGGTATGCTCTTGGTAAGTACATTCCTCTACCATCCGTGGTGGAGGTGAGGCGGATGCGAGGTGCGACCGCGATGAGGAAGAAGCTCGTCAGGCACGGCAACTCACGGGCGCTCGTGATCGACAAGGCGATTCTCGAGCTGCTCAAGATCGACGACGAGACGGAACTTGAAGTGGTGACCGACGGACGCTCGCTCACGATCACTCCGAGCGGCGCCTCCGACGACCGGCGCGCACGGCTCGTCGAACTTTCCGACCGGGTCATGAGCGAGAACGACGATCTCTTTCGGCGTCTGGCGGAGTAGTGATGGATATCCGGTTCCTCACCATCGATGAGGTCCTGCTCTTCCACGAGATGCAACTCATGCGCTACGGGGGCGCTCCGGGGGTGCGAGATCTCGGCATGCTCGAGTCGGCTGTTGCGATGCCGCAGGCAGGCTTTGGCGAACAGTACCTACACAGCGACCTCTTCGAGATGGCGGCCGCCTACCTGTTCCACATCGTGATGAACCATCCGTTCGTAGATGGAAACAAGCGGACAGGCACGCACGCCGCGCTGGTCTTCCTCGCGGACCACGGGTACACCTTTAGCCTGTCCGAGGACGAGAAATACGATCTCGTGATCGGCGTTTGCGAAGGCAGTGTCACCAAGGGCCGGCTCGCCGAGGAGTTCCGCGCCAACTACGTGCCCTTCGGCAACGAGTAGCCCCGCTCTCCTACTCCTCGACCTTCTTCGCCCGGCGCCGCCTCTTCGGAGCGCACGCGACGATCTTCTTCGCACGCCGCGCCAGCAGTCCCTTGCCGTGCTCGGAGTCGAACTCCATGCGCTCAGCTGCGGCGAGCTTCACTTCGTCGGAGGCTGAGCCGCTCACGAGCCGGATGACACCGATCAGCATCGCCGGGAACTCCGGATCGCCGTGGTAGACGCGGATCGCCTCGTCGATATAGGGCCAGACCTTCTCCGAGCGGGTCGGCGTCGTAGCACCGTACGCCGCAAGGAGCCTGAATGCGGCGAGTCTCACCACGCCGGACTCGACGTCGTGCAGCGCGGCGATCGTCGACTTGATCGACTTGTCGACCACACGTGCATCCGCAGCCACGATCTTCTCCAGCGCGCCGAGGATCTCCCAGCGCGTCTGCGCCTCCGGCCGATCGAGCGCGTCGGCCAACTCAGCGGCGAACGGCTTGAGTAGATCCGGCTCGCGGATAGCGAGGGCGTGAATGCCTCGCGCAGCACAGATGCGTTTGTTGCGACTCTCGTCGGCAAGCGCCTTTACGAGATCGCTGCGGAACTTCTTGTTCGCAGCGCCCCGCTGTGCCAACTCATCTTTGTCTCCGTCGAGAATGCTTATCTCGGCGGGCCTCGTGCTTTTGGTCTTAGCCACCATCGAGCGTGCCTCCTAGAGGTTGAACCCTCCGTGCTTCTTGAAGTGTTCCACCAGACCGCCGTCTGCAAGCAACTGAGCCATGACGGGCGGAAGCGGTGGAAATTCGATCTCGACGCCTGTGGTGATGTTACGCACCACGCCTGAGTTCAGATCGACGATGAGTTCATCGCCGTCGTCGATCAGGTCCGTATCGCACTCGATGACCGGAAGCCCGGTATTGATCGCGTTGCGATAGAAGATGCGAGCGAAGGATTTCGCCAGAACCGCCTTGGTGTTGCTATGAATCAGCACGAGCGGCGCCTGTTCACGCGAGGAGCCCATGCCGAAGTTCTTTCCGGCCACAAGGAACCCGCCGTTGGGCTTCACTTTCGCATTGTACGCGGGATCGAGGTCCTCCATGGCGTGGACCGCCATAGCCTCCATGTCAGCGGACTTGAACTTGTACTTCCCGCTGATGATGTAGTCGGTGTTGATGTCATCGCCGTACTTGAAGGCTTTCGCCTTGAGTTCTGCCATCGGTACTCTCCCTGCTCCTCGGCTGCTGTCCCGCCCTTATCCGAAATACTTCCGCGGATCGGTGATCTTGCCCTCGATCACGGACGCCACCACGGTGGCGGGACTGCCGAGGTAGATGAACGCGTTACTGTTGCCCATGCGACCTTTGAAGTTGCGGTTCGCCGTGGAGATGACATTCTCCCCGTCGCTCGGCACGCCGTTGTGTGTGCCGACGCACGGTCCGCAGCCGGGCGTGACGACGGCAGCACCCGCCTCGACGAGCGTCTGGATGTATCCCGCCTCCATCGCATCGAGATAGATCTGCTTGGAGGCGGGTGCGACGATGAAACGTACGTCCGGATGGACGCGCCTCCCGGTGAGCATCTCCGCCGCGATCGCAAAGTCCTCCAGGCGGCCATTGGTGCAGGTGCCGAGGACGCCCTGGGCGATCGGGGTACCCTCGACCTCTTCGATCGGCGCGACGTTGTCGACCGCGTGCGGCTTGGCGATCTGCGGACCGACCGCCGAGGCGTCGATAGTGAGCTCACTTGCGTAGACCGCGTCTGTATCCGGGTCGACCGGCGCGGGTGTGCGCTTCCCGCGACCCTCGAACCAGGCGAGCGTCTTGTCGTCGGCCTTCATCAGACCCGCCTTGGCGCCGACCTCGATCGCCATGTTCGAGATCGTCATGCGCGCATCTACGGAGAGGTCGTCGATGACGGGACCTTCGAACTCGATCGCCTCGTAGGTGGCGCCGTCCACGCCGATCTCTCCCGCGAGATAGAGTACGAGGTCCTTGCTGAACACACCCGGCTGAAGCGCGCCGCTGTAGGTGACTTTCATGGTGTCCGGCACCTTGAACCACAGCTTACCCGAGGCCATCGCGGCAGCGCCGTCTGTCGAACCCACTCCGGTCGAGAAAACGTTGATCGCACCGTAGGTGCAGGTGTGCGAGTCGCAGCCGACCATGAGATCACCGGGCACGACGTGTCCGTGCTCGGGCACGACCTGGTGGCACACACCCTCGCCGATGTCGTAGACGCGCACGCCGGTCTTCTTGCCGAACTCGCGCATCATGGTGTGGAGCGCGCTCACGCCCTCGATGGGGCTCGGCGAGGAGTGGTCGATGACGAGCGCGACCTTCTCGGGGTCGAAGACCTTGTCGACGCCCATGTTCTCGAGTGCCCGGATGGCGAGCGGCGATGTGCCGTCCTGCCCCATCACGAAGTCCACGTCGGCGACGACGATGTCGCCAGCACGAGCGTCGGTGCCTGAATGTGCCGAGAAGATCTTCTCGGCGATCGTCTTACCGAAAATGGTGATCATCCTCCCTGGTCGTTACCGGTCACCGTGCCATTGCGCGGACGCGGGCCGGGATCGGGGACAGAAGCGCATTCTACGACAGTGGCGGGTACTGCGCCAAACGGCCGACGCAGTATTATACCCGTGAGCATGAGTCGATCGATGTCCCCCACAAGGAGTCCACCATGCGCACCGCTCTCATCTACGACCCCGCGATGGCCGGATACGACCTCGGCCCGTCACATCCGCTCAAGCCCGAGCGGTTCACGCTGAGCGTGGAACTCATGCGCTCCTATGGGCTCATCGGCGGCGAGGACAGTGACGCCCCCCTCCGGATCGCCCAACCCGCAGGACCCGCGCCCGACGCCGACCTGCTGCTCGTGCACGACGCCGGCTACATCGAAACGGTCATAGAAGCATCGGCGGACCCTGAAGCGTTCCGGTCGCGCACCGTGCGCGGGATCGGCCCGGGAGACACTCCTGCAGCACCCGGTCTCCACGAGGCTGCCGCACTGATCGCGGGCGGTACCGCTACCGGACTCGCACTCGTGCTCGATGCGCCCGCCGATGACCTCCCCGCGCGCGCGTTCGCCCCCGCCGGCGGCCTGCACCACGCGCAGCGCGACCGTGCCGCGGGCTTTTGCGTCTACAACGACTGCGCGGTCGCCATCGCGGTCGCACTGCGCGACCGGCCGGGTACCCGGATCGCCTACCTCGACATCGACGCCCACCACGGCGACGGCGTCCAGGCCGCCTTCTACGACTCGCCCGACGTGCTTACGATCTCGCTGCACGAGTCGGGGCGGTTCCTGTTCCCGGGAACCGGCTTTGCCGACGAGACCGGTCGGGGTGCGGGCGTCGGGTCCGCCATCAACGTCCCGCTGCCGCCACACGCCGCCGCAGGCGAGTACACAGAGGCGTTCGACCGCGTCGTCGAGCCGGGACTCGCGGCCTTCGCTCCCGACGTGCTCGTCGCCCAGTGCGGGGCCGACACACATCGCGACGACCCGCTCACCCACCTCGGCCTGACCCTCGGCGACCTGCGGGACCTGTACCGCCGGGTGATCGGACTGGCTGACCGCTACGCGGGCGGGCGCTTGCTCTGCACGGGTGGCGGCGGCTACGGGACCTACTCGGTCGTCCCCCGGGCATGGACGATACTTGCGGCCGAACTCGCCGGGGTGACGCTGCCCGAAGAGTTGCCGGAAGAGTGGAGAGCCGCTTCGGCGAGCCTCTCGGGCAGACCTGCACCCGCAACCCTCACAGGCGAGTAAGACTCACTTAAGCGCGTGCCATCCGCGCCGCACGCCTGTGCTCGGCCCATACGTGCGTGAACTCCGCTCCGAGAAGAAAGACCTGCGTGGAGTAGTAGAGCCAGACGAGCAGCACGGCGAAGGAGCCGGCCGCGCCGTAGATCGACCCGATGCTGCTCTGTGAGAGGTAGGCACCGAGAGCGATCGACCCCGCGTTGAAGAGCACCGCAGTGGCCAGCGCACCCACAAGAGTGTCGCGCCAGTCGACCCGTCGGTCGGGCAGGATCGTGAAGACGATCGCGAAGAGGATCGTTGCGCCTGCGGTCGAGATCGCCTTCTCGGTCAGCCACGCCATGCCGGTGAAGGCAGGCATGATCGCCATAAGCGCCTCTGAGAAACCCGCACCGAACAAGATAGAGACGAGCAGCAACAGTACTCCGATGACTAGTATTAGCAGGAACGCCAGAAGCCGTCGGCGAAGGAAGTCCCGGAAGCCCTCGGGCCGCGGCCGGATGCCCCACGCGATGTTGATCGCCGATTGCAGCTGCGAGAATGCGGCAGATGCGCCGAAGAGGGCCACGGCCACGGACAGCGCGGTCGTCCCACCACCCGCGCGCGAGCGCATCACACCGAGCAGCACCTCGTCGATCGCCTCGACAGCCCCCCCGCCGAGGAAGCGTTGACCTGCAGCGAGGATGAACTCGCGCACCTCGGCGCGCTCGAAGAGCACGCTCGCAGCGGCGACCGCAAGGATCAACAGCGGCGCCATGGCTATGAGCAGGTAGTAAGCGATCGCTGCGGAGAGGCGCGGGCCACCGTCTTCGAGGAAGTCGTCGAGCGTCTGGCGAACGATCCTCCCCGCAGTGCGGACGGGCCCCGGCAGGCGTGCCAGCATCTTTCGCAGACGCTCAGACATCGGCCCACACCGGCACGTAGTCGTCCCGGGCGGTGCGAAGCTCATGGCGAAGCTTAAGCGCGTCGGGACAGAGCGCGCTCATCTGCTTCCAGAAGCGCGGGGAGTGATCGAGGTGCGAGAGGTGGCAGAGCTCATGAAGCATCACGTAGGAGACGAGATGCGGCGGCAGGAAGATGAGGTCGCGGTTGAGCGAGACGGTCCCGCGCGACGAACAGCTCCCCCACCGCGTCCGCTGTCCGCGAACGGTCACGCGCACGGGCTCCAG
>CAYGFZ010000054.1:0-9868 GCA_964349355.1 uncultured Coriobacteriaceae bacterium | reverse complement strand
CCGCTCGAGATGCCGACGAGACGGAGATGCTGCCACGTGAGTTCAGCGACGGTCGCACCCGGGTAGATCGGTCTCGCGGAGCGGGGAAACAGTTCGCCGAGCACACGCGCCCACAGATCCTGCTGTCCGACCAACCAGGCGAATCCCGCGACTCCGGCGAAGGCCATCGCGATGGGGAGCATGTCTCGCCGGGTGCTCATGAAAGCTCGTCCGCCTCAGGAGACGCACCGAGCACGTCCCCCTCGGCCAGGTTCGACACGTGTGCGTCACTGCCCGACATCGTGTTCTCTATCGCCGCGAGCGAGACTTCGCCGAGCAGCCGCCCGATCTCGTCGACCACAGCAACGTTGCGAAAACCCATGCCGAGCATGCGAGAGAGCGCGTCTTTGAGCGTCGTGTCAGGATGCACCGCCGCCTCGCGCCAGTCGACCAGTGTACCTGCGTGCTCGGGCGTCGTACCCGCATCAAGCACGCGGCAGTCGACCCACCCCTCGAGCCGGCCTGCTGCATCGATGAGATACACGAATCGCGCACCGCGGCATGATGTGGGGTCGACGCCCTCGGCTCCACGTATCGTCGACTCGATATCGGTGCTCATGACGTCTGCCACGCGTGCACGTCCGAGCCGCTTGAGGGCCCGATCGGCGCCCACGAAGTCGTGCACGAACTTGCTTGCAGGATGGTCGAGGAGCACTTCGGGGGCATCGTACTGTTCGAGCCTCCCCTCGCGCATGAGCGCGATCCGGTCACCGAGCCTGATCGCCTCGTCGACGTCGTGAGTCACGAACACGACCGTCTTCTTGAGCTCGTGTTGGATGCGCTCGAACTCCGCTTGCAGCCGTTCGCGGGTGAGAGGATCGACAGCTCCGAACGCCTCGTCCATCAGCAGCACCGGAGGGTCGGCGGCAAGTGCGCGTGCCACGCCCACACGCTGCGCCTGGCCACCGGACAGTTGGCGCGGGTACGTATCCGCATACTTCCCGGGCTCGAGCCCCACCACGCCGAGGAGTTCGCGAACCCTCGGCTCCCAGCGACGACGCTCCCACCCGAGCAGCTTCGGCACGGTTGCGATGTTCTCGGCGACGGTGAGGTGCGGGAAGAGCCCCACCGATTGGATAACGTAGCCGATGTGGCGCCTCAACTGCTCCGGGCGCACGCTCATCACGTCACGACCGTCGACCTCGATCGTGCCTGATGTCGGTTCGATGAGTCGATTGATCATGCGAAGCGTGGTCGTCTTGCCGCAACCACTCGGCCCGATCAGCACGCAGACCTCGCCGCTGGCAACCTCAAGGGTTACCCGGTCGACGGCCGTGACCTTTCCGTAGCGCTTCACGACATCGCGCAAGACGATCACGGTGTCGAACCCCCTTCTATGCCCGGCGAGATGACCGTCCGCCGGATCATCCTCATGGACACGTCTGCGAGCACTGCGAGAATGACCATCGGGATCGCACCGAGAAGTGTGAGGTCGTCGGCCTGCTGCCCCCATCCCTGAAACACCAGGATACCGAGACCGCCGGCCCCGATGAACGCGGTCACCGCTGCGATACCGATGACCAATACGGCCGCTGCACGGATCCCTTCGAGGATAAGCGGAAGTGCGAGCGGGGCCTCGACGCGCAACAACAACTGCGTGCGGCCCATGCCCATCCCGCGTCCAGCGTCGAGTGCTCCCCGATCGACACCCGCCAGACCCACGAATGTGTTGCGCATGATCGGCAGGAGAGCGTATAGAGTAAGCGCGATGATCGCAGGTGTCGTGCCGATCGCGGTGACCCCGAGGGTGGCCAGCGGGGTGATCAGCAGTCCGAGCATGGCCATAGAGGGAATCGTCTGGATCACGCTCACGATCCCGAGCCCTATCTGGCGCACCCGCCGACTGCGCGAGGCAAGTACGCCGAGAGGTACGCCGATCAGTGTCCCCAGCGCCAGACCCGAGCCGGCGAGCACCAAGTGTTGGCTCACGAGCGTCCAGAAGCGACCGGACTGGGCCGCATACTCGCGGGCGAGAGAAAGCTCACCCGCGCCGCCCCACACTCCTGCTGCGCCCGCGGCAAGGAGCATCGCGACGAGTACTCCCCGACGCAGCAGCGGGGTGTCGACGCCCCGTGTGCCCGCGAACCAGAGTATCGCGCCGCCGACCGCGACAAGCCACGCCCCCGTCCCGATAGAGACCCGCGCGATCTCGGGCGCGTCGTCGAGAAGGCGCGCCGCACCAGCCCCGAGCGCCCACGGCAGCCCGGCGATGAGTAGTCCGCCGAGTACCAACACCGCGGGAGACCGCACACGACCCCGCGGCATGAACGAGGCCATCAGCGCGACGACACAGGCAGACAGAACGAACCAGCCCCATGCGCCTGCCGCCCCGATAGGCTCGGGTGATCCACTCACGATGCGATTCGGCCGAAACTCAAGAAACGGCAGAAGAAGGCAGCCCGCAAGCGCGATCACAGCACCGAATGCGGCGACCCGGTCGACACGTCCCGTGGGTCGTCCTCGGCTACCGTCGTGTGCAGCGATGGCCGTCGCTCCTTACTCGATGAAGCCCTCGGCCCGCAGCCACCCCTCGGCGACATCACGAGCGTCCTGCCCTTCGAGAGCCACCTGAGCGTTGAGAGACTGCAAGGTCTCGAGGTCGAGGCGGCTGAAGATCGGTGCAAGAATGCCTGCTATCTCGGGATACTCGTCGATGACCTCGCTGCGGAAGACCGGAGCGGGTTGGTAGATCGGCTGTGCGCCCAGCGGATCGGCAAGCACGACCAGGTCGAGCGCCGAGATCGTGCCGTCGGTCCCGTACGCCATCGCGGCGTTCACACCGTCCGTTCCTTCGGCCGCCGCCTTCTCGGTGACGGCCGTGTCACCTGTGGCAAGTGCGACCTTCTGGTCCGCACTCAGTGTGAACCCGTATGCTTCCTCGAACCCCGGCATCGCGTCGGCGCGGTCGAAGAACTCCTGCGAGCCTGCGATCCGTACCTCGCCACCGTCGTTGATGTACATCGCCCAGTCCTCGAGCGTAGCGATGGCGTTACCCTCGGCGAACTGACGCGGAACGGCGATCGCCCACGTGTTGTTCGCTGGTGCCGGTTCGAGCCAGACGATGCCCTCGTTCGCCAGATCGAGCTCGGCCGCCATCTCATACGTGGCCCGCGCGTCAGTGAGGACCGCAGCATCGATCTGCTCATCAGCGTAAAAGACCGTCACTGCGTTCGCCGTGTACTCGGGGTACGCGTCGATCTCCCCCGCCAGCAATGCCCTTCTCACGACATCGGTGGCACCGGTGCGCATACGGTCTACGACCTCGATGCCCTCGGCCTCAAGCGCCGCCGCCATGAGATATCCCAGGACCGGTCCCTCGACATCGATCTTGGAGCCGATGACCACCGGCTCCCGCGAAGCGGCCGGTACATCCCCGACTGGATCGTCGGCATCGTCGGTTCCACACGCCACCAACATCGTGGTAGCGAGAAACAGAGCCATCCCAGCCGTAAGAAACTTTCGCATCCGCGTCCTCCTCGGGTTCGGGCAGGCAAGAAATGGACGCCAGCCGTTCCTTACTATCTATCCAACTGCTGGTAGTATTAACTGCGATTTCCTTCGGGGGACGGTTCGCCTACAGATAGGTTCCTGGCGCTTCCTCCGACGATACCGAGCCATCACCCTGAACGCGGCTCCTGCTCGACGAGAGGATGATAATGCCTGAAAAGATCACAGTGTTCGGCGCGGGATACGTGGGACTGGTGACGGGCGTGTGCCTCGCCTCGTCGGGCCACGATGTCACCGTACTCGATGTCGACCGTGCCAAGCTGGACGCCCTTGCGAAAGGACGCTGCCCTTTCTTCGAGCCCGGGCTCGAAGACCTCATGGCTGATGCTACGAGAGCCGGACGCCTCCGGTTCGACGAACCCTCCCCGGCGGCACGCCTCGGCGGCATCGTGATCATCGCGGTAGGTACACCCGCCACGGCCGCAGGCTCAGCAGACATGCGCTATATCCGTGCGGTCGTGGATCAGATAGAGAAGACAGCAGAGCCCGGAACGGTCGCAGTCATGAAGAGCACCGTGCCCCCCGGGACCGGCGCGCAGATAGCAGAGCGCCTGAAGGTCACCGACATCGACTACGTCTCCAACCCGGAGTTCCTGCGTGAGGGCAGCGCAGTGAAGGACTGGTTCCATACCGATCGAGTGGTCCTCGGCGGATCGACGCGCCCTGTCGAACGCGTGCGCGGACTCTACTCGGACATCGATGCCCCGGTGCTTGCCTGCGACATCACGAGCGCGGAGATGGTCAAGTACGCGGCTAACGCGTTCCTGGCTACAAAGATCTCGTTCATCAACGAGATAGCCGTACTCTGCGACCGCATGGGAGCCAGCGTAGACGAGGTCTCCTACGGCATCGGCCTGGACAACAGGATCGGCCCCGCGTTCCTGCGTCCCGGCATCGGATACGGCGGTTCGTGCTTCCCGAAGGACACACGGGCGCTCGACTTCCTTGCCACGCTGCACGGATATGACTTCCACCTCCTGCGCGCGGTGATCGACGTGAACTCCCGTCAGCGCCTCCTTCCGGTACGCGCGCTCAAGACGCACTTCTGCTCACTCGAAGGCCTTCGGGTCGCGGTCCTGGGCCTCACCTTCAAGCCGGAGACCGACGACACCCGGGAGTCTCCGGCGATCGAGATCGTCGACCTGCTCGAGGCGGAAGGGGCAGACGTGATCGGCTACAACCCGATCCCCGTCACGCTTCCTGACGGCCCTCCGGTTGCCGACAGCCTCGCCGAGGCCGTGCGCGACGCCGACGCAGTGATCCTTGCGACCGAGTGGGCCGAGATCGTCGACGCGGATTGGCAAGCGCTCATAGAGACGATGCGCCCGGCTCCGTTCGTCTTCGACGGACGCAACGGCCTCGATCCCGGCGTGATACAGCGTGCAGGAGCAGTCTACGTCGGCGTTGGCCGGCCGAACGGACCCGGCTGCACGAGCCTTGGAACGGATGAGGACGCTGGCGAGGGGGCGAACCGGTGATGAGAGCGTCCTTCCACCTGATCGACCAGTCGCTGGAGCCGATTGCTGCGAAGGTACTCGCTGGTGAGCGCCTAAGCGCTACCGACGGCCTTGCGCTCTACTCGACACGCGACCTCCTCGGCGTCGCCCAGATGGCTGACCACGTGCGGCGCCGGATCAACGGTGACCGCGTCCACTTCATGGTCAACCGCCATATCAACCCCACCAACATCTGCGAGAACCGGTGCAAGTTCTGCGCCTTCTCCAGAAGCGCGGGGCAGAAGGGCGCCTATGAGATGACCCTCGATGAGATCATCGCGCGGGCGCGGGAGTGTGTGCCCGAGGGCGCGCACGAGGTCCACATCGTGGGTGGCCTGCACCCCGAGTGGCCTTTCGAGTTCTACGTCGAGATGATGGCCACTCTGCGTGAGGCCCTCCCCGCCCACGTCATCATCCAGGCGTTCACGGCAGTCGAGATCGAGTTCTACGCGCAGATCAGCGGCCTGTCGACCCTCGAGGTCCTCTCGCGCCTCAAGGAGGCCGGCCTGGACGCGATGCCCGGGGGCGGAGCCGAGATCTTCTCGGAGCGGACGAGGCTCGCCGCCTGGGAGAAGAAGACCTCCGCCGATGACTGGCTGCGCATCCACGGCGAGGCGCACTCGCTCGGCATCAAGACGAACTGCACGATGCTCTACGGTCACATCGAGACGCTCGAGGAGCGCGTCGATCATCTCATCCGCCTGCGCGAGCAGCAGGATGCCAGTGGCGGCTTCCTCGCGTTCATCCCGCTGGCCTTCCATCCCGCGAACACTGAACTGTCGAACCTCCCGGGAACGACCGGGTTCGACGACCTCAAGACGCTCGCGATCGCGCGCCTCATGCTCGACAACATCCCGCACATCAAAGCCTTCTGGATCATGGTGGGCCTGAAAGTGGCGCAGCTCTCGACCGCCTTTGGAGTCGACGATATCGACGGCACGGTCATCGAAGAGCGCATCACGCACATGGCGGGCGCCACCACCCCTGAAGCACTGTCGAAGGAAGAACTGGTGGAGCTGATCGCCGAGACGGGACACACCCCGGTCGAGCGCGACACGCTCTACCGAGTGATCCACGTCTACAAAGACGCGTGCACCCCTATCTGCGACGGGAAGTGACAGAGCCGTGCGCCCGCGCCTCGGCCACATCCAGTTCCTCAACTGCCTGCCGCTCTACTACGGGCTGGTGAAGAACGATGTGCTTCTCGACGTAGACCTCGTGAAGGCTGCCCCGCGCGACCTCGCGGCCCGGCTGCTCGACAACGAGCTCGACATCGCTCCCATCCCGGCGATCGAGTACGCACGACACGCCGGCGAACTCGTGCTCCTACCCGATATCGCGATCTCGAGTCTCGGCGAGGTGCAGTCGATCCTGCTTCTCGCGAAGCGGCCGGCGACCGAGCTCGACGGCTCTACCGTCGCGCTGACCGACACCTCCAGAACCTCTCAGGTGCTCGCCCGCATACTCCTCGAGCGGCGCTGGCGTGTGCAGCCTACGTACGTCGAGATGCCCCCCGACCTGCCGATGATGATGCGCGAGGCCGAAGCGGCACTTCTCATCGGTGACGACGCTCTGCGCGCGTACTGGGAGCCTCCCGCAACGCTCACCACCTACGACCTCGGCCGAGAGTGGACCGACTGGACCGGGCTCCCGATGGTCTACGCGGTCTGGGCGGTGCGGCGCGAGTTCGCCGAGTCCCGCCCGGATGCGGTCAACGCCGTCGCCGAAGCCCTTTCTGGTTCGCTCGACTACTGTCGAGCGCATCTCGATGACATCTCCGCCTACGCTGCTCGCTGGGAGCCCTTTCCCGCCGAGCGGTTCCGCTCCTACTTCGACGCATTGCAGTTCCGCTTCGAGCCCCGGTACCGCGAGGGCCTGACCCGCTACCTCGCCGAGGCGTACGCCGTCGACCAGATCGATGAGGTACCCGGACTCGTTATCTTCGGAGAGGGGTGAAGCCGTGGCGCCCGATCTGCGCGACATCGCACTCGCGACCGCCCACGGCGAGCACCGGCTCTCCCCCGCAGAGGCACTCGACCTGCTAGAGAGTGGCGATCTGCTCACCCTCGGTTCAGCGGCCTCGGCGATGCGGGAACGCCTGCACCCCGGCGGCGAGGTCACATTCATCGTCGACCGCAACGTCAACTACACCAACGTCTGTATGAGTGGCTGCACCTTCTGCGCCTTCTACCGCGATGCGGGCGACCCGGATGCATACGTCCTGGATCCCGGCAAACTCTCCGCGAAGGTCGCCGAGACGATCGAGCTTGGCGGCACCGCGATCCTTCTCCAGGGCGGGATGCATCCCGACCTCGATATCGGGTTCTACGAGGAGATGTTGCGCTGCATCAAGTCCGCCCACCCCTCGATCCACGTGCACGGCTTCGGGCCGCCCGAGGTCGTACACATCGCGCGCCTGAGCGGGCTCGACACGCTGGCGGTGCTCGTGCGCCTGCGCGACGCCGGACTCGACTCGCTGCCGGGCGGTGGGGCGGAGATCCTGGTGGACAGCGTCCGCTCCCACCTCTCTCCGAAGAAGGCCACCTCCGGAGAGTGGCTCGGCGTGATGCGCGAAGCTCATCACCTCGGGATGTCGACGACGGCCACCATGATGTTCGGCAGCCACGAGACCTCTTCCGACCGGATCGAGCATCTACGCCGTATACGCGAGGTCCAAGACGACGCGGTAGCGGCAGGACGGGTCGGATTCCGGGCCTTCATCCCGTGGTCGTTCCAACCCGGCAATACCGAGTACGCCGAGTCCAATCCGGTGAGCACCGCGAGCGGGTGGGAGTACCTTCGCATGCTTGCGGTCTCACGCCTCTTCCTCGACAGCTTCGAGAACCTGCAGGCCTCATGGGTCACGCAGGGCGCCAAGATCGGACAGGTGGCCCTGGCGTTCGGAGCAAACGACATGGGCTCGACGATGATCGAGGAGAACGTGGTCGCTGCCGCGGGCACGCGCTTCATGCTCGCGCGCGAAGAGCTCGTGCGACTCATCGCCGACGCCGGTTACTCGCCCGTCCAGCGCGACACACTCTACCGCGAAGTGAAGCGCTACTAGCACAGGCCCTATGGTGCGCCCGCACCGGCTCGGGTACGCTTCAGCAAGGAGGTGTCGTCCATGTCCGACCAGCAGGTACCCCGCGTTGCATTCGGCGTCTGTGGAGGCTCCGGGACGCTCAGCCTCGGCACAGCAGGATCGCTGCCCGACGAACGAGTCACCCTCCTGGCCGAGGACCTCGTCTTCGACACCCCGTTCGGGCGCTCCCCCGCCTTCACCCACGTCCGCGTCGACGGCCCACACGGTCTGCGGGACGCGCTCACCGTGCGCATGCACGGCTGGCGCCGGGGCGTGAAGCGCGCCGATGCGAGCCTGCAGGTCTTCTGGGTCTTCCATGAGGCCGGTGTCTCAAAGGTGCTTGCAGACGGCGGTGTCGGCTCCCTCAACCACCTCCTCGACCCGCGTGATGTGGTCATCCCGAACGACTTCATCGACCTCACCACCAAGCAGGACATCTACGTCCGGGGAGACCACCTGCTCATCATGCGCCAACCGGTGTGCCCGGACCTCGCCGATCACCTCTACGCAGCAGCGAGCGAACCCTTCGGGCGGGTGTTTCGCCGCGCGAACTACCTGGTGACCGACGGACCGCGCTTCGAGAGTGTGGCCGAGATCGACTACATGAAGCGTCTCGGAGGGGACATCATCGGCCAGTCTTTTGCCCCCGAGGTGTTCCTCGCGCGCGACATCGGCGCATGCTATGCCGGCATCTACATGGTCGTGAACTACGCCGAGGGCGTGGTCCGTGAATGGGAGCACTCAGAACTCAAAGCGATCTTCTTCGAGGAGTCCGCCCATATCGCGCGCTGCGTGATCGATGCGGTCAGTAGCGCCGACCTTGACGCGACCTGCGGCTGCATGGATCTGCGCAAGCCAAGTCTCCTCGGCCTGCCGGAGGCGTAGCCGTGCTCCTTCACGCCGACTGGGTCCTCCCGATCGCATCTCCTCCCATACGTGACGGAGCGGTCGTCACGAAAGGCCACCACATCGCGGCAGTCGGCACACGTGAAGAACTCGTCCGCGCAAATCCTACCGAGCCGATCACGCGTCACGACGGTTGCGTGATGCTGCCCGGACTCGTCAATGGCCACACGCACCTCGCCCTCACCGCGCTGCACGAGATCCTGCCCTCTGCCCCCTTCCACGAGTGGGTTCCCCTCCTCGTCCGGGCGATGCGCGCGCTGACCGACGACGACCTTGCGATCTCCTCGGTGCTAGGTGCCCACCGTGCGATCGCCTCCGGCACCACCCTGGTCGGCGAGATCGCCTACGGACCCGAATCGCCCGCGATCGCCGCCGACACCGGCCTGGGAGGCACCTTCTTCTGGGAGGTCCTCGGCATCGCCGCCGACGACCTCGACAAGCAACTCAAATCGCTCGAGTATCCCAGCGATCTGGAGCGTTACGAGTCTGCCAGGCAGCGCCATGGCCTGACCGCTCACTCCCCGTATACGTCCGGGCCCGGACTGCTCGCTGCGGTCCACGGACACGCGATAGGGCACAACACCGGCTTCGCGATCCACGTTGCCGAATCCCCGGCGGAGGTCGAGCTTCTCCGCGACGGCACAGGCCCCCTCGCCGATATCGCAACCCGAACAGCAACCGGTTTTACCGCCCCGGGAGTCTCCCCCGTTCGCTACCTGGCCGACCTCGGCGTCCTCGACAGAGCACTCGCTGTCCACTGCGCAGAGATCCTGCCCACCGACGCACCACTGCTGGCCTCGCATGCCGCAGGTGCCGTACTCTGCCCGCGTTCCAATGC
>CAYGFZ010000053.1:0-10739 GCA_964349355.1 uncultured Coriobacteriaceae bacterium | reverse complement strand
GACATCTCGCCTGACCATACGCATGCACCCGTGGCTTGCCGCAGTGCCGATCGAGTTTACGGCGGAGGTGCCGTGTATGCGTATCCCCGAGACGTTGAGGTTCATCGCTCGCGTGCCGAGCGGGTTGCTCGGTCCGGGAGGAATCGTGGCCGGCATGTCAGCGGCCCACGCACTGCCGGGGTTGCCCCAGGAGGGACGGTAGCGCTTGGCGGTGATCTCCCAGCTGCCCCTCGGCGTGGAGTACCCCGGCTTCCCCACCGCGATGCGGTACGTCCGGTCGATCTCCACACCCTCGTAGAGCTCAAGGGTCCGGGATGCGAGCCGGACCACTATCGTCATGCCGAGGTCTTCGTCCGCTACCGTCGGACGGACCGTCTCGGTCGGAAGGTCGAAGACATCCTCTCCTGCAAGGAGCGCCGCCGCGAGTTGCTCGACCGCGCTGTCGACGTCGATCCGCAGCCCTTCGGCGGACGAATCGATGACCACGATGCCCTCTTCGATCGCTATCCGGGCGTCGACCGCGTCGTAGTCGACCTCGCTCGCGAAACGGGTCACGGTGCGGGCTAGATCCTCGGTGTCGACCTCGATACGGGGTTCGACGGCATGCTTGACGGGTGTGCGGGATGCGAGACGGACTGCGCGTGCGGCGATCGTCGACGAGCGGTTTAGTTCGTACGCCTCGGTGACCGCGCCATCGATGTCGACGAAGATGTAGTCGGCCGGGTCGAGAGTGAAGCTTACTCCCTCGGCGCGCACCGTGAGTGGATGCAGAAGCGGATCGACCACCGAGCGTTCGACCGTTTCGCGGATCGCATCGCGCGTCAGGCCGCCCACGTCCACCCCGGAGATGGTCACGCCTGGCGGCGCGACATTCCGGGTGGCATAGTCGCCGGCGGCTGCGAGCGCGAGTCCGCCGGAGGTCGCAAGCATGGTCAGGGAGAGAAGCCCCGTCGCGGCTCTGGCAGCTACGATCTTCGCGTTCATCAAGCGGAACCTCTCTCACGCCGATACTATCCAGGTATTCTACAATGGGCGCACAAGTCCGGAGAGGGACAACTGGAGGCGGCGTGACACGGGGGGATGCCGAACAGGTCTACCGGGGTAACCTCGAGCGGCTCTTGCGGCGCATCCATGAGCAGCGTGGGCTTGACATGAGCCGCTACCGCCCCCAGTACGTCGAGCGCAGGGTCGCTACCCGGCTCAGAGCCCTCGGGCTCCACTCATATCGTCAGTACGGTGACTACATCGGGCGCCACCCCGAGGAGTTCGATCGCCTCATCGACACGCTCACCATTAACGTCACCGAGTTCTTCCGGGACACAGTCGTGTACGATCTGGTTGCCAGAGAGGTCCTCCCCTCTCTCGTCAGCGAGAAGCTGGCCGTGCGCCAACGGATGATCCGGGTGTGGTCGGCGGGGTGTGCGACCGGCGAAGAGCCGTACTCCGTGGCGATGGCTCTGCTCGAGGCTCTCGGCGGCGATGCGCACAGGATGAAGATCAGCATCCTTGCGACCGATCTCGACGAGACCGCGCTGGCGAAGGCGCGCGCCGCCACCTATCCGCTCGATCGGCTCAAGAACATCCCCAAGCCTCTTCAGGTAAAATACCTAGACATAGATGCCGATACTTTCCATATACGTCCGGAGGTCACCCGGCTGGTCAAGTTCCGGAAGTTGAACCTGTTCTCTGATAAGCCGCTGAGTGTGGTGGATCTGATCCTCTGTCGCAACGTCTTCATCTACTTCAACAGGGAGCAGCAAGAGTTGGCGCTCGAGTCGTTCTGGTCGGCACTTGTGCGCGGGGGTCATCTCGTCCTCGGGAGAAGCGAGAAGATGTCCACCGCGATGGCTCGTAAGTTCGAACTGGTGAGTGGGCGTGAGCGCGTCTATCGCAAGCCCAAGTCCGGTTAGGCTGGGAGAGGTGGCCGATATGCTGTTGGGCCGCATCGACAGAGGGAGGAACTGATGGGGCAGGAGCATCGGAGTAGCAGCATCAAGCGCGGGCTTGCGTTCACGTTCACGCTTTTGACCTGGGCGACCATAGCCCCGGCGGTTGGAATAGGACTCGCGATCACCGCGGTGTTCGCCTACTTCTACCTTCATTTGGCCGTCGCCGAGATGCTTCCCGTCGTCCTGGTCGGTGCATTCGCGATGCTGCTGATGGCTATTCCCGGGCAGCTCCTGTGGCGCCGGCAGTTCAGGGAGCTTATCCTGCGGCCTCTCCGGAGCCTGGGATCGGTGATGCTCGAAGCCGGACATGGTGACCTTACGGTGCGCGCCGATGTGATGCACGATGACGAGATAGGACTTCTTGTCGACGAATGCAACGCGCTCATCTCCTCTCTTGGCTCGATCGCCGGAGGGGTTCGGCGATCGTCGGAGTCGGTCTCGGCCGCTGCCGCGCAGCTCTCGGCGTCGTCGCAAGAGATATCGTCATCGACCGTGGAGATCTCCTCCTCGGTCCAGCAGATCGCGCAAGGGGCCGAGCTTCAGTCGCGCAAGGTCGAGGAGACCACGAACTCCATCGAGGCGATTCACAGGACCACCAACGAGGTTCTCGGTCAGGCGAAGGAGGCGGCTTCCACGAGTGAGGAAGCGGCGCGCGTGGCTGTCCTCGGCGAGGAGACTACAACGCAGGCGATAATGAAGATCGCAGAGGTCCAGCAGGCGATCGAGACTCTTGCAGAGTCCGTAGAGCTCCTCGGCAAGCGCAGCGACCAGATCGGATCGATTGTCGACGTCATCACCACCATTGCCGACCAGACGAACCTCCTGTCTCTGAACGCCGCCATCGAGGCAGCCCGGGCAGGGGAGTCTGGCCGTGGTTTCTCGGTGGTCGCCGAAGAGGTCCGAAAACTCGCCGAGGGCTCGGGCAAGGCCGCCGAGCAGATCGGAGAGCTCATCAAGGAGGTCCAGGAGGAGACCGCGAAGGCCGTTCACTACATGGAGATCGGTACTCGCGAGGTCGAGAAGGGTAGCGAGGTAGTGGGGCGGACCGGTGAGTCTCTGCGCCAGATCACGGAGGCAGTCTCGCGGACCGTCGCACTCGCCGAGCAGATCGCGACTTCCATGGGCGTGCAGTCGGAGCGTACAAGCGTCGTGGACAAAGCGATGCACGATATCGCCGCGGTTGTCGAACAGAATGCCGCGTCCGCCGAGGAGACCGCTGCTGCTGCCGAAGAGCAGACCGCGTGCATGGAGGAGATCACCTCCTCGGCGCAGGAACTCTCCGACATGGCCGAGCGCCTCGAGGAGTCCGTTCGAATCTTCCGGATCGATGAGGGGGCGCAAGGTGAGCGCAACGTCTGACATCAGCGGTGGGATCTACGTTCTGTTCCGCCTCGGAGACGAGGAGTACGGGATAGGGATCGAGAAGGTGCGTAGCATCATCCGTTATGAGGTACCGACGGTCGTGCCGCGCGCCCCGGAGTCGATCCAGGGCGTGGTCAATCTCCGGGGGAAGGTCATCCCGGTCCTCGATCTCACCAAACGTATGCAGCTCGGGGAGTTCGCGCCCGGGCCGACTGCGCGCATCGTCGTCGCCGAGGGTTCGGGCGGCATGGTAGGTCTTGCGGTCGATGCAGCGAGCGAGGTAGTCACGATACCCGAGGAAGATATCAAGCCTGCCCCGGAAGGTGCGGTGACGGCGGATACTGAGGCTATGTTCGCGGGCGTCGCTGAGGTGAATGAGAAACTCGTGATTCTGCTTGAACTGGACGCTGCGGTTCCGGACAGCGAGTACGCACAGGTTGGCAGCGACCGGGTCGCAGGAGAGGACTGACAGATGTCAAAAACCATCCTCGTCGTCGATGATGCCGCATTCATGCGGATGATGATCAGGGATATCCTCGCGAAAGAGGGCTACGTCATCCACGAGGCGGTCAATGGCCGCGATGCCGTGGAGAAGTATGCCGAGGTCATGCCCGATCTGGTGACGATGGACATCACGATGCCGGAGATGAGTGGTCTCGATGCCCTGAGGACCATTCGCGGCAAAGACCCTTCTGCGAGGGTGTTGATGGTCAGCGCCATGGGCCAGCAGAAGATGATCGTCGAGGCTCTCGACGCAGGGGCGATGGACTTCCTCGTGAAGCCGTTCCAGCCGACGAAGGTTCTCGAGACCGTCAAGAAGTGCCTGCAGGCACACTCGTGACAGAGTGGTGAGATGCGGTCGCCTATCCACGTACTGATCGTCGATGACTCGGCGCTCATTCGCCAGATGCTCGCACGCGCGCTCGCCCTCGACTCTCGAATCGAGGTCGTAGGCGTCGCCCGCAACGGCGTGGAGGCGATAGAGAAGGCCAAGACCCTGAACCCGGATGTCATCACGCTCGACATCGAGATGCCCGAGCTCAACGGCCTCGAAGTGCTCAAGGAGTTGCCTCGCCACTCGTCCGCGCGCGTCGTGGTGCTTAGTTCGCTCGATGACCCCGAGACGACCTATCAGGCACTTTCGCTCGGTGCGGTCGACTTCATTCCCAAGCCCAAGGCCGGCATGGCGACCTCGATCGACTCCGTATCCGACCTCCTCTGCAAGGTCATCAGGATCGCGAATCGGGCCAAGCCGGTGCAACTGCAGCAGGGCGTCTTCGCGCCGAGCGTCGAGTCCGAGGTGGATGCGTCACCGTCAAGGCCCGAGTCGACCGCCCCAACTCGCCCCGGGGGGGCCGTCCAGAGCCTGGTTGCCATCGCTTCGAGTACGGGGGGGCCTCCTGCACTTGAGCGCGTGCTGGCCGGGCTGGACGCCTCGAAGTCTGTTGCCTACGTGATCGTCCAGCACCTACCGGACGGATTCCATCCATCGTTCGCGATGCGGCTCTCCGCAGTCGGCGCGTTGCCCGTCGTGATCGCCGAGGACGGGATGCTGGTGGAGCCCGGCATGGCGTATCTGGCGCCCTGGGGTTCGCACACTCTCGTCGAGCGGGATGGCTCCCACGTTCGGTTGCGTTTGACCAGGTCGGTGCCGCAGCTTCACGGGGTACGCCCTGCGGCGGATCCGCTGTTCGAGAGCGTAGCTGAGGTCTTCGGAGATAGTGCCGTCGGCGTGGTCTTGACCGGTATGGGTCGCGACGCTGCAGACGGTATGTTGGCAATCAAGAAGGCCGGAGGGGCGACTGTCGCGCAGGATGAAGAGACGAGTGTCGTGTGGGGCATGCCCGGTGCGGCGGTACGGCGCAAGGCGGTCAGGCGGGTCGTCCCCCTCGGCCTGATAGCGGTGGAAATCAGGCGCTCACTTCGAGAGAGGGTCTAGCCACATGGGTGAGATGGACGCATACAAGGACGTCTTCCTTGAGGAGAGTGCCGAGTATCTGCAGTCGATCACCGAAGGTCTACTGGCACTCGAGTGCTCCCCGCACGATCTCGAACCGGTGGAGACGGTGTTCCGGGGCGCTCACAGCCTCAAGGGCATGTCCGCCGCGATGGAGTACGCGCGTACCGCAGATTTGACCCACCGCATGGAAGGGTTGATGCACCGGGTCCGCAGCGGCGAACTCCCTGTCACGCCTGCGGTCGTGGATCTGATGCTCAGCGCGGTCGACCAGGTTCGCGCACTCATCGACGATGAATCGGCGGGCACGTCCGGGGTGGACGTGTCGGTGACGCTCGAGGCTCTAGCCGCAGCGTCCAGGGGCGAGATGCCCGAATCGCCTCCGGCTTCGACCGAAGGATCCGGTGTGCTAGGGGCCCCGTGCGAGCTTCCGAGCGTCTCACCGGAGGCGACCGGGAGTACGTCGGAGTCCGAGGATGGTTCGCGACTTCTGCGCGTCGTGGTGAGTCTCGAGGATTCCTGCGTGCTGAAGGCGGTCCGCGCCTACATGGTCATCAAGCGCATCAGCCACATGGGCACCGTCGTCGACACCGTACCTTCAGCGCGGGAGATCGAAGACGAACGGTTCGAACGGAGCTTCGAGGTCGTGGTGGAGACGCTCTCGACACCTTCCGAGGTGCAGACGGCGGCCGGCGCCGTGAGCGAGATCGAGCGCGTCGAGGTCACCGAGATCGATCAACGGGCCGGACAGGGCTCCGGCCCCGCTGCCCGGGTCGACCAGACCGATCAGTCACGCGCCGTCGTGCGCAAGCGGGCTGCTATCCCGAAGCTCTCAGAGACGCAGACTGTCCGCATCTCGATCGGCCATCTCGACAGCATGGTCGACCTCGTCGGGGAGATAGTCACGTTGCGCGCGCGCCTCGATGATCTGTCGCGACGCTTTGAATCGAAGGATCTCTACGACGCGCTCGAGGAGCTCCACCGGGTCTCGGGCGAACTACAACATGAGGTCATGCAGACACGGATGGTTCCGGTGGGCAACATCTTCAATCGCTTCCCGAGGATGGTGCGCGATCTTGCGCGCGATCTCGGCAAGGACGTCGAGCTCGAACTCAATGGACTCGATATCGAACTCGATCGGACCGTGCTCGACGAGATCGGGGACCCGATCGTCCATCTCTTGCGCAACAGCGTCGATCATGGGATCGAGTCCGCGGAGGAGAGGAGGCGCGCAGGCAAGCCCGAGCGAGGCCTGATCCGGCTTGAGGCGGCTCGCGAACGTGACACGGTGCGGATATCGGTGAGCGACGACGGAAAGGGCATGGATCCAGATCGCATCTGGGGCAAGGCCGTCTCACTCGGATTGGTATCCGAGGCCGACCGGGAGGCGTGCTCTCTCGAAGACATCCTTTTCTTTGCCTGCGTCCCCGGTTTCTCCACGATGGCTGATGCCACAAAGGTCTCCGGCCGGGGTGTGGGCATGGATGTCGTCAAGGGTAAGATCGAACACCTTGGCGGCGCGCTGTCGATAGACTCGGCTCCCGGACTGGGGACGACCTTCTCGCTCACGCTGCCGCTGACGCTGGCGATAATCCAGGCGTTGCTCGTTGGTGACGGGCAGCAGACGTATGCTCTGCCCCTGCCGTCAGTAGACACGGTCGTTTCTCCATCCGACCTCAACATCAAGACTCTAGAGAACGCCCCCGTCGTGGTGCTGGGCGACGGGCAGATCGTTCCTCTCCAGCGACTCGACGCCCTCATGGGGGGAGCGGACCCCTTCGAGCTCCCGAAAAGCGATGAGCATATCGTGGTTCTTCAGAGTGGGACGGCCACCAGGGCGCTCACGGTTCAGCGGCTTTCGGGGCGCATGGAGATCGTCATCAAGCCGATGTCGGGCGTGTTCCGCGATGCGCGTGGATTTGTCGGGGCAGCGGTGCTCGGGGATGGAACGGTCGCACTCGTGCTCGATCCCCGGACGCTGTTCGACACTCGGGAGGAGAGCGGGACATGAGACTCGAAGAGCTGAGTGAGCTCCAGATCGATGCGCTGCGCGAGGTCGGCAACATCGGTGCAGGGCACTCGGCGACCGCACTCTCCCAGCTTCTCGGGCGGGCGATAGGCGTGTCACAGCCCACGCTCGAGATCGTCCCCCTCGCACAGATCCCTGCAGTTTTCGGTGGCGCCGAGCAACTGGTCGCCGCCGTCTATAGCCGCCTGCTCGGCGAGGTCGAGGGCGGGATACTGATCATGGCGACACGCGACGACGCGCTCAGGCTCGTCGATCTCATGCATGACAGGCGCCCCGGTGCGACGGTGAGTTTCGGCCGGTCCGAGGAGGCGTCGGTGACCCACGTGTTCTCGATCCTGCAGGCTACGTACGTCGCATCGATCGGAAGACTCGGGGACCTGGAGATTCTTCCGTCCGAGACATCGTTCGCACTTGATATGGCCGGAGCCATCTTGCAGGTAGCCTCGGCTCATGTAGCTATGACCGCTTCGTCGGCAGCACTGGTCCGCACACAGCTGGACGACGAGGAGACCTCCGTCGGGTTGGGGCTCTTCTTCCTGCCTGAGCCACACAGTCTCGAAGTCATCCTCGGTCGATTCGGTCTGGTGTGACCGTGGATGGCGCCTGGCATAACGACCTCTCCTCCGGTCGAACGGATCCGGAGTGCGTCGAGGTAGGAATGGGGGAGGTCGCGGTCGCGGAGTATCCCAAATACCTGATGGCGCCCGCGCTCGGCTCATGTGTCGGCGTGGCCATCTACGACAGCCTCTATCGGAGGGGCGCGCTGGCTCACGTGATGCTGCCGAGCCCGATGGACACGGTGGCCCCGGGTCTGGGGACCAGGTTCGCCTCGGTCGCGGTGGAACGGCTCATAGAGGAGTTGGCCGCAAGGGGCTCGCTGCGCCGCCGGCTTGAGGCGAAGATCGCTGGTGGAGCTGCTATGTTCAAGGGCGACGTTCGGTTCGCGGCGATCGGTGAACGCAACGTAGCCGAAGTCCGTTCTCGGCTTGCGCTCGCGAAGATCCCGATTCTTGCCGAAGATGTAGGAGGGGCGCACGCGCGCACCATCGAGTTGCGCCTGGACAGCGGGACGCTCGTCGTACGCAGCTATCTTTACGGCATCAGTAAACTGTGAGAGCGTTGGGCTCCGACGTCATGGGAATGTGAAAGATGGAACACGATTCTCTTAGAGTCGCGGTGGCAAGCGCGGAAGCTGTACGCCGCCTGACCATAGCGATGGTGGGCGGCAGTCTTCGTGCTGCCTCGATCCTGCGGCTGCTGAGCGAGATCGAGAACGTCCACGTGGCGGCTGTCGCGTGCCCGGCCAAGTCCTCTCCGACCATTCGTTTTGCCGAGGATCTGGGCATCTATGTGACATCGGAGTACACCGAGATCTTCCAGATCCGTGATCTTGACCTGATCGTCGACATGTCCGAGGATCCTGCGGTCCACACGCTGCTTGCCGCCCAGAAGCCATCAGGTGTGGAGATGTTTGGTTCCGCCGGTTCTGAACTCGTGTGGGATCTGCTCGTCGCGCGCAAGCGGGGTGAGGAGCAGGAGAAACTTTTCGTAGAACTTCAGGTGGCGTACGACAAGATCCGCAGCCATGAACGTCGCCTTCAGGGCAGCAAAGAGGCTCTGGAACGCACGAACACAGAACTTGAATCGCGGCTGGCGGAGATATTCTTCACTCACGAGTTCTTCAAGGCGCTGACATCGTTCAGTTATGTCGACGACGTATGCAGCCTGATCGTGGACGGGGCAAACGGCATCCTTGGCGCGGAGATCTCGTGCGTGTATCTGTTCGAGCGTGATGACTGGACGTTTCGCCTTCGCGCATCGCAGGGGCGCACCGAGGACGCTTTCGAGCCCGTTGTGCCTGTCTCCGAGACGATCCTCGGCGAAGCGTTCAGGCAGGGCGTCGTCCAGGAGCACAACGTTCGACTCGACGCGACGTCGGCCAGGTGGGCCCGCGAACCCGCTGATGTTCGATCGCAGGCAGCGGTCCCGCTGCGGTCGGGTGAACATGTCATAGGCATCCTCGTGGTGGCATCTGCGACCTATCGCGAACTCGCGGAGACGGAACTCGAACGCCTACAGGTCATCGGGAACCAGTCGTCACTTTCGCTCCAGAACGCACTGCTCCACGGGGAACTCGAGCGTCTTTCGGTGACGGACAGACTTACCGAACTCTACAATCATGGCTACTTCCACCAGCGGCTCGAGGAGGAGGTCGGACGGGCCACGCGTTTCCGGCACCCCCTGTCGCTCATCATGCTCGATCTAGATGACTTCAAGGAGTTCAACGATACCTACGGGCATCCCCGGGGAGACACCGTCCTGCGCGTCGTGTCCGATATCATCAGGGAGAATCTGCGGGAGATCGATGTGGCGGCCAGGTACGGTGGCGAGGAGTTCGTCGTCGTGCTGCCGGAGACCGATATCGAAGGTGCCGTTGCCGTGGCCGAGAGAATCCGAAAGAGTGTCGAAGCATCTGCCTTCGCGGTAGCGGATGCCGGGGACTCGGTCAGCAAGTCCGTCTCAGTCGGTATCGCGACCTTCCCGAAACATGCGGAGTCGAGTACCCGCCTCGTCGACGCGGCCGATAAGGCGATGTACGATGCCAAGCGCAGCGGCAAGAATCAGGTGAGGATCGCACGGTGAAACCAATCCTGCCCGGGGGGCGGGGAGCAGCGGTCGAAGACATTCAGCGGCGACTGCTCTCGCTCGGTCATGACTTGGGCCCCACTGGTGTCGACGGGGTCTTTCTTGGCCGCACCTATGAAGCGGTCGTGAGCTTTCAGCGTGAACACGGGTTGTCCGAGGATGGCGTCGTGGGCGACGAGAGCTGGTCAGCACTCGTAGATGAGACGTTCACCCTCGGCGATCGGATGCTCTACCTCCGTCTCCCGTACTTCCACGGTCGCGATGTGCGTGTTCTTCAGGAGGCGCTCAGCTCGCTCGGGTTCTCGTGTGGCTCACTCGACTCGATCTTCGGCCGCTTCACTGAGCGCGCGGTCCGTGAGTTCCAGCGCAACAGCGGACTGCCTGTCGACGGAATCGTCGGTGCGGACACTGTGCGCACGATAGAGAACCTGCGTCATGTCTGGGAGGGTAAGCCGCACTCTCCCCTTGTGCTGCCACGAACTGCCGCAGCGCGCCTGGGCGAGTTGCTCTCGACTACGTCGGTCCTCCTGCGTGGGGATGACGGGGTCGCACGCGAAGTTGCAGAGCGGGTTGTTAATCTTGCGCTGGCCGACGACCCATCAGCGCAGGTCGCGCTCGGGGACGGGGACGAGAAGACCGCCGATGTCGTGCTCGAACTTGAGCAGAACATGAAGGCTAAAGGCGCTTCTGGTCCGGTGGTTGCTATAGACCCCGACGACCCCGGGACGTTTCCGATGCGGCTGAGGGCAGCGCTTGAGGCCCGTGCGGGATCCGATCCGGTGGTCACGATCGAGTT
>CAYGFZ010000052.1:0-11166 GCA_964349355.1 uncultured Coriobacteriaceae bacterium | reverse complement strand
GAGCATGGTCTTGCCGACTCTCCGGACGCCGTGAAGCCACACGATGGACCGGCGGTCCAGGGCGCTCTCGATGCGTTCTATCCAGAAGTCACGCGTTACCATTTGCAGGCATGATTGCATATAGTACTATTATTTGCAACCGCTCCTGCATGTGGTCGCGGATTGCGGCTTGCGACCTCACATCATCCGGAGTTATACTTTTGGTATGAAGACTGCGATCTCGATACCTGATGATGTCTTCGCCGACGCTGAACAGCTTGCCCGGGAGCTCAAGCAGTCGCGAAGCCAGCTCTACAGTCGAGCTGTGCGCGAGTATGTCGCGCGGCACTCGGCTGACAGCGTCACGGCTGCCCTCGACGCCGTCTGCGCTGAGGAGACCGCTGCTGACAGCGGGTTTGCCACTCGCGCTGCTCGCCGCAGTCTCGAGCGGACCGAGTGGTGATCGCACAAGGCGAGATCTGGTGGGCTGACCCGGGAGAGCCCGCAGGTTCGGAACCAGGATATCGCCGGCCGGTCGCCGTCGTGCAGAGCGAGTCGTTCAACCGGAGCAAGATATCGACGGTCGTCTGCGTCCCGTTGACCAGCAACCTGCGATGGGCGGACGCCCCCGGCAACGTGCTGCTTGAGGCTTCCTTGACGGGCCTGTCCAAGGATTCGGTCGCCAACGTCTCGCAGATTCTGACTTTTGACAAGTCCGCACTCACCGGCCGGGTCGGGACGCTGCCGGAAAGCAAGTTCGATCTGGTGCTTTACGGTATCGACGTTGTCCTCGGCCGGTAGACGAGCGTCGGACAATCGGTGATCGGCTTGCGCCGGAATACGCAGTAGGATTGACACAGGAGCAACACACCCGGTGGCCTCACGCGCGCGCCCAACCGCGCTTCCGCTACAATGCTGAGGCAGCACGGCACCGGCGGCCGTGCAGAACCGGCAAGGGGGCAAGGGTTCGTGAAGGCGCTCGTTCTCGCAGGTGGCAAGGGCACGCGGCTCAGGCCGATCACCTACACCCGCGCCAAGCAGCTCGTTCCGGTGGCCAACAAGCCGATCCTCTTCTACGCGATCGAGGCGCTTGGGGCGGCCGGTATCGAGGAGATCGGCGTCATCGTCGGAGACACCGCCGAGGAGGTCCGCGCAGCCCTCGGCGACGGCTCCCGCTGGGGCGTCTCGATTACCTACATCCCGCAGGAAGCGCCCCTCGGCCTGGCGCACGCCGTCAAGATCGCCGAGGAGTTCATGGCGGGCGAGCCGTTCGTCATGTACCTCGGCGACAACCTTATCAAGGACGGGATCACTCCGTTCGCCGAGGAGTTTCGCACCCACGAGCCCGATGCGCAGATCCTGCTCGCCCGCGTGCCGAATCCCTCGCAGTTCGGCGTGGTGGAGCTCGATGGGAACGGTGAGGTGTTGCGGCTCGTCGAGAAACCGGCCGATCCGCCGAGCGATCTGGCGCTCGTGGGGGTCTACCTGTTCAACGAGCGCGTGTTCGAGGCGGTGAACGCCATCGAGCCGTCGGCCCGCGGGGAGCTTGAGATCACCGATGCGATCCAGTGGCTCGTCGACAATGGCGCCACGGTGCGGCCACACGTGATCTCGGGCTGGTGGAAGGACACCGGCAAGCTCGACGATATGCTCGAGGCCAACCGCATCATGCTCGACCTCATTGAGACCGACATCGCCGGCGAGGTCGACGCGGGGTCGAGCGTGCACGGGCGAGTGGTCATCGGCGCCGGGACGCGTCTCGTGAACTCGACCGTGCGCGGACCGGCGGTGATCGGCGAGGGGTGCGAGCTCGTAGACGCCTACGTCGGGCCGTACACGTCGGTGGGCAACGGCTGCACGGTCACGCGCAGCGAGATCGAACACTCGATCATGCTCGACGAGTCGCGGCTCGACCAGTGCGGAGTGAGGCTGGCGGACAGCCTGCTCGGGGTAGGCGCCGTGGTGAGGCGCGCCACGGGCGTGTCGGCGGCGTTCCACGTGATGCTCGGGGACAACTCCGAGGTCGAGATCGTCTGAGAGGGGCACTCATGATCGACGGCGTGAAGGTCAAGGAACTCAAGCCGATCCCCGACGACCGGGGGATGCTCATGGAGATGCTTCGCTCCGACGACCCGGACTTCCAGCGGTTCGGCCAGGTCTACCTCACCACCGTCTATCCGGGCGTGGTCAAGGCCTGGCACTATCATAAGAAGCAGACCGACCACTTCGTGTGCGTCTCCGGGATGGCGAAGGTTGCGCTCCACGACCGCAGAGAGGGCTCGCCGACCTTCGGGCAGACCGACACGTTCGTGACCGGCTGGCAGCGCCAGCGCATGATCATCATCCCGCCGCTGGTCTACCACGGCTTCACGGCGGTGGGGACCGACCCCGCGACCATCGTCAACATCCCCACCGAACTCTACGACTACGAGAATCCCGACGAGCACCGCTTGCCCTTCGACGACCCGGAGATCGGATATGACTGGGGCGTGAAGAGCGGATGAGGCTGCTGGTCTGCGGAGGGGCGGGGTTCATCGGCTCGGCGTTCGTGCGCCGCATGCTCTCCACGCGCGACGACGTCGAGATCACCTGCTTCGACAAGCTCACCTACGCCGGCAACCTCGACAATCTCGAACCCGTCGCAGGCGACCCCCGCTACCGCTTCGTGCTCGGCGACATCTGCGACCGCGAGGCCGTCGAGGCAGCAATCGCCGCGACACCCGGCGGCCCTCCCGACGCCATCGTCAACTTTGCCGCCGAGACCCACGTCGACCGCTCGATCGCCGGACCCGAAGCGTTCCTCAAGACCGACGTGCTCGGCACGCACACCCTGCTCGAGGCGGTGCGCGCCCACGCGATCAGCCGCATGGTGCAGGTCTCGACCGACGAGGTCTACGGCTCGGCCGACCCCGGTGTCTCCTTCTGCGAGACCGACCGCTTCAGGCCGTCGAGTCCGTACTCGGCGTCGAAGGCGGCCGGCGACCTGCAGGCGCTCGCGTACCACGCGACCTACGCGACGCCCGTGTGTGTCACGCGCGGCTCGAACACCTACGGGTCGCACCAGTACCCCGAAAAGCTCATCCCGCTCTTCGTCACCAACGCGCTCGAGGGCGCGCAGCTGCCGCTCTACGGCGACGGCATGAACGTGCGCGACTGGATGCACGTCGACGACCACTGCGACGGCATCGCTGCGGTGCTCGACCGCGGCCGTCCCGGCGAGGTCTACAACCTCGGCGGCGGCAACGAGCGCACCAACCGCGAGATCACCACCATCATCCTCGACGAGCTCGGCCTGGAGTGGGACGAGGCTGTCCGCCACGTCGCCGACCGGCCCGGCCACGACCGCCGCTACTCGATCTCGTGCGCCAAGGCCGCCGAGGAGCTCGGCTGGAAGCCGCACGTCGACTTCGAGAGCGGCCTGCGCGAGACGGTGCGCTGGTATCGCGACAACGAGTGGTGGTGGCGCAAGATCAAGCACCACACCGGGGAGTTCGCCGAGTGGAAGGCGCGCTGGTATGACGGAGCCGGCCGGTCGTGACGCGCGCCTGGCTCATCACCGGTGCGGGCGGCATGCTCGGCACGGCGCTGCAGCGCCTGCTGGCCGAAGAGGGCGCACGCTTCACGGCGCTCGACCACGCCGGGCTCGACATCACGGACATGCAAGCCGTCGAAGCGGCGGTTCGCTCCTTCGCCGAGGAGTGCGCGCGCGATGGTCTCGCTGGCATCGTCGTCAACGCTGCCGCCTTCACGGACGTCGAGCGCGCCGAGCGCGAGCCGGAGGCAGCTTTCGCCGTGAACGAGGCCGGAGCCGCCAACGTGGCGCACGCTGCCGCGGCGGCGGGGCTCGGATTCGTACACGTTTCGACCGACTTCGTCTTCGACGGTACCAAGGGCGCACCCTATGTCGAAGCCGACACGCCCCGCCCGCTCTCGGTCTACGGCACCACGAAGCTCGCGGGGGAGCGGGCAGTGGAGGCAGCCTACCCCGGGGCGCTCATCGTGCGCACGTCGTGGGTGTACGGTCCGCCGGGCGGTGGCTTCCCGGGCAAGATCATCGCGGCCGCCGCGACCCGCGATTCGCTGAAGGTCGTCGACGACGAGGTCGGCTGCCCCACCTACGCGCCGGATCTCGCGCGCGGCATCATCGCGCTGCTGGAGGCGGGCGCGCACGGCCTCTACCACCTCGCGGGCACGGGATCGTGCAGCCGCTACGAGTTGGCGTGCGAGGCCTTGCGGCTGGCGGGGTTGGCGCACGTGACGGTCGAGCCGGTGAGCTCCTCCGAGTTCCCGACCGCCGCAAAGCGGCCGGTAGACAGTCGGCTCGAGTGTGCGAGTGCTGCGGCGCAGGGAGTGATGCTTCCGAAATGGGAGACGTCGTTGGGCGAATACGTCGTGGGGATTTCCCGTGGTGCGTGTGGCTGATCCCCTGGTGCTAGACTTGTCTCTCCGACCAGTGCCGAACCACCTCGTGAGGGGGTAGGGGTTTGCAGGGAGGAAGATCGCTGCTTTCGGGATGGGTGCGCGAACACGAAGCTCCGGCGGCACTGCCGGGGGAGAGTCGGGCGCTGCTCTTCTTGCTCGCCCTTACGTGCGTCATGAGCTTACTGTGGGCGGCCACGGCGCATCGGGTTCCGGACGAAATGTCGTACTTCAACGAGATTCTTGAGTTGGCAACCGCTGGTGAGACTGCGGGACATTCGGGACATGTGGTTGGCGTCTTCGCCTGGCTCGGCGTTGCGTCAGTCAAGGCCTTTGGGTTCTTCGGCGCGTCGCCGCTGCTTGCGGTGCGGCTTATGGGTGTGCTTTCTGTCGTCGTCGTAGGTGCTCTCGCGTACTGGACCGCGAGGCTTGCCATGCCGGCCTGGCCGTTTGCGCGGCTAGCCATCGTGCCGCTCGTGACCCTGAACCCGATGTTCACCTTCATGGGCGCTTCGGCGAACAGCGATAGCATGCTGAACGTCTGGGCCGCGCTGCTGTTCGCCGGTCTGGTAGGACTCTTGCGAAAGGGCCCGACCGGTGCCGTGGTCTTTGCAGCAGTGATCGGCTTGGTGTTGGGGGCGTTGACCAAAGAGCGCATCTGGGTACTCGCCCCACTGATCGTCCTGGCTCTGCTCTTCTATGTGGGCGGGATGTTCGGATCGGGAGTGCTTCGAAAGAATAGGGCCGCCCAAGCGGAAGTCGGCGATGGAGAGGGCTTCTGGAGCAGGAACCCCAGTGGGTCGGAGATGGTGGTTGTCGGCGCATTGATCATTGCGGCGGGCCTGTTCGTGCCGCGAGTCTTCGGCTATCTGGTCCAGCAGTCGATTCCGCTTGCATCAGGCCCGTTCCCCCGCCTGGACTCGCTGGAGCAGGTATGGGCATGGCTACAGCGGAGGGGAGGAAGCTGGCTTCTCCCTACCGCCTGGGCGAACTTCGGCTACCTGGATGTCCTGGCACCCCGGCTGGTCTATCGGTTCCAACACGCTGTGCTCGTCCTGGGAACAGGGAGCCTCGTACTCGTCGGTCTGCGAGAGACGTGGGAATCCGTACGCGGGAGAAGGCTCACATCTTTCTTGCTGCGTCCCGGACTCCACATCTCTGTCCTCTCGGCTGTCGCCATCGTTCTGGTCGTGTACTTTGTCGCCCAGTACGAGATGGTGCTACAGCTGAGCTCTCAGGGGAGATATCTGTTCATTGCTTCAGTACCGGTTGCCATTCTCTTGCTCAGGGGTCTCTTCGGGCTGGTACCACACCGCGTCCACGCGGCTTTGACGTGTGTGATCACCCTCGCACTGCTCGCAGTCAACTGGTACTGCCTGTTCTATGTCGTTATCCCACACTACTACTGAGAGTGAGACGTGTGATGCACCTTAGGCCCGATAGAGCCACGATCTCCGTTCTCCTCGCCTTGACGGTCGTCGTGCTCGTCGTAGTGCCCAGCATGCTCTACACACCGACCTACGTTACATGGCTGAGCCAGCAGCAAGGGGTCTTTCGTGGCGGCGGCGTCGGCCTCTCTGCTGACGGTCAGGTGCTGCGCATAACAAACGGTTCTCCCACGCTCGAGCAGGAGGTCCTTGGAGTGGGCAGGTCGGCAGACGCGGTCGCACTGCGTCTCCCGACCGACGGCGACAGCATCGAGGGCGTGCTGCAGGTCGCGCTGACAACAGTCGGCTCGGCGGAGGAGGGCGAGGATGATGCACACACGGTCTCTACATCGCTTGACCTTGCCGGAGTGACCGACTGGGGCATGGCGGTCCTCCGCTTCCCGGGCCCTCCCCTGGACGCCGATTCCGAGAAGTATCTCTTGGAGATCGGTTCCGAAGGGAATGCCAACCTGATCGTCTCCGGCGGAGATCCGTATCCGGGTGTCGCCTGGCTGGGCGGTCAGGAGGCTGGTATCGACGTGGTCATGCGCGTGTACGAGAGGGTCTCGTGGCCAGAGTTCGTCCGTGCGCTCTCAGGGGCTTCCGAGTCCGACGCGCCTGCGTGGATTCTCGCGGCGGCGGTACTCTTCGTCCCGGCACTCCTCGGCTTCGCGGTGTGGGCCGTGCTCGAAATGGGTCGGGGCAATCGGGCCCAAGCGGGGGGCTGAGCGTATGGTCGTCTACGTACTCTGCCCGGATGAGGATACTCCGACTGGTGGAGTCAAGATTCTCTATCGGCACGTCGATGTGCTCTGTCAGATCGGCATCCCGGCGACGATAGTCCACGCCTCTAGGGGATTCCGGTGTAGCTGGTTCGAGAACACGACCCCCGTGATCGATCGTTCTCAACTCGATCTGGAACCCGATGCGATAGTCGTGCTTCCTGAGGTCCTCGCGCATGAGACGGCATACCGCTTCCCCGGTGCACACAAGGTGATCTTCAACCAGAGTGGCTCCCTGACCTTTCGCGGGTATCCGGTCGATGGCGGGGTGGGGGAGACCCCGTACTTCGATCCGGAGGTGCTGGCGACCCTGGTGATTTCAGAGCATGTCGAGCGCTACATGCGGCACAGCTTTCCTGAGATGCCTTTGGCTCGTGTGCGTTGGTCGATCGACCCGAGCGTCTTCCACGACTCGTGCGCGAAGAAGAATCAGATCTGCTTCATGCCAAGGAAACACCCCGAGGAAGCGACACAGGTGTTCAACATACTCCGTTTCAGGGGCGCGCTCGACCACTTCACTGTTGCACCCATTGACAATCTCGGCGAACGGGGTGTCGCCGGGTTGATGGGCGAGTCACTGCTCTTCTTCAGCTTCGGCTATCCCGAAGGTCTGCCGCTTCCACCGGCTGAGGCGATGGCGTCGGGGTGTGTCGTGGTCGGGTATCACGGGTTCGGTGGAGCGGAGTACCTTAAGGCAGGAATCTCCTATCCGATCCCGGTCGCGGACGTGCTCGAGTTCGCCATCACTGCCGAGAGAGTGCTCGAGGAGGCGGTGGCCGATCGGTCGAGTGTCCTTGAGATGGGGGAGCGGGCAAGTGCGTTCGTCGCCAAGGAGTACTCTTGCGAGCGGGAGATCGAGGAGATCAGGCAGGCCTGGAGTACGATCCTCGCGCTGAAACGCACCGGTAACGACAGGTCGGCCTAGAGGCGTCGGCGCCCACCTTGGCTAGGCCGTCTTTGTGTTACCCTTGTGGGCACTTTCTTCATGGAGAGGGGATCGCGTTGGTTTCGACCGGGAACCTGCAGGCGTTCCTGAAGCGTGAGATGCGCTTCCTGCCGGATGTGCGGATAGAGCAGTCTTTCAGCGTGCAGAACCGGGGTCACGACTTCGAACGGCATCCCGAGCGGACGCCTATCGTCATCAACAGCTTCAACAGGGTCACCTACCTCAGGTCACTCGTCGATGCGCTGAGGTCTCGTGGATACGAGAACATCTACGTGATCGACAATGCGAGCACCTACGCGCCGCTACATGAGTACTACCGGCGTGAGGGCCTGAAGGTGTTCTACCTGGATACGAATGTCGGGTATCTGGCTCTATGGAGAACCCGCGTGTGGTCCGAGTTCTCGCACAACTACTACGTGTACACGGACTCCGACGTGGTTCCGGTGGAGGAGTGCCCGCAAGACTTCATAGCGTTCATGTTCGCCCTGCTCAAGAACATTCCCCCTGCCGGTAAGGTGGGGTTTGGTCTCAAGATCGACGACCTGCCCGAGGAGAACCCGCTCAGCGCTCACGTCATCGCTCACGAGAGACGGTTCTGGGCCGATCCCGTTGACGAGAACGTCTACATCGCGCCTGTAGACACCACGTTCGCGCTCTACAGGCCCAGGGTCTCTGGCGGCTTCTGGGTGCCCGCTCTTCGTACCGGGTTCCCGTACGTCGCCCGGCATCTTCCCTCCCGAGGCAATCACCTGCCAGCCCGAGTGGCCGGATGTGCGGATAGAGCAGTCTTTCAGCGTGCAGAACCGGGGTCACGACTTCGAACGGCATCCCGAGCGGACGCCTATCGTCATCAACAGCTTCAACAGGGTCACCTACCTCAGGTCACTCGTCGATGCGCTGAGGTCTCGTGGATACGAGAACATCTACGTGATCGACAATGCGAGCACCTACGCGCCGCTACATGAGTACTACCGGCGTGAGGGCCTGAAGGTGTTCTACCTGGATACGAATGTCGGGTATCTGGCTCTATGGAGAACCCGCGTGTGGTCCGAGTTCTCGCACAACTACTACGTGTACACGGACTCCGACGTGGTTCCGGTGGAGGAGTGCCCGCAAGACTTCATAGCGTTCATGTTCGCCCTGCTCAAGAACATTCCCCCTGCCGGTAAGGTGGGGTTTGGTCTCAAGATCGACGACCTGCCCGAGGAGAACCCGCTCAGCGCTCACGTCATCGCTCACGAGAGACGGTTCTGGGCCGATCCCGTTGACGAGAACGTCTACATCGCGCCTGTAGACACCACGTTCGCGCTCTACAGGCCCAGGGTCTCTGGCGGCTTCTGGGTGCCCGCTCTTCGTACCGGGTTCCCGTACGTCGCCCGGCATCTTCCCTGGTACGAGGATCCGGAGAACCCTTCCGAAGAGATTCGCTTCTACCAATCAGAGGTGAAACAGAAGACACACTGGACCGCGCTTTCCGAGAGGACGATACGTCACTGGCCTCCCAGGTCAGGTCTCTTGCCATGGAGCACGGTGTCGGCTCTGAGTCCCGCCGAGGGCGCTGCTGAAGTAGGCAGTAGATGAAGGGGAGAGACTACACGGTCGAGGTGATCTCGGACGAGAGCCGGCCGGCCCAGCCGAAGGTGAGCATCATAATCCCCGTTCTCAACCACGTCCAGATGACATCAGAGTGTGTCGACAGCATAGAGAGGCACACTCGCTCGGTCGAGTACGAGCTGATAATCGTCAACAACGGCAGCACTGACGGGACACGAGAGTATCTTGACTCCAAGGATGGAGTGGTGGCGCTGCACTGCTCCCGCAACATCGGTGTTGCCCCCGCATGGAATCTGGGAATCGAGCACAGTTCAGGTGAGTACCTCTGCATCGTGAACAACGACATCGTGTTCACTCCCGGCTGGCTGGAGAACCTGCTGTGGCCGTTCGGTGCCGACAAAAGGGTCTGGTGCACAGGTCCTGTCTTCACATCCGGACCCCTGCCCGAGAGGTTCGATCAGTTGGCGGAGCTCGTGTCCGAGAGTGAGCCGAAGCTGGTCCTCGGCGGTATGGTTGGCTTCTGCTTCGTACTGGCACGACAGGCGATAGATCAGGTCGGGCTCTTCGATGAGCAGTACGAGACCGCCTGGTACGAAGACACGGACTACTACTGCCGTCTCTTGGCGGCAGGGCATCCGCCAGCGCTCGCCACACACAGCCTGATCCATCACTACGAGACGAGGACGGCGAGTGCCGAGTTGCCGGAAGGCGGGCTCAGGATTCTCAAGAAGAACCAGGTTCGCTTCAAACGCAAGTGGAAGCGACTCGTCGATCCTGGTGAGGATGTACTCTACGTCTTGCCCTTCGGTAGCCTCACCGTCAGACAGCCTGCACCACAGGTGCTGTCCGACGGGCAGTACAGCTAGGGCGGCGTCTTGGCCAAGATCACCTACATCGTCGAGCAGTACGGCGCATGCGCGTGGTACCGGTGTCACACGCCGGGGATGGCGCTGCACGAGCGCGGCCACGACGTGGAGCTTGGGCACGCGCCCGCAGACGGGCGGCTGGCCGAGACCGACGTCTACGTGTTCCAGCGACCCTCCAGGCCGGCGTCGCTCGAGCTGATCCGTGTTGCGAACGAGCGCGGCGGGATGACCGTCGTCGAGATGGACGACGACTACTGGAACCTGCATCCGTCTAACCCGGCATACGGGGCGTGGAAGGACACGCCCGCGGTCAAGGTCCTCGAGGAGTGCACTCGTCTGGCGCAGGTGGTGACCGTCTCGACGAAAGAGCTTGCCGAGGTCATTCGCCCGGTCAACCGCAACGTGCGGGTGCTCGAGAACGTGCTGCCGACACAGCACTGGCCCGACGCGCCCAAGCCGGTCTCCCGCGAAGGGCAGGTCGTGGTCGGCTGGGCGGGCGGACACGCACACTATCCCGACCTGCAGCTGCTCAGTGGCACCGTCGAGAGCCTGCTCGCCCGTTACGAGAACCTCGTCGTGGCGGTCGCGGGGATGGAGAAGGTGCCCTTCAGGCCGCACGAACGACTCCGCTTCTTCAAGGCGACGAAGATCGAGGAGTATCCTCAGCTGCTCTCGCGCTTCGACATCGGCCTGGCACCTGTAGTGGACAGCCGCTTCAACCGCTGTAAGAGCGACCTGAAGTTCGTGGAGTACTCGATGATCGGGATCCCATCGGTCGCGTCCAGGATCGCGACGTACGAGCGCACCGTGACGCACGGGGAGAACGGCTTTCTCGCACGCAACCCCAAGGACTGGCTCAAGCACGTGAGCCGTCTCATCGAGAGCCCCGAGCTGAGGGAAGAAGTGGGGCTGCGGGCACGTGCGCTCGCGGAGGCGCGCACCATCGAGCGCACGGTCTGGCAGTGGGAGGAAGCGTACGGGTTGCGCTGATGCTGGCGGCGCGGTCCCCCGTCGTGCGGAAACGTAACGTTTCCGCGGGCCACGCGGGCCACCCCGGCGCGCCGTTTTCGTTGACACCCTGCTCGCGCGCACCGTATCCTCGGAGCATGGAGTTGTGAATGTCGGCACGATTCCCTGGCGGCGCGCCCAACGGGGGCCGTCCCATCGATATTCGCGCGAGGGTGCTTAATGCG
>CAYGFZ010000051.1:0-13426 GCA_964349355.1 uncultured Coriobacteriaceae bacterium | reverse complement strand
GACCGCGCGAGCACGGGACAGCTGATCACCCGCGTGACGAGCGATGTCGACCTTGTGAGGGAGTTCGTCGGGGGCGGACTTGTGCAAGCGATATCGGCCGTACTTCTGCTCGTGGGCGCCGTAGTGCTTCTTCTCGTAATGAACACCACGCTCGCCCTCGTCGCGTTCGCGGTCATTCCTGCCACCCTCGCGGTCCTACTTCTGTTCGTTCGCAAACTCGGCCCGATGTTCCGCGACTTCCAGAAGCGCCTCGGCGCGCTCAACTCGGTCCTGCAGGAGAACATCGCGGGTGTGCGCGTCGTCCGCGCCTTCGCCCGCGAGGATTTCGAGACCGCCCGCTACCGCAAGGCCGATCTCGCCTTGCTGGAGCAGGGGATGAGCGTACGGACCACCGTGGCGAACGCCTTCCCGCTCCTGTTCGCGGTCGGTACCGCCGGCGTGGGAGTGGTGACGGTCGTCGGAGCGGGTCAGATCATCAACGGGACACTCACTGTGGGACAGTTGGTCGCCTTCACGTCCTACCTCTTCTTACTCCTGCAACCGCTCTTCATCATCGGCTTCGGTGCTCAGGCGATCGCGCGTGCAAGCGCGAGTTCCGAGCGGCTCTTCGAGGTGCTCGATGCACCGCTCGATGTCGCCGAGCGTGAAGACGCGATCGTACTGGACGACCCGCGCGGGCGTGTGGAGTTCCGTGGTGTGTGCCTGCGCTATCCCGGCGATGACGCCCAGACACTTGCCGATCTCGACTTCACCGTCGAACCCGGCACCCTGGTCGCGGTGGTCGGGGCGACCGGATCGGGCAAGACGAGCGTCGTGAACCTCGTTCCCCGCTTCTACGATGTCAGCGAGGGCGCGGTGCTGGTCGATGGTCACGACGTGCGCGACCTCACTCTCTCGAGTCTGCGAAGCCGCATCGGCGTCGTCATGCAAGACTCGGTCCTTTTCTCCGGTTCGGTGCGCGATAACATCGCCTACGGTCGCCCCGACGCCAGTGACGCGGAGGTCGAGAGTGCAGCCCGCGCTGCGCAAGCCCACGAATTCATCAAGATGCTCCCCGACGGGTACGACACTCGCGTCGGGGAGCGCGGAGTAAGGCTGTCCGGTGGGCAGCGGCAGCGTATCGCCATAGCCCGAGCGCTCCTCATCGATCCGCGCATCCTCATCATGGACGACTCCACTTCCAGCGTGGACACCGAGACCGAGACGGCTCTCAGGGAGAATCTCGAGAAGCTCATGGTAGGCAGGACCTCGTTCGTGGTCGCGCAACGGCTCTCGACGGTGCGAAAAGCAGACCTGATCATCGTGCTCGACTCGGGACGCATCGCCGACCTCGGCACGCACGAGAGACTGCTTGCACAGAGCTGTACGTACGCCGAGATCGCCGCAAGCCAACTCGCCGGCGAAGAGAAACTCGACATCCCGGCGACCTGCAACCTCGATGACGCGGAAGCAGGTGATGTGTGATGGCCCGCGGATCCTCGCTCTCCTCGCTCGCCAAGGACGAGAAGCCCCGTGCGACCTGGACAGCGGTCAGGAGACTCCTCGGCTACTTGTACCCCTACCGGCGCCAGGTCGCGGTCGCGATGGTATGGCTCGTCGGCTCCTCGGCAGCGAATGCAGCCAGTCCCGCGCTCACGGGACTCGTGATCGACACCGCAGTCGACGCTGCGGGGACCGGCGAGGGCGCTGGCGTCCTGGCCGTGCCCGGTGCGCTCCTTCTCTCCGCGGCCGTAGTTGGCTGGTGGCTGCAGCGCGCGCAGATCCTCGCGCTCGGCATGGCCGGCCAAAAGGCGCTCTTCGACCTGCGTGAGGAGGTCTTCGGCACCGTGCAGCGCCTCTCGATCTCCTACTTCGAGAGCGTGGAGTCCGGGGACCTCATGAGCCGCCTCATCAACGACATCGAAACGCTCAACTCCTTCCTCTCGCAGGGTTTCCGACGCGTGCTCGGCTCGGCTCTCGGTATCGTCGCGACCCTGATCGGCATGCTGATCGTCGACTGGCGGCTGGCCCTCGTGACCCTGTTCGTCGTCCCGGTGATGCTCGGAGCGACACGGCTGTTCGCCATGGTCGCCCGCCGCGCGTTCCGCCGTCGCCAGGAGGCGATCGGCGACGTTTCCGCCACACTCGCCGAGGAGCTCGCAGGCATCAAGGTCTCGCAGGCGTTCAATCGCACCGACACCGACCGCGGCGCCTTCGCCGCCCGAAACGCCGCCAACCGCGACGCGAACGTGACCGCATCGGCGGTCTCCTCGGCATTCTCGCCGACACTCGCGGTCATCTCGGCTGCTGCGACGGCCCTGGTGGCTGCTGCAGGCGGGTGGCTTGCGATCGAAGGGCTCGTGACCATCGGAGTGGTCGTGGCGTTCTTCGGCTACTCGAGGGCGTTCTTCAACGCAGTGAGCCAGCTGTCGAGCCTTTATGCCGAGACGCAATCAGCGCTCGCGGGTAGCGAGCGCGTGTTCGCCCTGGTAGACACTCCATCCGAGGTCGCCGAGGCGCCCGATGCCCGCGACCTTGGCCGGGCGCGTGGCGAGATCGAGCTGCACGACGTATGCTTTAGCTACGGGACAGGACCCCAGGTGCTCCACGACATCGACCTGTGTGTCGCAGCGGGGTCCACCCTGGCGATCGTGGGAACCACCGGCGCGGGCAAGACCACGCTTGTCAACCTTGTACCCCGCTTCTACGACCCTACCTGCGGGAGCGTTCTCGTCGATGGTCACGACCTGAGAGAAGTCACGCTTCGATCGCTGCGGTCCAACCTCGGGGTGGTGCTCCAGGACCCGTTCCTATTTGCCGACACCGTCGGTGAGAACATCCGCTACGGCCGCGATGGCGCGACCGATGCCGAGGTGGAGTCCGCCGCTATCACCGCCCGCGCCCATGAGTTCATCGAGCGCCTCCCTGAGGGCTACGACACGGTCGTGGGCGAGCGCGGGGTCACCCTGTCGACCGGTCAGCGCCAACTCATCGCGTTCGCTCGCGCCCTCCTCGCCGACCCGGCGATACTCATCCTCGACGAGGCGACATCGTCGGTCGACACGCGGACCGAAGTACTCATCCAGCAGGCCCTCCGAGAGCTCCTGGCGGACCGGACTGCACTCATCATCGCCCACCGGCTCTCGACGGTACGCGACGCCGACCGCATCATCGTCATCGACGACGGCCAGATCGCCGAGGACGGCACCTACGCTGAGCTGCTAGCCCTCGACGGCCACTTCGCGCGCCTCCACAGGAGCCAGTTCGCAGGCTGAGAGAGCGTCGAAGGGTCGCCTGATGGCGGGTCACCTGTAACCCAGAGCTTTCGACCACCTCGACATCGGGTTGAGTCTTTCTCGCCTATCCTCACCAGCTGTTTTTTCTCGGTATCTAAACTCTCACTTGATAGTTGCGCTCCATATGGGATTTGTCATATACTCGTCTTGTCCTATATGGTTCGTAGGCAGGATCACGGATGTCCCTCGACCACGCGATCCTCGGATTCCTGCGAGAGCGGCCCATGACAGGGTACGATCTTAAGACCACCTGCTTCGATGAGCGCGCTGCGCACTACTGGACCGCAGACCAGGCGCAGATATATCGCACCCTCGATCGTCTCGAGGGTCGGAACCTGGTAAGCGAACGACGCCAGCGTCAGCGCTCGCGACCCGATCGCAAGGTCTACTCGATCACTGACGCCGGAGTCGCAGAACTCGACCGCTGGGTCGCCGAGACCCGGCCGCCCCCTCCCCTCCGTGATCCTTTCCTCATCCAACTGAGTCTCGCTGCGACCCTGCCAGACGGGGAACTCTTAAGTCTGCTCTACGCGCGTCGCAAGACCCTGCAGGAGAGACTCGAGGCTCTGCGCGCTCAGGCAGCACAGCGTGGTGCATCATCACCGGATGCTTCGCGGGCAGCACTTCTCGATCGCCTCACCCTTGACGCCTCTATGGCGGACACCCGTTCATCTATCGACTGGCTCGACGACTCGCTCGCTCTCATCGAGGCCGAATGCGAACAGGCGCGGGACCTGCCACCAGGAACCCAGCGGCGCCTCTTCGCATCCGAAATAGACGGGCGGAGGCGGGGCCGGTGAGGGTCATCGCGATCGATGCAAGCATGCACCGTGGTGTGGTCAGCCGCTCGGTCGAGGAGGCGGCGAGCGCTGCTGAGGCAGCCGGAGCCGTAGTCGATCGTGTCCGCCTGGCCGACCTTGAGATACGCACCTGTACGGGATGCGGCATGTGCCGTGCCACAGGAGTCTGCAAGATCGCTGACGACCTTCCTGAGCTGGCAGAACGCATCGCCACCGCGGACGGGGTCATCCTCGGGACACCCTCCTACTTCCGGCGCGCCGAGGACGCCACGCAAGCACTTCTCGATCGCCTCGGCGGCTACTTCGCCCATGCCGGGCAGCTCCGCCTGCCCGGCATGGGGCCGGATGAGATCCCCCGCTCGCCAGTGGCTCGCGATGCGCGCAGAGCCGTAGTGATCACCGCCTGCGCGGCACCCGAGCCCCTCGCCACTTTCTTCGGCTACACGACCGGGCCGCTACGCGCACTCCGACACGCCCTCGGGTGCGGAGGAATCCGGACCGTCGGCTCGCTCGCGGTGACCGACACCTGGCGCCACCCCGAGATACACGAATGGGAGCAAGACAAGGCCCGCTCGCTGGGCCGCATCCTCGCGGGGAAGATATAGCACATGGATACCGATTCCGCCGAGCAGCCCCCGAACCACCCCGTCGCCACACTCCACCCGCGGCGCAGTGTCGCACGCGTGCTGGGCTTCACCGCGCTCGCACTCGTCGCTCTCGTGCTCCTCGTCCCGCTCATCTGGCCCGTTCCACCGATTCCTGACGCGGTAGAGCCGTCCGCGCTCGCCGATCCGGACTCCCGTTTCGTCGAACTCGACGGAATCTCCTTCCACTACGTGACCGAGGGGGACACGGAGTGTGCGGTCATCCTGCTGCACGGTTTCGGCGCGTCAACCGTGTCGTGGGAGACCGTCCTGCCGGATCTGTCGGCCAGATGTACCGCGATCGCGTTCGACCGCCCTGCTTTCGGCCTCACACAACGACTTCTCCCGGGCCAGTGGGAGGGCGACAACCCCTACACCCTCTCTGCGGCCGCCGACCAGACAGTGGCGCTCATGGACGCGCTCGGCATCGAAAAGGCGGTCCTCGTAGGTCACTCTGCAGGAGGAGCAGTAGCGGTCGTGACGGCCGCCGAGTACCCCGAGCGCGTGCGCGGACTGGTCCTGGAGGCACCTGCGATCTACGCCGACGGTGGACCGCACGCATGGCTGCGCCCGGTGCTCACCACACCGCAAGCGCGCCGGATCGGTCCGCTCTTCCTGCGGCGCGCTCTTGCCGGGGATGCCGGCATCGAGTTCGTGCGCGGGGCCTGGGCCGATCCGGATGCGATCACCGACGAAGCAATCGAAGCCTATCGCAGGCCGCTACAGATCCGCGACTGGGACCGGGCGCTGTGGGAGTACACCATTGCTCCGCAGACCGCCGACCCTGTCCGGGCTCTCGCGGACGTGCGCGCGCCCGTACTCGTGATCGCAGGGAAGCAGGACACCTACGTGCCTTTCGAGCAGAGCGTGCGCGTGGCCGATGAACTCGGCGCACGGCTCGTGACCTTCGAAGATGCCGCCCACATCCCTCATGAGGAGTTCCCGGAACGGTTCGTAAACGAGATCTACCGGTTCCTCGACGATCTCGCAGGTAGCGGAGAACCGTGACGTTAGGTGCGATTGGCCCCGTGTGCGCCCGACCCACAGACTATCCCAGTAGCAGGTCCATCACTCCATGGCCGGGATCGACCATGAGCCCTGTGCCGCCGGCTTCGGACTCGTCGTAGGAGTCAGCTCCGTTCGCGCCGATCCCCGGTCCCCACAGTACGAACGGGACCGCCTCACCGACGTGCGTCTTGAGCTCCAGCGGAGTGGGGTGATCCGGCATCGCAAGAACGCGCAGATCGCCGCGCTCGGCCGCCGCCTCGGCGACGCGCGAGATCACCTCTCGGTCGATCGCCTCGATGGCAGCGATCTTGCCATCGACATCCCCCGCGTGCCCGGCCTCATCGGGAGACTCGACGTGTACGATCACAACATCATGGGTCTTGAGTGCTTCGAGCGCTCCGACCGCCTGAGCTGCGTAGTCCGTGTCCGGCCCGTCCGTCACGCCGTCGATCGCAAGCCGGTCGAGCCCGAAGAGCACCGCAAGTCCGTTGAGAAGGTCGACCCCCGACGTCATCGCCCCGCGCACGCCCCTCAACTCGCCGAAGGGCGTCAGGCCTCCCGGAGCATCCCCCGGCCAGAACGGCCAGACATCGCTCGGCGCCACACCGGACGCGGCGCGCCGCCGTGCGGTGACGGCGCTGACCGCGACTATCGGCCGGGCACGTTCCATGTAGTCGAGCAGCACCTGGGTCCCGTCACCGGCCGGCATGAACTCCGCCACGGGCTTGTCGGAGATGTCGTGCGGAGGCGTGTAGCGACACTCGAGGAGCTCCGGATGCCCCTTCACGACAAGGATGTGCCGGTACGCCACACCCGGGTAGAGCCGGAACACGTCATCGTCGAGAGCAGCGGCGATCTCGCCCACCAGCTCGCGCGAATCGTCGGTCGGGATGTGTCCGGCGGAGTAGCTCGTCATCACGCCACCGTCGAGGGTCACGAGGTTGAGCCGCAGTGCGACCTCATCGGGCCCGAGCGTGATTCCCATGCTCGCCGCCTCGATCGCGCCGCGACCCACGTACGCCGCAACAGGGTCGTATCCGAGTATCGAGGTGCACGCCGCCGAGGAGGACGGCTCCGTCCCCTCGGGAACCGTCTGGGCGAGCCCCATCGTGCCCTCGCGCGCCAACCTGTCGAGGTTCGGCGTGGAGGCGACCTGGAGCGACGTGCGCCCACAGTGTTGGGAGAGCGGCCAGCCTGCCGCTCCGTCAAGGATCACTACGCAGTAGCGCACGGAATCACTCCCCACTTTCGGGTACGAACAAAGCGTACACCATCACGCCGACATCCACGTCGGCCCAGGAGTCCCTACATGGAAGACACACCTCTCTATAACGCCCCCGAACTCCACGGCGAACACGTCACCTTGCGCCCGCTCGAGCCAAGTCACGTGCGCGCCCTTGCAGAGGGCATCGCTGCCGACGAAAACAGCTCGACGTGGTGGGGCACCGATACCGAGAAGATCGTGCGCTGGCTGACGGAGAAAGGCTCCCATCCTCTCGCGATCGACCTCGGCGACACGACGGTGGGGGTCATCACCTTCGAAGAGGAGATGGACCCGGACTACCGTTTCGCCGGGATCGACATCACGGTGCTCTCGCCCTACTCCGGCCGGGGACTGGGCCCCGACGCCCTGCGGACTCTCGCCCGATACCTCTTCACCGAACGCGGTCACCACCGCATCCATATCGACCCCTCGGCGAAGAACGCGAACGCGATCAGCGCCTACGAGAAGGTCGGCTTCAGGCCCGTCGGCATCATGCGCCGCTACGAATGCGGTCCGGACGGCGAGTGGCGTGACGGCCTGCTGATGGATCTACTTGCCGAGGAGCTCCTCGACCGATGAGATGCACGCGCACCCCTGCGCCCGCCTCGGGTATGATGCACGCATGAAACGAGTGACGACCTACCACGACACCCGCGGAGGCGACGCTTCGCGGCCGACCTTCACCGACGTAGTGATGCGCGGTATCGCGCCCGGTGGCGGCCTCTACGTACCCGACGAGCTGCCCGATCTCACCCTCGACGAGATCCTCGCATTCGGCGCGTGGCCATACTGGCGACGTGCGGCTGCTCTTTTCTCGCGCTTCGGTGTGGACGTCTCGACTGAGCGCATCGACGTGCTTATGCAGTCTGCGTATGGCGCGCAGTGGTCCGATCCCCGCATCGCACCCGTGACCGAGGTCTCGGCCGACATGCACGTCCTCGAGCTGTACCATGGTCCCACGAGCGCCTTCAAGGACATAGCGCTCCAGTGCATGCCTCTCTTCTTCTCCGAAGCGATCTCGATGCACCAGACGCGCGGCACACTCGCCGAGGACTACCTCATCTTGGTCGCCACCTCGGGCGACACCGGCAAAGCCGCACTCGCGGGCTTCGCCGACCGCCCGCACACGAAGATGGCTGTCTTCTACCCTGCAGACGGCGTTAGCGACATCCAGCGCAAGCAGATGGTCACGCAGAGCGGAGAGAACGTCACCGTCTTCGGCGTACGAGGCAACTTCGACGACTGCCAGAGTGCAGTGAAGACCGCCTTCGCCGACGCTCAGTTCGCCACCGAGCTCCGCGAGCAGCACGGGCTGAGGCTCTCCTCGGCCAACTCGATCAACTGGGGCCGCCTGCTTCCGCAGATCGTCTACTACGTGAGCGCCTACGCCGACATGGTCGCCGGCGGTGGTGTGGTCGCGGGGCGCAGAATCGACGTGGTGGTGCCTACGGGCAACTTCGGCAACATCCTCGGCGCCTACTACGCGAAGCAGATGGGCGTACCGCTCGGTCGGCTGATCTGTGCGAGCAACGAGAACAAGGTGCTTGCCGACTTCATCGCGACCGGCGTGTACGACATCTCGGAGCGTGACTTCGTCACCACCCCGAGTCCCAGCATGGACATCTTAGTCTCGAGCAACCTCGAGCGCCAGCTCTACGAGCTCACCCGCGACACGCAGCACACCGCCGGATGGATGGCTTCACTGCGCGAATCCGGCCGCTTCCAGGTCGACCGCGAGACGTTCCGCGCTATCCGCGAGCACTTCGCTGCCGACTCAGTGAGCAACGACGAGTCGCTCGCATGCGTGCGCCGGGTGTGGGACGAGCACAGTTACCTTATCGACCCGCACACCGCGGTCGCGTGGGAGACCGCCGAACGTCTGCGCGGCGAGAATCCGGTTCTCGTGGTCTCGACCGCGCACTGGGCGAAGTTCGGCACGGACGTCTACCGGGCGCTCAGCGGGCTGTCGCACTCCGATGAGCTGCCCGCCGAGGTCGCCTCGCTCACGGGTGTCGAACTCCTGACCGAGGTGCAGCGGCTCGCGCCGGAAGGCGCATGTGCGCCCCGCGCGCTCGCCGAACTCGACAGCGCGACGACGCGCTTCGGCTCAGTCATCGATGTCGACGCGATGAAAAGCGCGGTCAGGGAGTGGCTCGGCGATAGAGACCATGCCCCCGGATAGCACCGACCTCAGTCCCTGTCCGCCACCGAACGCACCGGCCACGGCCACGAGCATCGGTATGCTCCACCCACCGAGCGCCACGGCACCGTAAGGCAACCGGCTGGAGAGGCCGAGTACGATCATCGGCGTGCCAATCGCGGCCAGGACCCGGACAACTTCCATGCGCCGTAGCCCGTCGCTCGACCCGAAGCGCCGGGCGACCACCACCGTGACGACCCCCGCGATGTAGGCCATCACGCTCACGCCGAGGAGCGCCATCTCATACCCCATGCCAACGATGATGACCACCGCTGCCACGGCGGGAGTGACATATGCGAACGCGACCAAAGTGATACTGGACGCCGTGTGCCTATCGGGCCGGCCCCACCGCAGCCACCACGTCACCGCGGGCATCAGGGATGAGACGAGTGTGATCGAGATGACGTATACGGCGGCCGCCGATACCGTGACCACGAGTCCTACCACGTAGTAGATGGGAACCCCCAACGAGAGAACGAACGCGGTGATCAGGAGCGTGTCGGCCCCGAACGACATCGCCTGACCGTCCAGTGGGTGCGGCCGGCCGGTCCTGTCCGGTGCCCCGTTGCACTCCTCGGTCCCCACGCGACACCCCCTGTCGGCAGACACGGCGCACGCCGCGATTGGCCCACCGTCTGTTCATTCCTTCGCCGCGCGGGTCTGGTACCCTGCCGCGACGTGGAATCAGAGTGTGGCCATCTGGATATTGGAGAAGCGCCGACGGTAGAAGCTCATGTAGTCGACCTTGCGCTCGAGCGACTCGATGACCGCGTTTGCAAAGTTCACCTTCTCGAACTTCTGCGCGCTTCCCAGGCCTCCCGGGGAGAACACGTTGATCTCCATCAGCTTGTCGCCAACGATGTCGAGCCCGACCAGGAACATCCCGTCAGCCACGAGTTTCGGGCGGACGATCTCGGCGATCCGCCGATGGGCATCGGTAATCTCTGCCTGCGCGATCTCACCGCCTGCGTGGACGTTAGAGCGGATGTCATCGCCCTGGCGCATCCTGCGAAACGCTGCGTAGTGACCCTTGTAGCGCAGCGGTTGCCCGTTCATCATGAACAGCCGGGTATCGCCCTCCTCGGCGGCCTCGAGGTACTCCTGGACGATCACATACCCGTCGCGGGTGAGAGCATCGATCATCTGGTTGACGTTGCGGGCCGACAGATGGTCCACGAGAAAGACTCCCTGGCCGCCCGAACCCTGAAGCGGCTTGATGACGGCGCGTCCACCCTCCTCCTTGATGAACGTCTTGATCTCGTCGCGATCGCGCGTGATGAGCGTGCGGGGCCGGACCTCCTCGGGGAAGAGTTGGAAGTACATCTTGTTCGCGGCCTTGGCCAGGCCGTTGGGATCGTTGAGCACTATCACGCCGTTACGCAGCGCGATTCTGCCGAAGTCGATGCCCGAGACCTGGCGCCACCCGGACGAGACGTCCTGAGCGGGGTCGTTACGCAGCATCAGTACGTCAAGATCGTCGACTGTGATGCGCCGCGTCCGCGCCTTCGGCCCCTTTAGCCCAGAGAGGTACGCGGAACCGACCGTGTACTTGTCCTTGGGCGCGTGACGAGCCCTGGCGCGGATCTTCTCGTCCGGGTCGTAGGCAAAATCCCCGGGCGTCATCAACCACGCCTCGTGCCCGCGGTTGATAGCCGTCATCGCCAGGCGGGTACTCGTGTACCCTGCCTTCTCTGTATCGATATCGTTAACGAGGAACCCGATCTTCATCTCTCGTCGGCACCCCCTACTAGTTCGACCACACTCATGCCCATGCGTACGCGTGCGAGACGCTCCTTTGCGTCATCGCGCTCCAAGTATCGCGGAAGAAGTGCCGGCTCGGTGAGCACGTTGCGAAGAAGTAACTCTTCGATGATCGGTATCTGATCGGCCGAGTACTTGCCGAGGAAAAACCTGCCGAAATCGCATCCCTCAGCTACATAGTCGAGTATTCCCACGAGCCCGCGCAAGTACATCGCGTCTTTCGTGAGCCCTCCTCCCCGGTAGACGCGTGTGGTGAGAGTGAACGCGGCATGGCGCGAGAAGCCGTAGCCGGTCATCAACCGGAATGTCTCGACGAACTCAGCACCCGTCGTAAGCGCGTGGACCGCCACGACGCGCGCCGCCAGTACCCGCATCCGCTCCGGATCCAGGCCTCCGACCAGATACTCTCCGAGGACCGCAAGCCCCTCCTGTAGCTCGTCGTAGCCCGGGAGGCCTTCGGAAAGAAGCCGGAGCGGCTGGGCGCTGCCGTTGTGGTGCGTGACCATGTGCGTGCCGATCTCGTGCTGGATGAGCGCATCCGCCCGCGAGCACGGCAGGCGTGCTTCTGCGCCGACGAACAGGCGGCCGTGACTCACAAGCAGACCGGCGTAGATGTCGTCACGCACCTGAGGGAGTGTCCCGAACCCGGGATCTGCGCTGCGATAGGAGTGGACCTCGGCGGCCGCGAGGGCCCGGAACTCCTCGGCAGAGAAAGTGGGGACCGGCCTTCGCCGGGAGGGCGGGAACACTTCGAGGGCCTGCTCCGCGATCGCCAGCAGACCCGGCTCGACGCCACCATAGAGCTGAAGGCTCTCGTGTAAGAACTCGGTCCGCCCGACATCGGAGAGCATCGTCAGTTGCCGGTCGAGTTGAAACTGCGCCCCCCTGAACAGGTGCATCAGCGTCGGATCCTCGACCCGTTCGGGCCGCACCGACCAGAGTCGCTGCTTCAGTCTCCCCGGGTCCACGGTGAGCGGCCGATAGTCGAAGTGAGGAGCACGCTCGAACCCGCTCCTGCGGAAGTCGGAGAAGGACTGTTCCGCGTTGACCGGCGTTACCTGAAGTAGCAGTTCGAAGCGGGCAGCGACGTCTGCAAGGCGGGCGTCGACGTCGAAGACAGCCTTCACGACCGCTCTCCTGCCGAGTTGGTGGTAGTGCGCCGGTCGGGCGGTCGTGCGCGTGCGCGTGAACCGGTAGAAAGCCCGGGCGAGCGCGGTGGTGACCCGTCGCGCGACCTGGCGCACCAGCGCCGGGTAGAGATCTCCCGCCGGTGTCCGATACACAGGTGAGACCTCCAGCCCGAGGAGGCAGGCCCCGCAGCGCTCGAGCGCTGCCGCGGTCAGCAGCGGGCGCATCCCGGGCGGCGCGATGGCGGTGCGGATCTCCTCGGAGACGTGGGAGGGTTGCCGCGCGACCTGCGACTCGCCGAGCGCGGTCAGCAACTCTTGCACCGTCGGCGCGAGCAGGGTCCCGCGCGGGCGAATCACCGTGTAGGCCGGGGACGGGGTCTCGCCCTCGGGCGTACCATCTCCCCCGCCCGACCAGACCTCGACGATGAGGAACGTCCCGTACACCTGCGCCATGTGTGTGGCGATCCGCTCCACAAGCGCGGCGATCTCGCGATGGCGTCCGGGAACGGCGCTGGCCTGCAAGAACGACGCACCGCCGACGACGAGCCGGTCGGTACCAGGATCGGGCCGCTTCGCGGGCTTGCGGTAGACGACCAGGAAGGGCAGCTGACGGTCGACATGCAGTCGGCCCCACACAGGCATCGAGTGGCGAGCGCTAGCGCCCTCGGCAAGACGCGCGATGATGGCGTCGAGACGCTCGCCGCTCATCGAGGCTGGCCGGATCACAGTCGTACCTGCGCGACGGCGTCCTCGGCGATCGGAACGCACCCGGCGAGCACCGCCCGTAGCCGTTTCACCGCATCGATATCGACCTCGCCCGTCCACTCGTCCATGAACGTCTTCTTGAACTCGAGCGCAATCACCGCGACCCTGCCACGGTAGCGCCTGTGTGCCCATGCCGGGAAGTGCCCTCCGAGAAACCGGATGTTCTCGCGCGCATCGAGCCCTGCCGCCGAGAAGTGACCGAGCGTACGCGCTACGAGCGGAGACCAGCGCTCTGTGTCGAGCGTTCCCGTGCCCACGTTGACCTCGGGGTTCGCGGAGGGATCGTCGGGGGGCGCTCCGGGACCGCCACGTCGGTGGTTATAGCTGTGCACATCGAAGACGACCGCAGCGCCGTGCGCGGCGACCGACGCATCGAGCAAGCGCCCTGCGGCGCTATGGAAGCGGTCGTAGATCGCAAGGGAGCGGTCGACCTCGTCTGTGGAGGGCTCGTCACGCCAGACATCGAGGCCCCACGCATCGGCAGGATCGCGGTAGACCGCGTGACTCCGCGGCCTGTTGAGGTCGACCTCGAAACGGGAGCGGTGAGCCACGATCCGGCTCACTCCGACGTCGGCGATC
>CAYGFZ010000050.1:0-14190 GCA_964349355.1 uncultured Coriobacteriaceae bacterium | reverse complement strand
TCGCCCAGGTGCGCGCGGTGTCCACCACACGGGTCTACGACTCCGCAGATCGCCTCATCGACGTGGGTGACCTCGAGAACGGGATGCTCGTGGAGGTCTGGCTCGACGGACCGGTAGCCGAGTCCTACCCGGTTCAGGCTACCGCCGGCGCGATGCGAGTCCTCGGCCGTTGACGCCCGGGGCGCTCTCAAGCAGCGGCAGGCGCATGACAAACGTGGTGCCATCCCCATCGCGCCGCTCGACTGCCACCGTTCCCTCGTGGCGCTCGACGATCTCCCGGACGACCGAGAGTCCGATTCCCAGACCGCCGGTCGACGCCTCACGCGCAGCGTCGGCGCGCCAGAAGCGCGAGAACACACGCTCCGAGTCCTCCTCGGCGATGCCGATGCCGGTATCGGAAACGCGCAGCACCGCACGGCCGCCCTCGGCCACAAGGGAGACGTCGACGACGCCGCCCTCGGGCGTGTAGCGCGCGGCGTTGGAGAGCAGGTTGCCGACAGCCTGGGTGAGGCGGTCGGAGTCGCCACAGATCATCAGCCCCGGTGCCAGACTCTCGCGCAACTCCAGCCCGCATGACTCGATGAGGATCCGGTGCGCGTCGAGCGCGACACCCACCGGCTGGTCGAACGGCAGCGGCTCACGAACCAGCGGCACCGAACCGCGCTCGAGCCTCGTGAGTTCGAGGATGCCGTCTGCCAGTCTGCCGAGACGGACAGTCTCATCGCGCACGATCGCGAGACGCTCACCGTCGGTTGGCAGCACACCATCCTGCATCGCCTCGACGGTCGCCTGGATCGCCTGCAACGGCGTGCGCAGCTCGTGCGCGACGTCTGCGGTCAAGCGCCGTTCTAGCTCGCGGTCGGCCTCGATCGCATCGGCCATCTCGTCGAAGGTCCTGCCGAGCAACCCGATCGAGTCGTCACCGGTGAGCCGTGTACGAGCGGCTCGGTCCCCGGAACTCAGTGCCGAGGCCGTCTCCGTGATCCGCTCGATCGGCCGCGCAAAACCTGCGGCGAACGCGAGGCCCGCGAGAGAGGCGAACGTCACTGCGACGACCCCCGCGGTCCCAAGCCCGATAAGACTGCTGCGCTGGAAGCGCAGGTCACTTTCGGCGAGGATACCGTCCGAGGAGAGATGCCACACCCGCACGACGCCCACGACCTCGCCCTCGGACGTCACGGAAGCGGTGGCGACCGGGCCGCTCGGCTCGCTCATGCCGCTCGGCAGCAGGCCCATCACTCCGTGGGCGAAGCCACCCGTGACGGAGTCGTCGTAGATGATGTCGCCGTCGACATCGAGCACCTGCAGTCCCAGGCCGCTCATGATCCCGAAACGGGGCATCTGAGCGAACGCCTGCAGTGTCCAGCCACCCCAGTCGTCGTGGGACCGTGTCAGGATGTGCGCCGCACCGTTTGCTGTGTTCTGCAGTCCCTCGCGCACATAGGCGTCGAACTGCGCAGCCCACACGACCGACAGGATGATCGCTGAAAGCCCGGCGGTCAGCAACGCGACCGCCGCGAACGCCACCGCTATACGGACGGTAAGACGGCCCCACGCGAGGCGAAGCCGTCTCGACAGCGGGATGCGCACGTGCACAGACACTACGCGTCCCCGCCCTCCGGAGGCTCGAACCGGTATCCGACACCGTGGACCGTCCAGATGAAGGTCGGCTCCCGGGGGTCGTCGCGCAACTTGGCCCGCAGGTTCTTCACGTGGCTGTCGATGGTGCGCTCGTAACCCTCGAAGTCATACCCGAGCACCTTCTCGACCAGTTCCATCCGCGTGTAGACCCGGCCCGGGTAGCGAGCGAGTGTGACAAGCAGCTTGAACTCGCTCGCGGTCAGATCGAGTTCTTCACCACCGAGGAACACTTTGTGGCCTACGGAGTCGATCTCCAGGTCGCCGAAGGCCAGGCGATCACGCTGGGGTTCGCTCTCGGCATGAGCCCGCCTGAGCAGCGCGCGAACGCGAGCGACGAGCTCCCTCGGCGAGAAGGGTTTAACGAGGTAGTCGTCGGCACCGAGTTCGAGTCCTGCGATGCGGTCCTCGGTCTCGCCCTTGGCTGTGAGCATGATGATGGGTACATCCGAGGAGTCCCGGATCGACCGGCATACCTCTTCGCCGCTCACCTTGGGCAGCATGAGGTCGAGAACCACCAGGTCGAACGGGTACCTGTCGAACGCGTCGAGCGCCTTCTCTCCGTCAGCAGCCGGCGTGACCCAGTAGCCTTCACGCTCAAGGTAAGCGCTCACGGCATCGCGAATAGCTTTCTCGTCCTCGACAAGCAGTATCCGGCGTGCGGGTGTGGCCATCGTCTGGTACCTCCCGTCGTGTGGCACACGGGCCTCGGTGCAAAGTCTAGACCTCTGCAGAACAGGAGACGTGTTTCCACGGGAACTCCACACCGACCCGCCTCTGCACTTGCTCGAACTCGTCGATATCGCCGAACGGCGACTCGATCAGCCTCAACACCCTGCGCCCTGGCAGGAGCCGCCCAACTTGAACGTGAAACGGGCGTCGGAAGCGCCACACTGGGGGCATGGGACCGCCAACTGCGGTTCAGCTGCTGGATCCTTTGCTTCCATGTAGAACGAAAAACCACACGTCCCGCACGCGTAGATGTACTTGATGTCGGTACCGGGTGAATCGGTCATCGTTCGAGAACCCTTCATCGAGAGGTTCGGGGGGCACAACAGGCTCCCGGGCTGTCTTCCCTATCGGTACCGGCATCGACAGCGAGTGAGCCGACCTGTGCTGCGAGCAGCTGGAACGCACCGGGTTCGAGACGACAGTACAGCCACTGGCCGGCCCGGCGCGTTGTCACGAGTCCTGCGGCCCGTAAGCGCTTGAGATGGTGCGATACGAGGGCATCGGACATTCCGAGCTCCACGGCGATCTCACAGACACAGAGCTCACGGCCCGCAAGCAGGCGCACGAGCGCAAGGCGGCGATCGTCCGCCAGCGTCTTGAGCATATCGAGGGTCGTGGCCGTTTGGCCCAGCGTGATACTCATACAGCGATTATATCAAACAGGCGTTTGAACCATCAGCCAACACGCAGGCTGTTGGCCAGCGTGTCTGGCAGCCCCGCATCGAGCATCGCGCGGGCCACGCTCTCGACGTCGTAGGAGACGCGGTGGATTCGCAGGCCGACCCAGGTCGTGGACGCGCCTGCCGGGGCTGCGCGCTCGTCGCCGGCAGCGCTGACGCGAACCTCCTCGGCGGAACCGATCAGCAGCTCGACCCAGGTAGCACGAGGGTCGCCGTCCTTCGGCTTTCCGACCGAACCGGAGTTGACGTAGTGCACGACACGTGGGGGAACCGGACTGTCGGCCTGCTCGAGCCCCGTCTCGGGGAACGAACGATGGTACGGGATGTGTACGTGGCCGCAGCAGACGACGTCGGCGTCGGCTTCCCGCGCGAGCCGGAGCAACTGCTTCTCGCCTCGGTCGGGCATGAGGTACTCGTTGATGCGACGCGGGCTGCCGTGTGTGAGAAGGATCCGCACCCCGGCTTCTTCGACACGGATCTCGTCGAGCAGTCCGGCAAGCCACGCCGCGTCCTCGTCACCGACCACGCTCTCCGTGAACTCGTAACTCGTGGCTCCGTCGGATCTCGCCTGGTCGGTCGGGTAGTAGCATCCGCATGCCCCACCTCTGTCACCGACACCCTGGTCGTAGTTGCCGCGGATCGTGGGTACCTCTGATGCACGGACCCGATCGATCACACCGGCGGGATCCGGGCCGTAGCCGACGAGGTCTCCCAGGCAGTAGCGCTCCTTTAGAGCCGCAGCATCCATGTCGGCTACCACTGCGTCGAGGGCGGGAACGTTGCCGTGGATATCTGAGAAGAGTGCGATCCTGCGCATGAGGACCTCCGGCCCGATGTCGCGATATATGGTGATGATTCCCGCCCGTGACGTCGCCTGCGAAGAATCTCTGTTACATCCGGGTGAAAGGACAGGGGCGACGGAGTATCCGCCGGCCCCTGTCCGTCGTAGCCATGCAAAAAAAGAATGATCTACGGAAGATAGCCTCCGGCACGGAGTCGGTCTTCGATCGCATCTGGCTGCACCTGCGCCGGATCGTACTGAATGATCATGACGAGCGTCACGGTGTCCAGGGCTGCGTGCGCTACACCGGGAACCTGTCGCAGGGCGTCGAACATCTTGGGGGCCTCGGCCTCGGGTGAACAGTCGCACGGGATAATGAGCGAGTACTGGACCTCGCCATCGGCCGCGGCAGTCGAGATGCGCTGGCTCACGACGGTACCGGAGGTGTCGGTCACGCCGACCTGACTTCCCTCGCCACCGGCTACGTTGAGAGCGACGACCACCGCAAGCACAAGCACGGCGATACCGATGAGGAGAACCTTCGGCGTCAAGAACGAAGTCGGACCGGCCGAAGAGGTAGTGTCCGAGCCGGGCACCTCGACATCGTTCGCTGCGGGCGGGGCGACACCCTCCACAGCACGCAGCGCCTCGCCCTCCTCGGGTGTGGGGCCGAAGTCGGCTTCGGCGGGAGACTCATCGTCTTCATCTGACTCGACGTTCTTTGAGCGTGAGGCAAGCACGATCAGCAGGGCGCCCGCCAGGACCACGCTGATCAGAACGATCAGCAATGTGGGGACCTCGCCGGACTGCGGCTGTGTTGCGGGGATTCCGCCAGCGGGCGTAGGAGCTGCAAGATACTCAATCTCGAACGCGAGCGGGTCGCCCGGAGCGACCTCGAAAAGTTCGACATAGTAGTACACGGTTCCATCCGGAGTCTCAGAGGTCAGCGCTCCGTCGGGAAGCGACGCGGCCTGAAAGCCCGGGGGGACTGCGACCGCGAGGCGGGCCGAGCCTATCGCCTCAGAGGCGCCGAGCTCGAATCCGCCGGTATGGAGGTCGTCCGCCACTACGGCGGTACCGCCCGGATACTCGATCTCGATCTGGCCGATCAGCGACTGCGTGAGAGTGAAGATCGCGACGGTACCTACGTCACGGACCTCGAAACGCGGGGTCGAAGCCGGATCGTCCTCGACGGGTCCGCCGAGTATCTCACCGGTCCACAGAACGCCGTCCTCGACACCCGCAGGCACCGGCAGAGCGATCTCTGCGGGCAGTGCGGTGCCCTCGGGCAGGCGGCCCGAGATCAGCAGCAACGGTTGGAACGAGCCCTGCGGCTGTAGAAGCAGGGTCACATCGAGGTTGGTGAGCGGGGTGGCTATCGCGCTCAGCGGAACGGCGAGCGAGAGGGCGACAGCCAGCATCATGGCCCTGACCAGGACCGCATGGAGTGGTGCGTGGGGGAAGCTCAAGCGCATGGTGTACCTCCAGAGTAGACTAGGACTTCAAGCTTGGGCGAGCGCAGATCGTCAGATCCTCAGTGGCAGTTGTTGCACACGCGGTAAATCTCGGGAGAGCAGATATGCGAAAGCCAACCTGTCTGTATCCGCGCGCTCAGTGCACCCGACCCTCGGTAGCTCTGCCCGCACTCGACCGCCCTCGCGCTCGCGCTCTCTCTCACACGGCCCTGAACCGCGATGCTCTACCGAGATGCGGCAGGAACCATGGTGTCGATCGACCGGACCGCACGGTGCTCCTGCTCCTGCGCAGGAAGCGTGCGCCTCGGGCAGCGCAACGAAGCCGGCCGCCAACATGAGCACGAATGCGAGCGAGGTGCAAAACGTATGCATGACGTGCGCTGAACCTCCTGCTGCCCGATAAGCGAGACCCGTACCGCCCTGCACTGCCCGTGCAGGGGGAGACTCGGAACACACGCAGAATACCATCCTCGAAGGGGATATTGTCCCGCACGACCCCCGCACACGAAGGAGTCCCCCGGTGATCCCTCTCTACCTGACCGTATTCACGTGCGGCGCCGCGATCATGGGCCTTGAGCTCGCGGGCGCCCGGATACTCGCTCCGGCCATGGGGAACTCGATCTTCGTCTGGGGTAGCGTCATCTCCGCCTTCATGATCGCGCTGTCTCTCGGATACTGGCTGGGAGGCTTCGTCGCCGACCGGTTCGGTACGCGGCGCACGCTCGGCATCGTCATCGCCTCGGCTGCGGTCTTCACGGCGATTTCACCCCTGCTCGCCGATGCGATCCTCCCCTGGGCGGCCGAACTCGGTCCCCGGCTCGGCCCCCTGGTCGCTACCACGGCGGCTTTTTTCGCGCCCGCCCTGCTCCTGGCGATGGTCTCGCCGATCGGGATCCGCGCGGCATCCGCAAGCGGCCTCGGCCACATCGGGCGATCGGCGGGAAGCCTGTACGCCGTCTCGACTGCAGGGAGCATCGCGGGCACCCTCGCGACCTCCTTCTGGCTGATTCCGGCGCTGCAGACCGGGCCCCTCATCGTCGGAATCGGGATAGCGCTCTCGGTGACCGCATTGGGGACCCTCACGCTGCGCTCGGGACCGACCCCCGCGCCCCGTGAACTCGTCGGCCACCGGTGGACAGGGGCCGTGACCGCGATAGTCATCGCAGGTGTCGCACTCGGCGGCGCGATGATGGTGGTGATCGCCCAGCCCGACGACATCACCGGCGACGGGTCGACGGTGCTCTTCCGACAGGACACGCAGTACCACCGCATCCTCGTGACCGAGGCGGACGGGGAGCGTACGCTGCTCTTCGACCGCTCGCGCCAAACGGCGGTGAACCTCGACGACCCGCTCGTCAGCACGATCCGCTACCCGGACTACCTGCACCTCGCCTTCGCCGCGAACCCACGGGCAGAGCGGGTGCTCGTACTCGGACTCGGCGGCGGAGCACTCCCGGCACGCATGCTAGCCGACTACCCCGGGGTGTCGGTGGACGCCGTCGAGATCGACCCCGTGGTCGTCGATGTGGCCGAGCGGTACTTCGCACTGCCCGAGGATCCCCGTCTGTCCGTGATCGTCGAAGACGCCCGACGCTACGTCCAGCGCACGACGGAACGCTACGACGTAGTCGTTGTCGACTGCTACCACGCTGATGCGCTGCCCTTCCACCTGACGACTGCCGAGTTCTTCGGCGAGATCGACGATGTCCTCGCTCCCGGTGGCGTGGTCGCATACAACATCATCTCCGCCGTCGAAGGCGACAGTAGCGACCTCTTCCGCAGCCTCTATCGAACCGCGGGTGGCGTGTGGGATCGGCTGTGGGTGTTCCCGGTCGAGCGCCAGGACGGCGCCGAGTCCCTCGGCACGATACGCAACATCGTGATGCTCGCGACAAGCGGAGAGGTGTCCGAGGGCGACCTCCTCGGACAGATCGACTCGCGGGTGGGAGGATCGGTCAGCATCGAAGGGTTCGACCGGTTCGGCGAACGGCTCTACCGGGACCTGATACCACTTGGCGATGTACCCGTGCTCACCGACGCGCACGCCCCGACCGACTCCCTCATACGCCTGAACTGATCACTCCGATGACCTCGTCGTCGGAGCGGTCGGCGAATGCGGGGTACGGCCATCTCGTGCGCTCGACCACGACCGGATAGTCCATACACCACACCTCCCTGGAAGGTTGCTACCCTCAGGACGGTGCGTCGAACCGGCTAGCCCCGTACGGTTACCCCGCGACCTCGACGCTTTCGGACTCGCTTACGCCGAGGTGTTCGCGGACGCGCTCCAGCCCCCGCGAGCACCGATTGCCCCACCCGTCGAGGAACGCACCGTCGCGCAGCACGAGCACGACCTCGCACTCGTTGGGGCATCCGCCGCACTCCTCCCCGACCGTCTGAAAAGAGACATCCCGCACCGCGAAGGTGAACGGGGCCTCTTCCCCGCTGTCGCGTGCGACGAGCGCCACGCCGAGGGCGCCCATCAGGTGCCCGTCATCGTCGACGAAGACGTTGTGCCCGGTCGCCTCACTGAAGGATCTCACCACACCGACGTTCTTGCTCACCCCGCCCTGGAAGACGATCGGCGCGAGGACTTCCTTGCCCTTGCCGACGTTGTTGAGGTAGTTGCCCACGATCGCGTTACACAGACCAGCGATGATGTCCTCGATCGGGTGCCCGATCTGCGCCTTGTGCACGAGATCGGACTCGGCAAACACTGTGCAGCGCCCCGCGATCTTGGTCGGCTTCTTGGAGCGCAACGCGTAGTCGCCGAACTCCTCTACCGGGACGCCGAGGCGCCGCGCCTGGGAGGAGAGGAACGAACCGGTTCCCGCGGCACACAGCGTGTTCATCGCGTAGTCGACCGGCACACCGTCGCGCACGATGATGATCTTCGAGTCCTGCCCGCCGATCTCAAAGATCGTGCGCACGTCGGGGTGGCGAGAGAGCGTCCCGACCGCATGGGCGGTGATCTCGTTCTTCACGACCTGCGCGCCGAGGACCGCGCCCGTCAGTTCGCGGGCAGAGCCCGTGGTGCCCACGGCGACCACATCGATCTCCTCGGCGGCGAGTTGGGCCTCGACCTCCTTGAGCACGCTCTTGACTGCACGGACCGGGTTGCCCTCGGTCCACAGGTAGGAGCGGGCGAGTATCTCGCCAGCCTCATCGACGACCACTGCCTTGGTCGAGATCGAACCCACATCCACTCCGAGATAGCCCTTACGCACGCAAACCGCTCCCTTCTGCCGGCGGGGACGACCCGGCCGGCCGCAACGCGGCGCCCGGACGTCCCTTGCTCATCCTGAGCATGTCGCAGAACGCGTCAAGCCGGGTGGTGAGCCCCGCCTCTGAGGTCTGCGCGTCGTACGAGATGAACAGTACCGGGAACGTGTGCTCCCGTGAGAGGCGCTGCAGAGCCGACATCGCGTTGACCTCGGGCATGCATCCGAACGGCTTGAGATGGAGCACGCCGTCGAAGCCGTCGCCCATGAGCTTATGTGTCATCGCGACACTCTCCGTACCGTCTGCGCCGATGTGGTACTTCAGGTAGGGATCGGCGAGCCCGATCAAGCGTTCGAGATTCGCCTGCTTCTTGCGTCCCGCATGGTCGACCATCGCGCTTACCGTGACGAACCGATGGACCTCTACGCCCCGCTTTGCAAGTTCCCGCTCCACGAAGTTGTTCGAGAAGGGCTCCATGAGCACGTAGACTTCACCGACAATCCCCACGCGCAACAGATCGTCGGGGCGCTCCGTGGGTATCTCGGCCATCCGGGCCAGCGTCGAGGATTCGAGTCGCTCGATCTCGCGCAGATCGCGTGCGGCATGAAGCGCACGCAAGAACTCCTCGTGCACATACTCGAACGCACCCTCTGCTACCTGGAAGGCCGAGTTGCGACGCAGGTAGTCCTCCACGCGGTCGAGCGCTCGCGTTTGCCTGAGCGCAACCCGGTAGGCCGAGAGCGCACGCCACATGGTGAGGCGGGGGTTCACCTTCTTGAAATCGCGATAGTGCTCTCCGATCCCGAAGCCCCCCACGAGCAGCACCATGTCGAACTCGTAGCCGAGGTCGCGCAGGATCGCCTCCTGCACCTCCCCATAGTAGCCGAAGCGGCATCCCCCTCCGGCCTGGATGAGCAGATTCGCGCCTGCCTCTAGCGCCTCGATATAGTTGCCGAGGTTGTACTTGAACGGGATGCAGACGAACTCCGGACTGTGGCGCGCCCCTATCTCAAGAGTGCGCCTGGTCATCCTCGGAGGCTCGATCACCTCGCAGTCGAGCATCTCGGCGAGCGTCCGTACCGGAATCGAGTAGTTGCCCAAGTGCGGGAAGCTGACCTTGCGAGCGCCGCTTACCTGCGAGAGGTCGGTCGTCACAGCGATCCCACCCCTCGTGGCTGCGGCGTCTACCTTCTGCGCGCGGAGTAGGTCGACGAAACTTTCGAGCCGGGTCTTGAGGCCCGCCTCCCCTTGCAGCTCGTCGAGCACGATTGTGATCGCCGGCGTCCCTTTGATGCGGCGCATGCCCAACTCGGTCATCAGAGAGTCTGGCCCGCACGGGAACGTCACCAGGAAGATCACGCCGTCGACCCGCTCCCGGAAGAACTCGAGCGCGCCGAGAAGCTCCTTGTTGTACGTCCACGGGATGTCGGTCGACACGAGCGACGCGAGCCGGCGTGCCTGCTCCATATCGGCGAGTTCCGAGCACAGCACCTCTACGCCCTGTTTCGCAAGCGCCTCGCGGATCGGCCTGCCGAGGAGGTCATCGTAGAGATTGTAGGCGTGCCCCACCACAAGAACCTTCTCGCCGGGGCGGTCCAGCAGGGCCTCCTGGGCGGCAGCTACTTCACGATGCTCGCGGTCCTGCTTGCGCTTCGCGTCATCGTACGCCCGGCGCACCGTCCGCAAGGAATTGTTCGTGAACCGGCGGCCGAGCCGGCAGAGCTCGTCTCGCTCACGGATCCCGTCCGCGACGTCGACGTTGTACTCGATCAGCGGGATGTCAGGCATGCAGTTGCGGGTCACATCGTAGGCGCCCAGGAACTTCACGCATGCAGTCTCGCCCTTTGCGAGCGTGACGATGCGAGGCACGAGTACGTAGTCAACGCGTCCCCTCAGAGAGTCCACATGGCCGAGGAAGACCTTCAACGGCACGCATGTCTCGTCGACCGCGAGCTCTACGCCACGATCGAGAATCGCACGGTTACTCTGCGGGCTGGTGACGGTCTCAATCCCGATGTTCTCGAAGAACGACGTCCAGAGCACATGGTACTTGTGATACAGCAACGCTCTCGGCAGTCCGATGGTGACCTGCACGTAAGTGACCCCCTAAGCGTCGAGCCTCCAGGCTGGGCGCGGCGTGTAGGTAGTGTACCCGAGTCTGCCTCGACGCGGGTGCTCGCAATGATGCCCGGGGTCCGTTAAGGCGAACCGGCAGACGCGTCTCAGACATCCTCGGCCGAGATGTCTCCGACGTAGCGGAGGGCGATCGGAACACCTCCGACGTCGGCAGGCAGCAGCGTACGCACCTCGTTCACCGGCCGATCGAGGCCCACAACGACCTCTGGTGAGCCGTGGGAGCCCGTCTGCAGCCCGACAGAGACGACACCTTCGACACCCAGGAACCGGTCGGTCGCAAGGCGGACGGCCTCCTCGGCATCGACCGGAGGGTGCGCGTGACGGGGCCTACGCCACAAGCCGCTCATAGGGAGACCTCGAGAGCAGCCAGTACGTGCTCGATCCGGTTACACAGGGTCGTGGTCTCGCTTCCCGCAAAGAGCAGCCCGACCGCATTGCCCTCATCGTCGACGACCAGAGAACCGCTGTCGCCTCCCTGGCTCATCGCGCCGGCCATCACCTGATCAGTGAACCGTGCGGTCCTCTGGCCGAGGAGGACGTCTGCTGTCACCTGCACCTGCACGATCTCGCCGGTGCTGACGCCGGTGGTTCGGCCCGACTTACGGACACGCATGCCGAGCTCGGCGACGCCCTGCCCCGCTATCGGTCCGATGCCGAGGATCCCCTCGGCCAACAGATCGTCCATCACGGGTCGCGCCAGAGCTGCATCGACCAGGTTCTCGGGAGCTCTCGCGCTCATCGCCATCAGGCGCGCGTTGCTCCCGGTCGCCCTCGCAAGCCAGTTCATCACTGCGGCGACGCGGCGCGCTGCGCCACACGTGCTCTCCTCTTCGAGCATCTCGATGGTGACGAACTGCTCGAGCGTTGCGATGGTGTCGCCCGACAGGGTGCCGTCATCGTAGGGAGCGGGCTGCAGGATCGGGTCACCGGCCCGGCCGAGGTTCGAGTTGGCCAACACATGGTTGTTGGAGAGCACGAACCGTTCTCCCCCGCGGCGCACCACGCAACCAAGAGTCCCGGCGGTGACATCCCGGTGCGCGATACTAACACCGCCCGGAGCCGGCCTGTGACGCTCTCGATGTGCGAGAAGAGCGCGCAGTATCCCGGTGGCCACGACGTCGGTGGAGACACCGGCGATACTCCGGGGGATGAGATCGGACGCCGAGAGTTCGGAGGATGGCACCTTGCGCTCGACGGAGCACACGATACCTACCTCGCCAGTGCGTACACCGTCCGTCTCCTTAAATCCGATGCCGGCAGCGACAACGTTCGAACGATCCAGCAACTGATCGCGAACGCTCTGCAACGCAGCACGTGCACTCCCGAAATCGTTCACCGGCTACCCCCGTTCGGAGCGCTGCAGCACCGCTCGTCGTTGTACGAACAGCCGAGCGCGGAGTGGGTAAGGACGTGGCCCTCGAGTGCCGTAGCCATGGTGGCATCCCCCTTCCATGAACGAGTGTCCACCGCAGAGAGGGCATACCCGCATCCGGGAAAACCGAAGCGAGGCGCCAGGCGACGGGTTAGATTTACTGCCCAGACACGTTATCGAGCCCGGGCACTGGTGAGATCGGGGTAGGCCACTGATGCCGCCGTGTGGACGACGATGATTGTAGTAGGCCGGTACGGTCGGGTGTGGGAGCGTATGCGCACCCGGTAACGAATGAACGCCCGTGTTGCGGTAGCGTCCACCCATTCACTTCACGAAATCCGAGTCGCCCGCCGAGGCGATGTTAGAATCGCGGTGTGGCCGGCGCGTCGAGCATCATCGGCGGGTGCGCCCTCCCAAACCTGATTCGAAAGGGGCGACATGTCATACCCGAGTTCAGCCACTCCTCTCGTTGGCGTCATCATGGGATCGAAGTCTGACTGGGAGACGATGCGCCAAGCCGTGGAGATTCTCGAGCGCTTCGAGGTCCCGCACGAGGCGCGGGTCGTCTCAGCACATCGGACCCCGCACCTGCTGACCGAGTACGCCACCTCCGCCGAGAAGCGCGGCCTCGAGGTCATCATCGCTGGCGCCGGCGGAGCCGCTCACCTGCCCGGCATGACGGCAGCGATGACGAGCGTTCCGGTTCTCGGCGTCCCCGTGCAAAGTGCTGCGTTGAGCGGCATGGACTCGCTGCTCTCGATCGCGCAGATGCCGGCGGGGGTCCCTGTGGGCACGCTCGCCATCGGCCGGGCCGGTTCGGTCAATGCGGGTCTTCTCGCGGTGGCGATCCTCGCCAACAGCCGACCCGGGCTGCGCGCCGCCCTGAACGACTTCCGTGCCGAGCAGACCGCCGGCGTCCTGGACCAGCCCGACCCGCGGGAAGCAACGTGATCGTAGGAATCCTCGGCGGGGGGCAACTCGGCAGGATGCTGGCACTTGCGGGCGCTCCGCTCGGCATGAGGGTGCGCGTTCTCGACCCTGCGGCAGACGCGTGTGCCGCCGCGGTGGCCGAGCACGTGCATGCTCCGTACGACGATGCACGCGGCTTGACCGCGCTCGCCGAGGGTGCAGACGTCGTCACCTACGAGTTCGAGAACGTACCCGCCCCGGCGATCGAGGCGCTCGGCGATTCAGTGCCCGTGCGTCCGGGGCTGCGCTCGCTCACTGTGCTCCAGGACCGGCTCACCGAGAAGTCGCTCTTCCGAGATCTCGGCATCCCGACGCCTGACTTCGAGCCGGTCTCCTCGCTCGGCGAACTGCGGGCGGCGGTCGAGCGGCTCGGCACGCCGTGCGTCGTGAAGACGAGGCGCTTCGGCTACGACGGCAAGGGCCAGGCGGTGATCTGCGGCACCGGCGATACCGATACCGCATGGGCTGCGGTCGGGGGCACGGACCTGATCGTCGAGCGGTTCATCGACTTCGAGCGCGAGATCGCGATCATCGGCGTTCGCGGCACCGACGGTCAGCACGTCTTCTACGATATCGTGGAATCGCACCACCGCGAGGGCATCTTGCGCTGGGTCGTGCCGCTGGCGAGTGAAGGCTTGCAGCGCCAAGCCGAGTCGCTCGCCGCCCGGCTGCTCGACAACCTCGACCACGTCGGAGCGCTCGGCTTCGAGTTCTTTCAGACGGCCGAAGGGCTCCTCGCCAACGAGGCCGCGCCGCGGGTACACAATACCGGCCACTGGACGATCGATGGCGCGCGCACCAGCCAGTTCGAGAACCACATGCGAGCCATAGCGGGACTTCCGCTGGGTGACACTGCCGTGACCGCCCACGTGGGTAACGTGAACTTCATCGGATCGGTGCCCGACGTCGCCGACGTGCTCGCCATACCGGGCGTCCACCACCACGACTACGGCAAAAAGCCGCGGGCGGGCCGCAAGGTCGGCCATGCCACGGTGGTGGCCGCGGACGTCGCGACGCGCGATGAGACGCTTGCGCGGCTCAGGGAGATGGCAGACGACGCCGAGCTTCCCGGCCGGCCCCAGCCTGACCAATAGCTTCTTCGTCCACCGACTCCCACGTCGCCGGTGAACGGCCAGCTCGTCACTCGGCGTCGCAAGCGAGGGCTCGTTCGGCCGTGACCCCTTC
>CAYGFZ010000049.1:6641-14688 GCA_964349355.1 uncultured Coriobacteriaceae bacterium | reverse complement strand
ATGTCAGATACGACATACGCGTCAAGGAGATCGCGGCTCCCATAGACGGCATAACCCCAGAATCTGCAGACAGCATAACCCACATATCGGACCTTCTGCAGTCCGCTCAGGTGCCCCCGAAGCGCCCGCCCCCCAAAATCATCTGCCCTTCCCTATAACCTTTCACACCCCCGGCACCGCACCGAAACACCGCTGAAACACGCCCCCAGTATCACCGAGACGCTCAGACAGACGCGTTATCGTGGCGCTGGGCGGCTACGGCGTGGGCGGGGCCACCTCGACCAGCTTGTGCCAGGGATGAGCGGGCTAATGGTGTTGCGTCGTCCAGGGATTGCGCACGCTCGCTCACCGCAACCTCGCGATGCGCCTACGGGAGCTCTCGGGGTGGTCACCCCGTCCGACGCGACCGTCAGGCTCCCAGCAAGACCACGCCAGGCCATACGCCGTGAGCGCGTCGGTCGGCCGAGTAGAGAGGCGCCCGGAGCTGTGCCGCAAGCGCCGGCGCAAAGGCATCGTAGAGTGCGCAACCGTAGCGTTCGTGGATGCGGATCGCGTCTCGCACGAGTACGTCTCCGACCTCTCGGACGTGAATGCGCCAGTCCATGAAGCGGATCCAGAGTTCTTGCGACTCATCAGCCGTAAGAAACCGCGTGGCGACACCCATCAACTCGTAGACGAAGATCGACGGCACCGCGATTGTGACCTCGCCTCGTGCATGCGCTAGCAACAGCTCACGCGCCTCGGGACTCCCCTCCTCGGAGCGGAACAGCTTCACCCCGACAGACGCATCGATCACCACGAGGTTCACGGCAACTCCGTCTCGGCCGCTTCGGGCCGGATCGGATCGCCGGCAAGAGACCTCGTGCCCCTGAGCTCCCGGAGAATCTCCAGACTCGGTCGCGTATCGCTGACGGTACGCAGAGCGATCCCCTCAAGCCAGGCAAGACCATCCAGCACGGCCGCCTCCCGTCGTTTAGACACCATCGACTCGGCGTGCGAAACCACGTAATCTGCAGCCGCCTCGCGCACCACGTCACTGCGTGTGACGCTCTCGTCACGGGCGATAGCGTCCAGCTTCCCGAGTATGTCCTCGGGAAGGGTGACGGTGACCCTCACAACCATGACGCCTCCGATCGACTGTGTCTGCATACATAGTGTATGCATCCGTGTAAGCAACCGCAAACCACCCGCTCTTGCTATCCTGAAGTCGGGTACCTACAGCGTGAGCACCGCCCGACCCGAGGAGCCCTGGATGTCGAAGATCTACACCCGCCGAGGAGACACCGGCGAGACCTCGCTTGTGGGAGGCTCGCGCGTGGCGAAGAACAGCGAGCGCGTCGAGGCGTACGGCACCATCGACGAGGCGAACAGCGCGATCGGCCTCGCCCGCGCAGCGCTGCAGGTCGCAGCAGCCGACGAACTCGAACTCGACATGATGCTCGACTTCGTGCAGCACCGGCTCTTCGACTGCTCGAGCGTGCTTGCGACGCCCGCAGCAGCCAGACCGTCGACCCACACACACCCCGCGATCCATGCCGCGGACATCGAGCGGCTCGAGGCCTGGATCGACTCTCTCACCGCACAGATCGGCGAAGTGAGCCACTTCGTGCTCCCGGGCGGGTGCGAAGAGGCGAGCCGCCTGCACGTCGCGCGCACGGTCGTGCGCCGCGCCGAGCGCTGCATGATCGCACTGCAGGCCGCCGAACCCGGCGAGGTGGACCCGCACGCGCTGGCGTTCGTCAACCGTCTGTCCGACCTGCTCTTCACGATGGCGCGCTACACCAACCGCCTCTACGGCAGCGGCGACGTCCTGTGGGACGCACGCACCTAGTGTCGCGTAACGGAAGTCTCTTGACTGTTGGTGAGTGGTCTGGGACAATGAGCCATGGCCAATCACACGAGAGTCCTCATTGTGTCTGAGCACGATGCTGAGGTGCTGCGACGGCGCGTTCGATCGAAGTCCTTTCCAGCGAGGGTGGTGGAGCGCGCTCGGATCGTGCTCCTGGCGGCCGATGGGTTGTCTGCTCAGGCGATCGCCGAGCGGGTGGGCTGTTCCCGCCCCACGGTGGTGCAGTGGCGTCAGCGCTACGACCGGGGCGGACTGGAGGCGCTGACGGATGCCCCGCGCTCGGGGGCACCCCCGCGGCTGCCAGCATCCATCCGAGAGGACATCCTGGCGACCACGCTCGCACCTCCGCCCGAGCGACTGGGTGTCACGCACTGGTCGTCACGATTGCTCGGCAAGCATCTCGGGATCAGCCACATGACCGTCGCCAGAGTCTGGCGCGAGTACGGGCTCCAGCCGTGGCGCTGTCAGACCTTCAAATTCTCCACCGATCCCGAGCTCGTCGCCAAGGTCCGCGACATCGTCGGACTCTACCTCGACCCGCCCGAGAGTGCCGTCGTGCTGTGCGTCGACGAGAAGTCCCAGATCCAGGCGCTGGACCGTACCGCCCCGATGCTACCGATCAGGCCGGGGCTGCCCGAGCGACGCACGCACGACTACAAGCGCAACGGCACCACGACCCTGTTCGCCGCGCTCGAGGTCGCCACCGGCAAGGTCACCGACGCTTGCTACCCCCGTCACCGCCACGGGGAGTTCCTCAAGTTCCTCAAACAGGTGGCCAAAGCCTACCCGGGACAGGAGTTGCACGTCGTCGTGGACAACTACGCCACCCACAAGCACGCCGACGTCAAGAAGTGGCTGGTCAGGAACCCTCGGGTACACCTGCACTTCACCCCGACATCAGGCAGCTGGATGAACCTCGTCGAGGTGTTCTTCGGGATCATCACGCGACAAGCCATCCGTCGCGGCACCTTTCCGAGCGTAGCCGACCTCGTCGCCGCGATCCGACGCTTCATCGACGCTTGGAACGAACGCTGCGAGCCATTTGCCTGGACGAAGGACGCTGACACGATCCTACGCAAGGCCAACCGTCAAAACACGTCAGTTACGCGACACTAGTATCGATCCGAGCCGGCCAACAGCTCCTTGACGACCTTCGGGTCCGACAGCGTCGATATGTCTCCGAACGCCTCCATCTCCTTCTCCCCCGCTGCGAGCTTGCGAAGGATGCGGCGCATGATCTTGCCCGAACGCGTCTTGGGCAGATCACGCGCGAACTGGATGTAATCAGGCTTGGCGATCGGACCGATCGCCTTGCGCACGTGGCCCGAGAGTATCTTCGCGAGGTCCTCGGACGGATACTGCCCGTCCCGAAGCAGTACGAATGCGTGGATGCCTTCGCCTTTGACGGGGTGCGGGAACCCGACGACCGCCGCCTCGGCCACGGCCTCGTGGCTCACGAGCGCACTTTCGATCTCTGCGGTGCCGAGACGATGTCCGCTCACGTTGATGACATCGTCGACCCGGCCGAGGAGCCAGTAGTAGCCGTCCTCGTCACGTCGTGCGCCATCGCCGGTGAAGTAGCGTCCGGGGAACCGGTCGAAGTAGACCTCCCGCATCCGTGAGTGATCCGGGTCGCCCCACGTCCCACGCAAGATTCCCGGCCACGGCTTGTCGACCACCAGGTAGCCGCCCTCGCCGGGCTTAGCGTCACCGCCCTCCTCGGCCAGCACGCGCGGCTCCACCCCGAAGAACGGGACCGTCGCGCTACCGGGCTTCAGCGGTGTGGCGCCCGGGAAGGGCGTGATGAGGAAGCCGCCTGTCTCGGTCTGCCAGTAGGTATCGACGACCGGAAGATCTCCTCGGCCGATGGTGTTGCGGTACCACTGCCACACTTCAGGATTAATCGGCTCGCCGACAGTGCCGAGGAGTCGCAGGCTGGACAGGTCGTAGCGCGCAGGCCACCCCTCGCCGTGGCGCATGAGGGCGCGGATCGCGGTCGGGGCGGTGTAGAAGGAGCTCACGCCGTACTTCTCGACGACAGCCCAGAAGCGGCCGGGGTTGGGATAGGTGGGCACACCCTCGAACATGAGGGTCGTCGCCCCGGCTGCAAGCGGTCCGTAGACGATGTAGGAGTGCCCGGTGACCCAGCCGATGTCGGCGGTACACCAGAATACGTCCTCATCGCGGTAGTCGAAGACCGTCTTGAAGGTGAGCGCCGTGTAGAGCAGGTAGCCCGCGGTGGTGTGGAGCACGCCCTTGGGCTTGCCGGTCGAACCGGAGGTGTAGAGGATGAAGAGCGGGTCCTCGGCGCCCATCTCCTCGGGCACGCATGGACGGCGCACCTCCGGAGCGGTGACCTCCTGCTGCCACCAGGTGTCCCGGCCCGGCTCCATGTCGACATCACCCGCGCCGCGTTTGACCACCACACATGCCTCGACGCTCGGGCACTCGAAGAGCGCTTCGTCCGCGCTGGCCTTCAGCGGTACCTTCCGGCCACCGCGGATGCTCTCGTCGGCCGTGATCAGTAGCTTCGCCCCGCAATCCTGGATACGCCCGCGCAGCGCCGAGGAGGAGAAGCCGCCAAAGATGACCGAGTGGATCGCGCCCACCCGCGTGCACGCGAGCATCGCGATGGCCAGCTCGGGGATCATCGGCATGTAGAGGGCCACGCGGTCTCCGCGCTCGACCCCCTTCTTGCGAAGCACGTTCGCGAAGCGGCTCACCTCGTGGTGAAGCTGCTGGTAGGTGAAGGTGCGGGTCGAGCCGTCGTCGCCTTCCCAGATGAGTGCGGCCTTGTTGCGGCGCCAGGTCGACAGGTGCCGGTCGAGACAGTTCGCCGAGACGTTCAATGTGCCGTCAGCGAAGTAGGTGTAGTCGAGGTCGTCGAAGCCACCCTGCAGCGCCACCGCCGGAGGCTTCATCCACTCGAGGTGTTCGGTCGCCATCTCGAGCCAGAACTCGTCGGGATCGGCGACCGAGCGCCCGTATATCTCACGGTAGCTGTCCATGCCGCCGATCACGGCTTGCTTCTCGAACTTTGCGGGTGGATCTACGACGATCTCGTCCCCTCCGTGGTGCTCGATGCCGCTTTCGGTGGGCTGGTCAACCATGGATCCTCCCGCAGTCGGTAGTGTGTCCGAATAACGCTACACCGGGCACTTACCCCTCGCGACCGTCCGTCGCGCAATGGTGTCCGGACAGGCGACCGTGGAAGCCGTACGACAAAAAGGTGACGGGCGGCACTCCACAACCGTGGCCCTCGGGCTATACTCGACGCCTAGCCTAGAGGGGGAATATATCGCGTGGACGCCAGTTCTAAGTACGACCTGCTTCGCAGCAACATCTCTGACCTCGGAAGCGTTCTCGTCGCCTTCTCGGGCGGCGTCGACTCCACGCTACTGGCGTTCGCCGCTCAGGCGGTCCTAGGCTCGGATGCCTTGTCTGTGCTCGCGATCTCCGACACGTACCCGGAGAGCGAAACGAAGTACGCGCGACGCATCGCCAACAAGCTGCATATCCCACTCCACATGGTAGAGACGTCCGAACTCGTCGACCCGCAGTTCCGCGCCAACGCTCCCGACCGCTGCTACCACTGCAAGGCCGAGCTCTTCAGCCTCCTGAGGCGGGTGGCGGACAACCGCGGCTTCACGCACGTCGCCGACGGCAGCAACGTCGACGACCTCGACGATCACCGCCCCGGCCACATCGCGGCGAAGGAGTACGGCGTCGTCCACCCCCTGCAGGACGCCGGGATGACCAAGGCCGACATCAGAGAGATCGCGCGGATGCTCAGCTTGCCTAACTGGGACAAACCCTCGATGGCATGCCTCGCGTCTCGATTCCCGTACGGACAGGAGATCACCGAGGATGCCCTCGCCAGAGTTGCCTCGGCCGAAGAGGCGCTCCGGGGTATGGGTTTTAGGCAGTTCCGGGTCCGCACCCACGGTGAGGTCGCGCGTATCGAGATCGATCCCGACGAGATGGACCGCGCCTGGAACATGCGCACAGAGGTGACCTCGGCGATACGCGGAGCGGGCTTCGCATTCGTCGCCGCCGACCTCGAAGGATATCGCAGCGGCAGCCTGAACGAGGTGCTCACAGAAGCCGAGCGGGCACCCACCGCCTGACGACGGTCCGGCTACCGCGCAAGCTCTCTGAGCGCCGCCCGCAGCGCATCCGGGATCCGGGCCGCCAGCTGCCCGGGACTGAGCATCCGCTTCGCTATCAAGCGGGTCGCATAGGGTTTCGCAGCCTGCGTGATGTCGATCTCGGGATAGATGGCGCGCGCCACGCCTTCCACCGTCACGAGCGCCTTCACGAGCAGGCCGTACCCGGCAGGGATCGGAACGTGTTCATCGGCGAGAATCGACAGAAAGCCGGTCGCGAACCCCTTGATGTCGGCAGGTTGGCCCTTCACGCCGAGAGTGCGCGCCATGAGGGCGGCGACACGCTCGCGGACGTGTCCCTCGCGGTGGGGCGGGATCACGAGCCCGAGCTCTGCCGAGTACCGCAGCGCGCGGTCAGCGTCACCGTAGACGGTCGCGGCGAGCACCTGCGCGATCGCGGCACGCTCGGCCGGATCCGTGTGGCCAAAGATACCGAAGTCCAGATAGCAGATGCGTGAATCCGGGGTGACGAAGAGGTTCGCCGGATGCAGGTCGGCATGGTACTGGCCTAGCACCAGCACGCCGCGCATGAACACCGTCGCTCCGTGAAGCGCAAGACCGAAGGCATCGACACCCGCGCGCGCGGCGTCGTCGAGATCGGTGAGCCGCCACCCTTCGACGTACTCCATCGCCAGTACGCTTCGCGAGGTCAACGACCAGGCGATACGCGGCGTGAAGACGTGAGGGTCATCGCGGAAGTCGTGGGCGAAGCGGTCGGAGACGCGGCCTTCGTTGCGCAGGTCGAGTTCGCTCGCGAGCGACGTGGCGAACTCCTCGAGGAGAGCAGGCGCGTCGATACGGCGGCGCAGACCGAACCGTTCCAGACGCGCAAAGAGTCGCCGCGCCTCGGCCAGGTCTGCCTCGATGGCCTCACGTGCCCCGGGACGCACGACCTTCACAGCGAGAGGAGTCCCGGCGGGCATCACCTCGCCGATGACCGGATGCACCTCTTCGCGCAGCACCGCGCGGTGTACCTGGGCGATCGATGCCGAGGCGATCGGCACGGGATCGAACTCGGCGAACAACTCGTGTGCCGGCCGGCCGAACTCGCGCGTGAAGACTCCGGCGATGCGTTCGAAGGGCAGCGGCGCCACGCGCTCCTGGAGCTTTTCGAACTCGAACACGTATTCGGGCGGGACGAGGTCAGGGCGAACTGAAGCCACCTGGCCGAGCTTGATGAACGCAGGCCCGAGCTCCTCGAGGGCGACCCGCATCCCGCGGGCGAAAGCGGCACGGCGCACCGCTCGCGGCGCAAGACCGAAACGTGCCGCGGGAAGTGATGCGGCTAGATGACGGGCGAACGTGGCGAGGATGACGCGGCTGCGCGCGGACATCGGAGTGAGCCGCTACTCGTCGCGCTTCAGAGCCGAAGGGTCGTCCGCGGCGAGGATCGCGTCGAGCGAGCCCTGCATCGACTCGAGTCGCCCGCGCAACTCGCCCACCTCGAAGAGCAGATCATCGAGTTTGGAAGACATGTCGGCTTTGCTGCCGGGCGCGTCGGGAGAGCCCTCGGCGAGCGAGGCCTTGAGGCGCTCTTTCTCCTCGGCGATTATCGCGGACAGGCCGTCGACGAACGCCTCCGGACCCTCCCCCATCTCGCCGGGCTGTTGTGTGGCGCCCCGGGTCACGGCCGCTTTCCATCCCTCGTCGGCGGTCTCGTGGACGAGCGCCCACGCCGCCAGGAAGCGCATGAACTCCTCGTTGGCCATCGAGTCACCCTCCCTCACGACGGACCGCGATGCGCGGTCCCGTCACTGACTTCGCTCCGCAGCGACGCACTCCTGCCTCGCGCCCTCATCGTCGGAGCGCCGGCGGCGCAACAACCGCATGCCGTTCAGCGTGACGAGAAGAGAGACACCGGTGTCGGCGAAGACCGCCATCCACAGTGTGGCCCACCCGCCGGCAGCCAGGCCGAGGACTGCGAACTTCACCGCGATTGCGACGATCACGTTCTGGCGGATGGTCGAAACGGTACGTCTGCCCAGGTCGAAGAAGCGCGGGAGTTGCGTCAGATCGTCTGACATGAGCGCGA
>CAYGFZ010000049.1:0-6541 GCA_964349355.1 uncultured Coriobacteriaceae bacterium | reverse complement strand
CTGCCCAGGTCGAAGAAGCGCGGGAGTTGCGTCAGATCGTCTGACATGAGCGCGACGTCTGCGGTCTCCAGCGCCGTGTCGCTGCCCGCGGCCCCCATTGCGATGCCGAGGTCTGAGGCCGCCATCGCCGGTGCGTCGTTGATGCCGTCCCCGACCATCGCGACGGCGCCGAAGCGCTCGCGCATCTCGCGGACGGCGTCGACCTTGTCCTCGGGAAGCAGTCGCGCGCGATGCTCGGGTACGCCGGCGTGTGCGGCGACCGCGGCGGCGGTGCGCTCGTTGTCTCCCGTCAGCATCACAACGTGCTCGATCCCGCCCGCTCGCAGTGCAGCCACCGTCGCCGGCGAGTCGCCCCTCACCTGGTCCGCGACGCCGACCACGCCCACGACCTCCCCACCCACGAGCACCACGAGGACGGTGCGGCCATCGGCCTCAAGGCGGTCGATCGCGTCGGTTACGCTCTCGCCGAATTCGTCTGCGCACTCCGACGCTATGAACGCGGGGCTCCCGACCGCCGAGGGGATGGAGTCGACGACGCCGCGAACACCGCGACCGGGGACGTTCTCGTAGGAGGTGAGGTGGGCCGCGGACCCGGCGGCGGCTTCCCCGGCCGCACGCACGACAGCGCGGGCGATTGGATGGTTGCTGTGCGCCTCGAGTAGCGCAGCGATCTCGAGTACGTGTGCCGCGTCGGTGGCGTTCAGGGCGACGACGTCGGCGACCTCCGGAGTCCCGCAGGTGAGCGTGCCGGTCTTGTCGAAGGCGACCGCGGCGATGCGCGCCGCCATCTCGAGGTGCGCGCCGCCTTTGACGAGTACGCCATCCCGGGTCGCGCGCGTGATGGCCGAGACGATCGAGACCGGGGTCGAGATGACCAGCGCGCACGGACAGGAGACGACGAGCATGACGAGTGCCCGGTAGAACCACTCGCTGAACCCTCCCCAGTCCGCGCCGAGGAGTACGGCGAGAGCCGGCGGGACGGTCGCGATCACAACCGCGAGCGCTATCACCGCTGGCGTGTAGTAGCGGCTGAAGCGCTCGACGAGTTGTTGCGAGGGCGCGCGTGCGGCCTGCGCTTCCTCAACAAGGAAGATGATACGCGCGAGCGTCGAGTCTGCGGCAGCAGCGGTGGTACGCACGCGAAGCAGGCCGCTCGTGTTCAGCGAGCCCGCGAAGACGGTGTCGCCCGCGGCCTTGTCGGCGGGCACGGACTCTCCGGTGATCGGAGACTCGTCCACCGCCGAGTGACCCTCCACAACGACACCGTCGAGCGGGACGCGCTCGCCCGGGCGGACCGCGATCAGCGCGCCGACGGCGACCCCGGCCGCAGGGAGCTCCGACTCGCGGCCATCGCGCGCGACGCGGGCCACCGGCGGGGTCAGGTCCATCAGGTCGCGGATCGACCGCCGGGTCCGGGCCAGCGAACGCGACTCGAGCATCCCGCCCACCGAGAAGAGGAAGACGACCGCTGCCCCTTCGGCCCACTCGCCGATACCCGCAGCGCCGAGGACCGCAGCGGTCATCAGCACGTTCATGTCCAGGACCCGCGACCGGACCGAGACGATAGCGCGGCGCAATACCAGCCAGCCGCCCGTGACGATCGCTGCACCGTACGCGGCGACCGAAGCTGATGCGGCCCACACGACGGTCTCGGGGCTGCGCCCGAGCAGCCAGCCCGCAGCGATGAGCACCGCAGCGACCGCGGTCGCCAGGTCGTGCCCGTGAGCCGCAAGCCATGAGGGTGGCTCCAGCGCCGTCGTCGCTCCGGCGCCGGGCGACGCGCTAAGCTCCTCGACCGTGTGACCGGTGGAGCGCACGACCTCGATAGCGCGCTGGCGCGGGTCGCTCGCCGGGTCGTAATCGAGCAACATCACGCCGCTGGCGAAGTTGACCTCTGCCCTGATGACTCCCGGAATCTGCTCTACGGACTTGCCCACGGTCCGCGCGCAGTCGGGTCAATCGAGCCCGGTCAGCCGGTAGGAAGCGTGGGCGACGAGGCCATCAGCCCGCGTGTCGTCGCTCATGAGTGCTCCTCGGCGTGTTCGATCCCCTGCTCGAGGAGCGCTTCGACGTGAGCGTCCGCGAGCCGGTAGACTGCCCGTTTGCCATCGCGGCGAAACGCCACCAGATCCCGGTCGCGCAGCAGGCGAAGCTGGTGGCTGACCGCCGACGCGCTCACGCCCGTGATCGCAGCCAGATCGCAGACGCAGAGCTCACTCGCTGCGAGCGCGAGCAGGATACGGAGCCGGGTGGGATCGGAGAGCGCCGAGAAGATGTCGGCCGCTGTCTGCACGCCTCGCGCGCCGGGAAGCGCCGCGCGGGCTCGATCGACCGCCGTCTCGTCGACCACGGTAACGGTGCAGGAATCATCCGCGGGTCGCGAGTCATCTGAACATCTGCTCATACGTTCACGTATACCCCACAACCCGATGTCCGTCAACACCCCGGCGCGGGAATAGTCCACGTACACGCCACGTCGTCCCGGGAGGTAGTCGTGAACGCCCACGTGCAGGTCATCACCCTCGAACACGCCGCCACTCTCCCAGCGTCCCTGATCGGAGGCAAGGCCTCCAATCTCGCGCGCCTCGCCGCCCGCGACTTCCCGGTCCCGACCGCCCGCGTCGTGACGACTGCCGCTTTCGAGCGCTTCATCGACCTTGCCGGCGCCATGCACGCGATCGATCACCTCTCCGAAGTGCCGCCCGACCGTGACGCGATAACCGCCCAGAGCGTCCGCGTCCGCTCGGCCATCCTCGCCTGTCCTCTCCCAACAGACCTCGCCGAGGAGCTTGTCGCCGCATTCCTCGAACTATCCGCCGACGGGCACTCGATCGTCGTACGCAGCTCCGCCACGGTCGAGGACAGCGCGTCGTCGAGCTTCGCGGGGATGCTCTCCTCGCTTCCCGGCGTGAGGAGCGCCGAGGAGATGGCCGCGGCCGTCAAGTACTGCTGGGCCTCGGCTTTCAGCCCACGGGCCGTGCTCTACGCACGCGAACGCGGGGTAGCCCCGCACGATATCGGGGTGGCGGTGCTCCTCCAACGTCAGATCCACTCCGAGCGCTCCGGCCTCGTGTTCGGCCGCGATCCAGCCCGGCGCGGCACCGATGTCGCTATCGTCGAAGCCATACAGGGCGCGGGAGAGGACATCGTCTCGGGCGAGGTCACGCCGGAGCGCTACGAGTTCGCGCCCACATCCGGACACGTCACGCTCGTCAGCCGTCCGGGCGGCCCCCAGGTCAGCGCGGAGCGCAAACTCTCCGAGCGCGAGGTCGCACTCCTCGCAGGTTGGGCCCGTGATGCCGAGGAGATATTCGGCTCACCGCAGGACGTCGAGTGGGCCTTCGCCCACGGATCCTTTTACCTGCTGCAGTCCCGCCCCCTTGTGTTCTCCTCAGGCGAAGAGATGCTCTTTCCCGAGATCGCCGAGCATACGGTGCTTCTTCGCGGGATCGGAGCAAGCCCTGCTGTCGGCTCCGGGGAGGTCGTAGTGCTCGCCGGCGACCAGGTGCAGATACTCCCGCCCGGTGCGATCGTAGCGGTCCGTCGGCTGACCAACGACCTTGCGGTCCACCTTCGTGGCGCCGCTGCTGTCGTGGCCGACGAGGGCGGCGCCACCAGCCACGGAGCGAACATCCTGCGCGAGTTCGGTGTGGCGTGCATACTCGCCACCGGGGACGCCACCTCGGTGCTCTCCGACGGCGACCGCGTGACCGTCGACGCCTACCGCGGTATCGTCTTCCGTGGCGACCTGTCGCTTCGGCCCGAAGAGATCGGAGCGACCCCGCAGACGCGGACCAAGGTGTTCGTCTCGGTACTCGTCCCCGGCCAGGCAGCCCCCGTGGCCTCGCACGCCGACGGGGTTAGCTCCCTGCGCAACGAGTACTTCCTTCTCCAGTCCGGTGTCCACCCCGCAAAGATGGTACGCACCGGCCGGGGCCACCTCCTGGAGGAGGCCATCGCCGCCGGAGCGGTCGAGACGGCACGGCTCTTCGCCGGCAAACCGGTCTGGTACAAGACCCTCGACGCTCCGACCGACGAGTTCCGTCGCCTCGACGGAGGGGACGAAGAGCCGACCGAGCGTAACCCGCTCCTCGGTTGGCGGGGACTCGGACGCGAGCTGGAGGAGCCCGACCTCTTCACGCTCGAACTGAACGCGGTACGAATGGCGCTGGAGCAGGGAGCGGACAACGTAGCCCTCAAGTTACCCTTCGTTCGCTTTCCCGCCGAGTACGCTGAAGCGAAACGGCTCATCGAGCGCGCAGGTCTTGTGCCCCACGTCGATCTCTCGGTCGGGGTGTCGGTCGAGACGCCGGCGATCGCGGCCTCCCTCGGCGAGGTCATCGACCTGGGCGTCGACTTCATCAGCGTGGGCGTGAGCGACCTCGTGATGTGCATCCTCGCACTTGACCGGGAGAGCGAACGTGTCGCGCGCCACTTCGATCCGGCACACCCGGCGGTCACCGAGACCCTGGGCAGAGTCGCCGAGGCCGCGAACGCGGCTGGCGTCTTCCTCTGTGCGTGCGGCGAGAGCGCGCACGACGAGGCCCTGCTGCCGCTCCTCGTGCGCGGGGGCTACGACGCGATCGGCGTCTCTCTGCCATTCTTCGCACCGGTCAAACGCTCGATCGCGCGCATCGAGACCGAGATGGAGCACACATAGAAACGATCGCCGGCCCGAAGTTTCAGGACCGGCGATCGCACAGAGCATATGAAGAAAGCCTACTCGGTACTCCCCGCGGTCGGGATGACGTTCGCTGCCACAGGAACCGGAGCTGGCTCTTGTTCATGATCGTGTCCCTTGACCTCGAGATCCTTCACGAAGAAGAAGTCGAGGGTCACCGGGATGTCCTCAGTCGCGGAGAGGTACACGTGGACGGTGGTCATGATGATGAAGAGCCAGTTGACGATGTAGTGCAGGGTCCGTGCGTACCATCCGGCCAGGTCGGTCGATCCGACGAGCGCACCGAGCCACCAGCCGACGAGCAGATCGCGCGGGCTGTACCCGAAGATGATCGGGTTGGCCACGAGCGCAAACCCTGTGAACACCTGGATGAACATCAGCACCAGGAAGAACTGGTAACTGAACTTCTGCATCACGTTGTACTTCGAGCGGCTCTTGGGCTTCTTGTCGCTGAAGTACGAGTAGTAAAGGATGACGCCGAGGGCCGTCTTGGCATCCTCGCCGTTGATGGCGAACTCACGCCAGTCGCGAACCTTCGAGAAGAACGCATACCACAGACGCCAGAGCAAGACGATCGTCACGACGATCATCGCAACGTAGTGGATGTAGCGCATCGGAGTCCGGCCCCCGTCGAAGAACGGGAAACGGATGTACATGCCTGAGATCGCAAGAAGGATCATCATGGACATGTGGGTGTGGTGCAAGAGCTTGGGATGCGCGGTGGGCGCGTGATCGTGCTCCGGCCACTTCTTGAGGATGAACTTCTTGCGGAACCGCCCTTTTGGAATCGAGAGAAGGAAGTGAAACGGTAACGCGATCAACACAACGACGATGAGCGCCGTGAAGATCACATCGAGCCACACATTAAACTCAACGAGGTTCATACTGCCCCCCCTGACCCCTGCGAGACCGCTACTCGTTTGCGGTTCGACCAGCGGTCTCTACCACGTCGGTTACGCACGATCTCACATCCACACTCCGACCCCGCCCGCTTGACCGGAGCGAACAAGACCCGCACACACTCGTAACATTCTACTTCAACATCGCCGTTCCTACACGATTTGGCCGGAAGGAATACTAGCGACGCTTCCGCCGGCCGTATCCACTCCCCTTTCGCGAGCCCTCCTTCAACCTGCCGAGGACCTCGTCGGCACTCGTCGCCTCAATTTCAGCCCTCAGTTTGACGACCTGATCGCGCAGGCGAGCGGCCTGCTCGAAATCGAGGGCCTCGGCCGCGTGTCCCATGTCCTCCTCGAGAGTGGAGATCAGCCGAAGCACCTCGCCCCGCGGCATCTTCGCAAGCTCCCGGGCGGCCTCGGCCGCGGTGGTGAGCTGCGCGTCTCCCTCGCGCATGTACTGGACGATGTCGGCTATCGCCTTGCGGATCGTCTGCGGCTCGATGCCGTGCTCCTCGTTGTAGGCGATCTGTCGTGCGCGACGTCGTGCGGTCTCCTCGATGGCGGTCCTCATCGAGTCCGTGACGTTGTCGGCGTACATGATTACCTGCCCGGAGACGTTCCGAGCCGCGCGACCGGTCGTCTGGATCAAGCTGCGGAAGTTTCGCAGGAACCCTTCCTTGTCGGCGTCAAGGATCGCTACCAGCGAGACCTCGGGAAGATCGAGACCCTCACGCAGCAGGTTGATGCCGATCAGACAGTCGAACGTGCCGAGGCGAAGGTCGCGCAAGATCTCGACGCGTTCGAGCGTCGGGATGTCCGAGTGAAGGTAGCGCACCTTGAGTCCCTGCTCGAAGAGGTACTCGGTCAGGTCCTCGGCCATCTTCTTGGTAAGCGTCGTGACGAGAACGCGCTCGTTGCGCTCAACGCGCGCGCGCACCTCCTCGATCAGGTCATCGACCTG
>CAYGFZ010000048.1:10589-15035 GCA_964349355.1 uncultured Coriobacteriaceae bacterium | reverse complement strand
ACCCCGGAGAGCAGCAGTGCTGCCACACCCGCCGCATGCGGCGCGGCCATCGACGTACCCGACTTGTACTCGTGCCGGCTCGACGGGCCAGTAAGCGCGGAGGAAACGACACGCAGATCGTCTATGTAAGCGCCCTCGCCAGTGCCGGTCTCGTCCGAGATGAAGCGAAACCCTACTCGGACCTCGTTCATGCCGACATAGTCAACCAGATCGACCTGAAGCGAGTCGAAACTGCCTCCGGTCGAACCACTCCAACCCTCAATGACGCTCCATGCCTCGCCGTCGTGACCGTACGCGAGCACTCCGTCGAACCCGGCCTCGGTGTCTAGCCACATCTCGAACTCGAGCCTGGCATCGGTAACACCGCTGAGGTCGAGCACATCTCGCATCCTCACGAACGAGTCTTCGCCGTTCGCGTACGTACCATCAGGAGAGTCCGAAAGCGAGAGGGGCGAACTCGTGAAACGCTCGCCCGCCGTCCCCCATTCGTTCGACTGGCTGAACTCTGCGACCCATGAACTCATGTCCGCGAAACCGTCGTAGAAGCTGACAGACTCGCGACCAGGGACCGCACCGAGGATGTCGACCCCGGGCGCACCTATGTCGGTCGATCCAGTGCCATAGTTCGAAAACGTGGCGAGTTCGTCCATGCGGCCGGTCGCAGCCACGGCCAAGATGTTGGCGTCGTTCCATGCGGCCGGATACTCCGGATAAAAGTCGCTGTTACTGCCACTGTTACCCGCCGCCGCGACCACGAGCGCCGACGACGCGAGTATCGCCTCACGCAAGGCTACGCTCGCCGTAAGAGTCGTCCACGACGCGTTGATGATGTCCGCGTCGTAGGCCTCCGCATACGCGATCGAATCGATGATCGCATCCAGGGTCCCATTCGTGCCCTCGAACGCCTTCAGCGCCATGATCCGCACATCCGGCGCCACTCCGGCGATCCCGAACCCATCGCCGGCTGCCGCCGCGACCGTGCTCGCGACGTGAGTACCGTGCCCGTGATTATCCATCGGGTCGTCGTCGCCATTGTAAAAGTCGTAGCCCATCCCAGCCCACATCTGCGATGCCAGGTCCACATGCGTGTAATCCACTCCCGTATCGATCACCGCGACGACGGTCTGCTCAGAGCCACGGGTCGCCCCCCATGCCTCGAGGATCCCGATGTCAGCACCCGGAACGCCTCCTTGCTGTCCGTCGTTCTTCAGGCTCCACTGCCTGCCGAAGTACGCGTCGTCCGGCGCAGCCGCGAGCTCCACGGTGATGTTCGGCTCTGCATACAGGACGTCGGGCTCCTCCGAGTAGCGCGCGGCGAGCTCCTCGGCCGTGACTCCTGGGGGTACCTCGGCCACCTCGAACCCGCGGGCGAAGGTCAGCTGCCGGGGCGCGCGGCCGCCCGAACGCTCGTGCGCACGCTCGCGTCCCCGAGTGCCGGGGCGCACATCATCCCGGAACCGTACGATGACGGAGTCCGGCTCATCATCGGAGGCTACGGAGGCGGCCGGGAACTCAGCTTCTTCATCGGAACCAGCCATTTCGATCGGCTTGAGGTCATCGGAGAGGGATCCGGGGTCACGCAGCCCCTCCAGTCCGGGGGCTCCGGCCGCGTCCTCGTGATCGCGTCCACTCCCCTGGACAGAAGTCACGCTCCCAAGAAGTGCGACTATGATGAGAGCGACCACGAAGGGCACCGTCCGGGGACGTGCATACCCACTCTGTGAACTCACTCTATCTCCCAACTTCGGGCGCTAAAGAGGCTCGACACGTCTGCCGCGAGTATCAACTATTCGCGCGTCACTACAATCGTACCGAGCGACACCTGCGGAAAGAGTTCGAGTACATCCTCGTTATACATGCGGATGCATCCGCTGGAAACCTTGGTGCCGATCGCCCACGGCTGATTCGTTCCATGAATATTATACGCGGTGTAGACGTACCGCGCACCGGCCTTGCGATACATCCTCATCTTCCTCGGCCCGTAGACGCTACGAGGATCCGTGTGGTACTTGCTGTCGATGCGCCACGTGGCGCCAGGCGTCTCAGCGTTGGTCCGACCAATACCCACCGGATACGCCTTGACTAAGACGTCGTTGCGAACCCAGTACAGCTTGAAATCGGACTTATCAACCACGATCGACGTTGCCGCGGGATAACTCAATCTGCGAAGACGGCGCTCGGAGGCGGTCTGCTTCCCATCAGGGTTATGCGCGACCACGCGTAAGACGCCCTCAGGTAGATCGATCACGCCGAGGTCCACCGTCGCAAACGATCCCGCGGCCCGCGTAGCGATCCGCCGATCCCCGTGATAGATGCGCACCCCGGTGGTGTTGCTTCCAGTACGAACGACCACCCTGCCGCGCTTACCCACGTATCCCAAGGGTGCAGCGGGCCCTACGATGGACGGCTGAGCCGGTGAACCCCGCAACTCGTCAAGAACCGAGTCCGACACGCTCGCCGGTCCGCCAAATATCAGCGTACGGGCCGATGCAGGAGCAACCGCAAGGGTCCGCGCGGTGTGCTGCGGTAGCGCGGTGGCATCAGTGAGGAGCAACGTCCCACCCCTGCGACCGAGGACCGAGCCTCCACTCAGGGCGTCGGACAGTTGGGCGGCGAGTCCGAACTCGCCGCTTTGCGCCCATCCCTCCGAGACCGCCCTCCGGGAGATCTCGCCCGCTGTCGCGTACCGATCCGGCCCTGCCCACCTCTCGGCTCGTAGCGAGTTCACCACCGATCCGGACACGGTTCGGTACCCACCCGCCACAATGCGGCGCGCCAGACCGAGGTCACGTAGTGCGATAGCTGTTGATGCCGGAATAGAGGATCGCTCAAGGAGCAGGACAGGTGCTCCGGTACCTGCGGAAACTGCGGCGAGCGAGAGTGCGTCGGAGAAGGTCTCCGGATCCGAACCGTTGGCGAGCAGAGCCACCTTGGGCATCTCCTCGCCCCGCGCCGAGAGTTCGGAGCGCATCCGCTCGGCGATCCTGTGGGCAGTCTGAAATCGGTCGGCTCCTTCGACGCGTTCGATCGAGCCAACTCTATCTATCCGCTCGAGGGCTTGACCGACCGTACGTGGGACGGCGGTTGTCCCGCCCACGATCACTACCTTCACACCCGAGGGCATGTCTGCGATCGCGGACCGAACGCTATTCGGCAGCCCACCCGAGTGTACAAGGAGGAGTGGAGCGTCAAAAACCCCGGCAAGCCCGGCTGCGGCAAGAGGGTCCGAAAGAGCCCTATCCTCACCGGAAGCCACAACAACGTACTCGACGCCCTCCCATCGCGGGAAGGCTTGACGTGCGATCTCCACCGCTGTGGCATAACGATCAGCACCGGCCAGCCGTCCGGCTTCGACCGACACCCGCACCGAGTCACTCGGCCAGGAAACCGCCTCGGCCGACGGTGGAGCCACAAGGACGACGGTCGAGAAGAGAGCCAGAGAAAGGACCGCTCGTCCTATGCGACCCGGCATCATCATTAGGCCCTCCCTCATCCGTCAAACTGTCAAAGAGTATTGTAACCCTGACGGCCACGGATTCTTGCGGGCTTTCTACTACCGAGCCTTGGCCGTCGGTAGCGAAAGAGTCCGGGATCAGCCCGACGTCTCGCGCCTTGCCGCGACCGCCGCCACGAGCGCTCCGGCGAACGCACCTACCAGCGCGCCTCGGACGATGCCCGTCAGGTCATAGACGAGGGTACGCTTCGGCTCGACCGCCGTATCCTCCACGACCGTCACCGCCGCACGCATGCCCTCGAGCAGGAACCGGTCATGCTCCAGATCAGCGGTGTAATCGGCGATTCGCAGCTCATTGGTGTAGAGCTGGTCTTCAAAACTGCGTAGATCAATCGCGTTGCCCGGGAGTGCGTCGATCTGCTGCCGGAGCGTCTCGCTACGCCGGATCGCCATCTCAAGTTTGCGCTCGGCCTCGGCGATCCTCGTGTCCTCCCAGTACTCGGTATGACGATCGACCGGCTCGAGCGCCTCGGCGATAGCGGCATCAGCTATTGCCTGGACCCTTGCAGCGGCGTCATCTTCCGACGGAGCCTCGACCCGGATCTCGACCATGGTGCGATCCCGGGGACTGATGGCGGCGTTGACCGACCCGGTCATCTCGACGGGATCGACTCCGATGGATTCGGCTACCGACTGCTGAAGTGACGGGGAGAGCGCCATCGCGACGAAAGTGTCGGGGGTCGGCGCCCCGGCGACTCCCGAAGGCGGGATATACCGCACGGTAACCGAGCCCTCCCATGTGGGATCCGCCTTGTCCGTCAACGCAAAAGCTCCCGACACCAGAACGCCCGCAATCACAGCGCCAGCGACGATCGGCCAGCGACGCACAAGTGCAGAGATGAACGAACCCATACTCTGTGCTGTACTCATTTCTCGATTGCTCCATCCTTCTCAGTCAGCACCGGATGACCCGTCTCGGTCTCCCTGACGAT
>CAYGFZ010000048.1:7481-10489 GCA_964349355.1 uncultured Coriobacteriaceae bacterium | reverse complement strand
GTGTGCGATTCTATCAGGTTGAATCGCACCGATGCATCGCGATAGAAGGGGTAGTATACCGGGTAGTTCCCGATGCCGACTCCTCGCGGGTTATCGGCTGCGATTTCCATGGCCGAAGCTCCCATGTAGACGCGTGCGAGCATCGAGCCATCCTCGGCCACGTTGAGAACCCGATTCTCCAACCAGACCGGGTCAGCTATGAAAGCAAACCATGCCCCGCCAAGCAGTACGACGGCGAGAAGCACCGCCACCTTCGCAGAAAAGCGAATCCTTGAGAACGCGAGTACGACGAGCAGCGCGATGGCGAACCCGACCGTGGCCCCACGCGACCCGGTCGAGAGTAGTCCAGCCACGGTCGCGAAGATCACGAGCAGCCCTGCGACCTTCAATCTCCAGTCACGGGCGATCAAGACGAGCGGGAATGCAAGCGCTGCTGCGGCGAGTTGGAACGACCCCATGATGTTCGGGTCGGCGAATGTCACCTTCGCACGAACCCCCTCGCCCCAGATGGGAAGGTAGCCGACGATGGCGAATATCTCGGCGCGTTCGATCATCCCCAATACACCGATCACGCCACCGACCGCAAGAGTCCCCAGGACGATCACCGAGAGCCTGCGGGGCGTGTCGCCGAGTGTCACCACGGCGTAGGCGAGGAACGCCGAGGAAGCGAGACTGACCGCGCCGACCATCCCGACGCCGATGTCCCTGGCCACGAAGAGCGATGCAGCCACAAGGCCGAGGAACAGCGCGACCGGTAGATCGATCGGGGTCGCGGGAAACCGGGAGCGACCCTTGACCAGCCTCAGGACAAGGATCAGCCCGATGTAGGCGACGAGCGCCTGATAGAAGGTGAGTTTGAAAGGGCCGAACTCAGCAAGCCGTCCCACTTGATCCAGGGTCGCGGCCCCAACGGCCAGAACGAGACCGACCTCAGGATGGTCGATCGCGGCGACAAGTCCGATCGCGATGGCGGCAGCGGCCACGATCATCAATGGCGCCACCGGCGTGATGAACGACAGCGCTGTGAGGAACGCTCCGGCAAAGGCCCCGCCCGCCAACCATGTGGCCACGCGCGGCATCGCAAGTGTTGTTCCGGTCATCGATAGCACGTCTCCGCACATACGGTTCGGTCAAACGGACAGCCGCGCGAGGCGGTACACTCGGCAGTGACCGCCCGATTGTAGCGCAGGACCACCCCGCATCACACTGCATCCGTAGGGTCGTCACACATCCGTCACATCTCCGGATCCCTGCGGCCTGCGCTATCATGTACGCTGCTCAAAGCAGACATGGCCTGCGGGGTGAACATGACGACGGAGGCACTATGCACCGACCGCACCTGATGATCATCAGCCAGATTCCGCTCTGGTCGATGGGTAAGGCCACTGGTGGCCCTGCGTACCGCGAGACCCTCACGCACCTTGGCCGTCGATTCGATGTATCCCTCGTCACGCCTGCACTCGACTATGTGGACGAGTCCGCGATTCCTGCGGGAGTATCGCTCCACACCTTCCACCACTACCTCCACGGAGCCGCACGCCATATCCGCAAGGTCGGCTGGGTCACCGACACGCTCGGCTGGTACACCTTCCGCGCCTCGGCCTGGCCGATCGTCGACCGCATCCACCGCGAGAAACCTATCGATCTGGTCTATGGTTACGAGATTTACGGCGTGCCCGTGGCCCGGCGCGCCTCGCGCCGCTTCGCCATCCCCATGATCGCGCGCTATCAGGGCACGCTCATGTCCTCACGCATCAACGAACGCCTCCCCCATCTGCGCTATCACAAGCACCTTGCAGCACTGCGCATTCGGGCGGATCTCGTCATCATGACCGACGACGGCACTTTAGGGGACCGCGTGCTCGACGGACTCGGTCACGACCCCGCCACCGTTCGTTTCTGGATGAACGGGGTCGACCTTTCGATCGCCGACAGCCCCGTCACCGGCGAGGAGGTCCGCACCCAACTCGGAATCGCCGAGGATATCCCGCTGCTGTTGACCGTATCGCGCCTCTCCCACTGGAAGCGGCTCGACCGTGCGATCGACGTCGCGTCCCTCCTTCACGAGCAAGGCATGCCCGTCGCGCTCGCGATCGTGGGAGCAGGGCCCGAGGAATCGGCGCTCCGTGAGCGGGCAGCTGTCTCGGCCGCCGCCGGACACGTCCACTTCATCGGAGGAGTGGAGCGGCAGCGCCTCGGCGGCTTCTATCGGGCCGCAGACGTGCTCCTTTCGCTCTACGACCACTCGAACCTGGCGAACCCGGTGATCGAATCGATGGTGCTCGGTACACCGCTCGTGGCGCTCGATGTCGGCGGAACCTCCAACCTCATCGAAGATGAGGTCAACGGGATCATGGTCACCGACCCATCGCCCCGTGTCATCGCCGAGCGGGTCTTAAGTCTGCTGACCAGTCCCGATGAACGACGCGCGCTCGGACAGCGAGCTGCTTCCTGGTCGCGTGAGAACCTCTGGACCTGGGACGATCGCATGGATGCCGAGGTGGTCGAGATCGAACGCCTGCTGACGCGGAGCCGGACATGACAGCCGCCATGATGTCCCGGATCCGCCACACCGGACCCACGACGGTTGCACTCTTCGGCCCGATCACCGATGCGTATGGTGGATCCGGTGTCGGGGGACTTGCGACACACGGGACCCAGATAACCGAGGCTCTTCCGGCCCACGGCGTACGTGTCTCCTACCTTGCGGACAATCTGCACCAGCAACCTGCGGCGACACCGTGGGGAACACTCCACGGCATCGAAGGCGCCCGGGGCCGGGCTGAGGCGATCCGTTTGCGACTGAGCGCTCCGATCGCGTCGCGCGGGATATGCGACCGGGCCTTGAGCGATCCGGACAGAGCCGCCCACTCGATACCCGTCGCGCGCGCCTTTTCCCGCGCCTGGCTCATCGCCCGGGCGTGCTCCCGGGACGCAGCGCACGTGCTCCACATCCAGCAGCCTGACTACCGCCCGCTCTTCGCTCGCTGGGCGCAGACGGGACTTCC
>CAYGFZ010000048.1:3422-7381 GCA_964349355.1 uncultured Coriobacteriaceae bacterium | reverse complement strand
CTCGGACGGGCGATCGAGATGAAGGGCGCCCACGATCTCATAGAGGCTGCGGCTCGTCTGCGCGAACGTGACCCGTCGTTGCAGGTTGCGTTCGTCGGGACCTGGGGACTCGAGATGCCCGTGGAGGCGACTCGTTACGAGAACGGAACGGACGCGCCTCTCCTGTTGCGCGAGGGGGCGCCGAAGCACGAGTTGTCCGCGTGGCTTTGCGCGGCGGATGTCGTTGTAGTCCCGAGCCGCTACGAAGGATTCGGGCTCGTTGCGCTTGAGGCACTCGCGTGCGCTCGTCCCGTGGTGCTCTCGCGTGTCGGTGGGCTGCCTGAGGTGGTCCCTGAAGGGGTCGGCGTCTTCACCGACCCGGGAGATCCGGAGTCACTTGCCGAGGGTATCTGGGCAGTGCTTTCAGCTCCCGAACGCGCTCGTAAGATGGCTGCAGCCGGACCGGCCATCGCATCACAGTACTCCTGGAGTGCGACCGCGCAACGATTCTCCGAACTCTACGAAGAACTCATCTCGCGCACAAGGCCGTCGTAGAGAGCGACAAGCTGCTTGCCTTCTATGTCGAGATTGTACTGCTGTCTCACTGCTCGCTTGCCTGCCTCACTTGCAGCAGCAGCGCGCTCGGGGTCTGCCATCCGGGCGAGCGCCTGTGCGAGCGACGAGGGATCGCCGGACTTCGCGACTTCGCCGGCACCGGTCTCGGTCACGAACCGTTCCACCGGCTTGCAGTCCGTCACCACCACCGGCAGTCCCATCGCCATGTACTGGAACAGCTTGTGCGGCAACATCGTGTCGGTATGCGCCGAGCGCGTGAACGTGGCCGTCCCGACCGAGACTCGGGAAAGGCGATCGCGCATCTCGCTGATGTCGATCCAGCCAGTGAGCTCGACCGCATCCTCCACACCGAGGTCGCGCGCCATCTCCTTGAGGTCATCTTCGCCGGGTCCGGAACCCATGAGGAGAAGCTTCGCGCCCGGCACCAGACTCCGGAGTTCCGGCATCGCCTTCACGAGCGTGTCGACCCCGCGGTGAGGTCCGAAGCCACCTGCGAATGCAACGACGAACTCGCCGTCGGGAGCCCCATGCCACGCGACCGCATCAGCGGAGTCCTCGACGTTACGGAAGAGGAAGACACGGTCGTTCGGCACGCCTGCCGCCAGCACCATGTCCCGCACTTCTTCGACCGCAGGAACCACGCGGTCGACCCCGGTCACGGCGGCCCGCTCGTAGTGGTGGTAGCGCGCAGGCGTCTGGAAGATCCGTGCAACCCGGCTCCTCGGCCAAAACGTCACCGCTGCCGGATAGTACTCGTGCATGTCGTAGACCACGGGGACACCGAGCCGCCGCCCGACCGCGATGGCAGAGGCGACCGCGGGCAGATCGTGCACGTGGAGCGCGTCGATCCCCTTGTCGCGAACAAAGCGCTCGATCTGCGCTTCCCAGTGCGGGGACCGCCACGTCAGCAGGGTGACCAGCGCGGTCCACTTCGAAGCCAGCCAGCCCGCACGGTACGGGTACCGGCGAACCCGCAACGGCTCGAGGGACTCCTCTACAGCCCGCCCGTCCTTGTCGGCGGCGAGGAGGAAGATCTCATGACCCGCCTCGGCGAGTATCCTCGCCTCCTTCTCCACACGCACGTCAGGCGGATAGGTCCCGCCGAAGAGCAGCATCCCGATCCTCATCACCAGGCGAACCTCTGCTCACCCTTGCGCTGCTCGACGATCGAGCCCACCCAGTGGAACACGACCGGGTCGATCGCCGCTGGCCCGCCGACGATGTAGGCGTCGAGCACCTCGTAGGCGTTGTCCTGGAGGAGCACCCGTGCGGGCGAGGACAGCACCTTGCCCTGGGTGAGCACCACCGGGCCTCGCACCCGCGCCGCGAGCAGGCCGCCGGACAGGGCGTCCGGGAAGTTCTCCCCGCTCGCCACCACGAAGCGGTCCATCGCGAGCACGCCGAGATCAGCGTCGACGCCGAAGAGTCCCAGCTCCGCAACGGCCGCCGCCGTCGCGTAGCGGTCACTGCCGAACACACGCTTCGGGGTGCCGGTGATGGCCGCGTCGATCTCAGCGAGGACGGTCGGCTTGATTGTGCTGGGTCCGCCAACTACGATGGCGCTATTCATCCCGTAGTAGGTCATCACCGAGCGGCTGGCGCTGCTCAGGCTCTCGCCCCGCGTCAGCAGGATCGGGTACCCTTTGGCTGCGGCGACCGGTGCGGCCGCGAGCGCGTCGGGGAAGTTCTCGCCGCTCGCGACGAACGCTCCGTCAGGCCGGCCGGCGACGCGCGCGAGCTCCAGCGCGATCCTGCGGGAGACCTCATACCGGTCGTTCCCGTCGATACGCCGGACCGACCGTGTTGCCGAATGCGCACGCAGCGCGGTCTCCACCTCGGGGGCGACCGCTGCAGGGCCGCCCAGGATGACGACATCGAGGGCGAGCGAACTGGTAGCTCCACGGAGGCGTGTGAGCTCGGTGGCGACGGCCGGCGACAGTGTCTTGCCAACAGTGAAGAGCATCGGTGCACTATACGCGTACGCTAGCGGCACACCAGAGAGCGCGTCGGCGTAGTTCTCGCCCGTTGCAACGAAGACCTTGCGACTTCTATCCGAGATGGGAAGCGGAGGTACCATAGCCGGGCCGAGCGGGAAGGACTCCTGCGAGACCCTCACGGCCGTCTCGACCCTCGACGCGCCGCTCAGGCGATGCATCTCAGGCGAGAACTCCTTCACGGCGAACTCCTGGACGTCCCCCCAGAGGAATACCTTGTTGATGAAGTTGTCGGCATTGTTGTCCCACTGACAGAAGAGCAGCCGCGCCTTGCCGTTGGAAGCCGGATCGTCAGTAAGAACGATCTGCGGGTCGTTGTAGATCTCACCGCGTGACGGATCGGCCTCACGAACAGGGTTGCGGGTGTCGAAGGTCTTACCCGCGTCGTAGGAGATGTAGCGCCAGATGTCGCCGCCCCGGTCCACGTACCGGCGCAGCGGATCGATGGTGCTCCTACCCTCGGTGCCGCCGACCACCAGGAACGCCTCGATGTAGTCCGGATCGTTCGGGTCAGGAAAGTCGAGGGCGGCCGAATCGAAGAAGTGGTCGGTCGTGGCGATCGAGCGGACTCCCCACTTCTGTCCGTCCTCGTCCCACCGAGCGAACATCCATTCGTGCGAGTCCTCGCCGGTAGCATCAGGCTCACCCGAGATGAACAGTATCGCCGGCTTACCATCCGGATCGACGGCGAGAGAGACCTGGTTCTGGTTGTCGGTCACGTGGCGGAACACCTGGGCGGCCGGAGCGCTGCGCATGTTATCGAAGGTCGGTACCGGATTCGCATCAGTACCGATGAGTGCGCCTGTGATGTCCATCCACCGGGTCGCACCAGGCTCCCGGACGGCATAGAAGACCCCGCTGCGCTCGTACGGACGCACCGAACCATTCAGGGGCTGCGCGAGCGCCACCATATGGACTCGCCCGTTCTGCTCGGCTTCGAACGAAGCGTACCAGCCGATCCCTTGGTTATCGCCATCGATAAGTTTACCTTCGAGCGCCGGCTGCGAGCGCGTCGTCGCGATCCGGGTCGCGTCCACCGTCCCGGTCACGACGCGGGACGCCCAGCCGAGTCCGGACCGCGTGCCGTCCTGATAGATGTCGGGCACACGGTAGAAGATCTCCATCGCCGGGGCACCCTGCGAAGTCTCGTAGGAGACCACCTGCGGATAGGTCACGCCGTCGATGTGCCCGTTCACTCCCCCCTTCGGCACCGCGGCTTGCGTGGCCCCCCACCTGTCGATCTTGAGGGGAGTGATGGTCCGCGAGTACCGCAGCTCCGAGCCGTGAGCTCCCCAAAACACATGCAGGTGCCCGGCCTGATCGATGTGAAGCGCCGGGGCTCCATGCGTGTTCAGCGGGTTGCCCCCTGCGTTGAGCGGGTTGTCGCCGACCTTGTAGGGCCCGTCCCAC
>CAYGFZ010000048.1:0-3322 GCA_964349355.1 uncultured Coriobacteriaceae bacterium | reverse complement strand
TGCGCGGAGCAGATTTCCTCGGCATTCTACCTCATCGTGTCTACGCGCGGGCGCTCACGCGGAGACCTCCGAATGTATCCCACACCCTCTGGTCGGGATCTGTCACCCATCCGTCACGTCCCGGCAGTGGGCGGAGCGGCACACACTGCACTACTATGTGCTCAGGTAGGGAACGATGCTGACCCAAGGACCACGATGCTTACAGCTCTACGACATCCAGTGCAGACGACTCGCAGCCGATGCTGAGGTCGTTCCTCAAACGCGCGGGCTCCGACACGTTCAAGTACCTGCCCGTCCGCCTCGTCCCGGCGATCACGTCGCTCATCACCGTTCCGGTTTTCACGCGCGCTATCGGTGCCGAGGACTACGGCAACTTCTACCTCATCAGCTCGGCGGTGTCGTTCGCCGCTGCGATCGCCTCGGCATGGATCTCTTCCTCGCTCGTCCGACTCTACTGGCCGAGTCGCAAGGAGGGGCGCCTCGACGACTTCACATCGACGGTGCTCTGGGTCGCCCTCGCCTCGCTCACCGCCGTGGGGGTGATCGGGGGGTTCGGGGCCTGGCTGTTTAGGGATGCACTCGGAGCAAGCCTGATCTCGCTCGTGCCAGCAGGCGTGGCCTTTCTTGTCGTACATCACCTCTCCACCACGCTCCTGCAGGTGCTCCGGGCGGCCAATAGGGCGTCAGCCTTCGCGCTCCTGAGCGTGGTGACGACCATCCTGACGACCATCGCCTCGGTCGCGCTCGTCGCGGCGTTCGGGTGGGGCTCCCTCGGCATAATCGTGGGGGGAGTCGCGGGTAATGCGGTCGTGCTTCCCTTCATCCTCGGCCAGGTGAAGACCGAGGGAAGCCTGGCTCCTGCCTCGGTAAGCCGACCGATGCTCCGCGAGTTCCTGTCGTACGGGATCCCGCTCGTCCCCGTCGGCATCTCGGCATGGGTGCTCGTCCTCGCCGACCGGTACGTGATCGCAGCGATGCGCAGTTCGGCCGAGGTCGGTCTGTACTCCGTCTCCTACGGACTCGGAGAGAAGATCATGCAGTTGGTCGGCATGCCGTTGCTGATAACGATGACACCGATGCTGATGGAGGCCTACGAGAAACACGGGCAGGATCTCGCCCAACAGGTCCAGACGCAGTTCACCCGTTACTACCTCATGGCGGCGCTACCGTTGATAGCCGGTCTTGCCGTTGGGTCCGGGCAGTTCATGCAGGTGTTCGCCGGACGTGAGTACTGGGTGGCCGCCCCCATCATGGCGGTCGTCTCGGCGAGCGTCATGTGCTACCAACTGGCGAACATCGCGGGGACAGGGCTCGGCATACACAAACGTTCGACGATCATCATGTACAACACCCTGACTGCGGCCGGGTTCAATCTCGTCGCGAACATCGCAGTCGTGCCGCGCTTCGGATATCAGGGGGCTGCCTACACCACACTCGCGTCGTACCTGCTGCTGCTTGGTCTGACGTACACCCGGTCACGCCCGTACATGGCGTGGAAGATCCCCTGGTCGATGGTCGCCCGCACTGCGGTGTCCGCCCTGGCGATGGCTGCGGTTCTCTGGGCTGTCTTCGCGGGGGCGGAACCTTCGATCGAGATGCTCGCGGGGATGGCCGGGCTCGCGCTCGCCGCCTATGCGCTCGCACTGCTGGCAACCGGTGCGATCAGACCCGACGAGAGGGCCTTCCTCGGCGAACTCGCCCGCAAGGCTACCGGAAGAGGGCCTGATGGCGGTAGAGACAGATAGCGAGCGAGTGACCCGGCACCGGGCTGTGATACTCTGACGCGGCCCCGAACCCGAGTGCTCTGCCCGAACGGACATGCGGAGTGATCGATGCGAGTCGTCTACATACACCAGTTCTTCGCCACCCGGGAATCACCGCTCGGGCTGATCCGCTCGTATGAGTTCGGGCGCCGGATGGTGGAGGCCGGACACGAGGTGATCATGATCACCAGCAGTTCGCGGCTCTCCCCGGAGTACTCCGGGCGCGTCTTCGCACGTGGCGCCATCGACGGTATTGAGATCAGATCGGTCCGCGTGTCGTACTCGAACTACATGGGCTACACGCGCCGCATCATCTCGTTCCTCACCTTTACTATCGGTGCCACCTGGCTCGCCGTCACCGCCCCCCGGCCCGACGTCGTGTTCGCCACCTCTACCCCGCTCACGGTCGGCATCCCCGGATGGATCGCCGCTGCACTACGCAGGATCCCGTTCGTCTTCGAAGTGAGGGATCTGTGGCCCGAGGCGGCGATCCAGATGGGAGCCCTGAGTCGCACCGGCATACTGGGTCGGATCGCCAAAACCCTCGAGCGCTTCCTCTACCGGCGCTCCTCGGCGGTCATCGCGCTTTCCCCCGGCATGGCCGAGGGGATTCTCGCCGAAGGGGTCCCGCGCGAGCGGGTGCACATGATTCCCAACTCGTGCGATCTGGACCTGTTTCATCCCGGAGCGAAGGACCCCGAACTCGTAGAGCGCTACGCCCTCGGCGACCGGTTCATCGTCGGATACGCGGGAGCGATCGGGCCGTCGAACGCGGTTGAAGACTCAGTGCCGGGAGCAGCCCGGATACTGAAAGACCGCGGCAGGGATGATATCGTCTTCCTGATCGCCGGCGACGGGAAATCCCTCCCGGGCATCCGCGAGGCCAAGGAGCGCGAAGGACTCGACAACCTCATTCTCGTGGGATCGATGCCCAAGCATGATGTGCCTCGCCTCACACGTACCGCCGACGCACTGATGACCCTCTTCGCCGACGTCCCGATTCTTTACACGAACTCCCCCAACAAGTTCTTCGACGGACTGGCGACGGGTAGACCGATGATCGTCAACTCCCCGGGATGGACACGCGAGTTGATCGAGACGAACGGAGCGGGCGTCTACATCGCCCCCGGGGATGCCGAAGCTCTCGCGGACGCGATCGAGAAACTCGCGGACGACCCGGACACGGTCACCCGGATGGGCAAGAATGCGCGGGCTTTGGCCGAAGAGCGATTCGGCCGGGACGACCTCGCGGTACAGTTCATGACAGTGCTCAGAGACGCGACAAGGATAGTCCCGGACCGCGTCCTTCCCGGGTAGCACCGACACCGCCCGCATCAGTTAGCGGTGGCTTCATCCCGACCGATGAGAGAGCGCCAGTCACTACCGACCACCACGAGGATATCGGAGTCGAAGGAGTACATCCCCCGACTCTGTACGAGGCGATCCGTGTTGAGCTCACGCGCTACGAGCGCAGCAGCGTCCTCGGCATCCCGGTAGACGACGAGAGTCTCCTCATAGACGAACTGGTTGGCATTACCCACCTCGCCGATGACGAAGCC
>CAYGFZ010000047.1:14338-15417 GCA_964349355.1 uncultured Coriobacteriaceae bacterium | reverse complement strand
CCGGGAGCGGCCTTCTTGAGGAAGGAGACCACCTTGGTGTACGTCGCCTTGTCGTCGATGACGAGCCGGGAGAAGTCATCGGAGAAGACATCGCGGACGAGCCGCAGCGCCAGGTCCATCTCGGCGTAGATGATCTCGGGCGCAAGTGCCTCGGTGGCCTGATGACTGACGCGTTTCCACAGGCGCAGCAGGAACTCGAGATCGGCCACGATCTCGTCCTCGGGCACGCCGTGGGCTGCGGTTCGCACAATCAGACCCCGACCCGTCGGCACATGCGGCTCGACGGTTTCGCGAAGACGGTCCCTCTCGTCGTCTGGAAGCTTGCGCGATACGCCGACCATGTCCGAAAGCGGCATGAGGACCACGAAACGACCAGGCAGGCTGATCTCGGTCGTCACGCGGGCGCCCTTGGTCCCCATCGGGTCCTTGAGCACCTGAACCATGATCTCCTGCCCGGACTTGACGAACCCGGCGATGTCGTCGCGCGCAGGCACAGGTGCACCGCGGCGGGCAGTGACGATGTCGTCGACGTAGAGGAACGCGTTCTTCTCCAGGCCGATGTCGAGGAATGCGGCCTGCATCCCCGGCAGCACGTCTCTGACCTTTGCAAGGTAGACGTTGCCGACCACGGAGCGCTTCGGCCGTTCCACATAGAGCTCGACGAGTTCGCGGTCCTCGAGAAGAGCGACCCGCGTCTCGTCGGAGTCGTGCGAGATGAGCATCTCGCGCACTTGTACTCCCACCACGGACTCCCGTCAGATGGGACGCCGCAGTCCGTCCTCGTCGTCGATCAGAACGTCTGCACGCGTCACCGTAACGTCGGCGTCGTGACAGCCGATCCGCGAGAGAGCCTCGCCGAGGAGCACCTCCGGCCGCAGGGAGCCTTCCTGGCCCATCCTGACGGCGACTTCCACAGTCACCTTCGGCCCTTCAGACCTCACACGCGCCCCTTCCGGGAGGCTGCGCGCGAGATCGAAAACTTTGGTCTTGCCTTTGTGCTCCTTCTCAAGGCGGCCTTCGGAGATCACAGCCGACAGCGCCGCTTCCACGTTCTTTGAATCGACCCCCTCTCCATCGAT
>CAYGFZ010000047.1:7841-14238 GCA_964349355.1 uncultured Coriobacteriaceae bacterium | reverse complement strand
CCTTTGGTGACAGCATACGGCATAGCCGCCCGTCGCGCAGAACGCTCGAGCGCACGCATGACCTCGAGGTGCGACAGGAAGCGCAGCGGCCCGCTCTTGCGATAGCAGACCCGTAAACGGAACTCACCGGAGGCCACGCGTATCACCCCCGAGGACGATGTCGACGTCGAGAGTCCCGCACGCGTCGCATCCCGTACACCCCTCGAAACTGCAGTCCACGGTCGTGTCCCCCGCAAGAGCCCGGTCCCGCTCAAGCCACAGGTACTTCTCAGACACCGCCGAGGAGATATGCGCCCACGGCAGCGGTTCGTCGACGCCGATGGAGCGCTCCGCGATCGCGGCCGGATCGAGTCCTGCCGATGCGAACGCTTCCTCCCAGAGTGCGAGATCGAAGCGCTCGGTCCACGCGTCGAAGCGAGCACCGTTTCTCCACGCCGCTTCGATCGCACCCGCGACCTCACGGCCGCCCCGCGCAAACACACCCTCAAGGAAGGAGACGTCAGCATCGTGCCATGACAGATCCACTCCCTTGCGTGGGACGGCCGCGCGCAGCACGCCCTGGCGCCGCGCTATCTCCGCGCGGCCGATCTGCCCGTCCCACTGAAAGGGCGTGTGAGCCTTGGGTACGAACGTCGAAACGGACACCCCGATGCGGATGGAACCGCGATCGGCCGGCGCCACGGCCTCACGCGCCGTTGCAAGCACGCGCGCCACAAGCCGTCCGATGCCTTCGATATCCGTATCGGTCTCGGTCGGCAGTCCGATCATGAAGTAGAGCTTGATGCGCCGCCATCCACCCGAGAACGCCCGTGAAACGGTGTCGATGAGGTCTTCCTCGGATACGTTCTTGTTGATCACGTCACGCAGGCGTTGGGTCCCGGCCTCGGGAGCGAACGTGAGGCCCGGCTTCTTCGCACCGGAGACGAGGCGGGCCATCGAGACACTGAACGCGTCGACCCGAAGGCTCGGCAGGGATACCGACACCCCGGAGCCTTCCAGCCGTGCCGACAGACGCCGGAGGATCTCCTCGAGTTGGCTGTGGTCCGTCGTGGAAAGCGACGTCAGGGAGACCTCGTCGTATCCTGTGCACGCCAGTCCGGCCATCACATCGCGCACGACATGGTCAGCGGTCCGCTCCCGCACGGGACGGTATACCATCCCCGCCTGGCAAAAACGGCACCCGCGTGTACATCCGCGCAACACCTCGACCGTAAGCCGGTCGTGTACGACATCCATGTACGGCACGATCCCGCAGAGCGGCGGCCTGAACTCGGCGAGGTCAGCCACCGCACGCTTGACGACGGTCGCCAGAGCAGCCCCGCGAGGCTGAATGCGACCTCCCTTGCCTGGATCGTAGAGACCCGGCACGTAGACGCCGGGGATAGCCGCCAACGCAGCGAGGATCTCGGCACGGCGTGCACCGGACTCCTTCGACGCCGCGTGCGCGCGAGCGATCTCGAGGACCGCCTCCTCGCCCTCTCCGATCAAGATCGCGTCGAAGTAGCACGCGATCGGTTCGGGGTTGTAGGCACACGGTCCTCCGCCGACGACGATAGGATGTGAGTCGGTGCGGTCCTTGGCGTGGAGGGGTATGCCCGCGAGATCGAGGACCTCGAGAATATTCGTATAGGTGAGTTCGTACGGCAGCGTGATGCCGACCAGATCGAAGTCGGCGACAGCAGCGCAACTCTCAAGAGAGAAGAGAGGCACATCCGCTCCGCGCATCTCGGCCGCCATGTCTACCCAGGGAACGTAGGCGCGCTCGGCAGCGAACCCGTCCTCGGAGTTCAGGCGGTCGTAGAGGATCGCCAGCCCCTGGTTGGCCTGGCCGATCTCGTACGCGTCAGGATAGAGCAGCACGGTGCGGTGAGCAGCCTCCCGGGACCGGGTCGCTCCCCACTCCCTGTCGATGTAGCGCGCCGGACGCTCGACGCGCGAGAGCAGAGGCTCGACCCGCTGCCGCAGGTCACGCATCGGCAGGGCCCAGTGGCGGGGGTGATTCGGCCGCGTCACTAACTGACTCTTCGGCCAGACCGGCAGCGATCTGCTTCAGTGCACGGCGGTCACGACGAAGCCGTGCAACAGCGGCGTCGCGAGCCTCGACCGCGGCTTGAGTGATCATGCCTAGGTCGCCTCCACGCTCGAAGTAGGCGACCGCGGCCTTGCCCATCGCGAGCGTGCCGCCGTAGCCGATAGCGCCCTTGATCGCCCAGCCGAACCCGGGGACGAACACGAGAAGTTGCCGCGCCACGGCCCGCAGAGCGAACCCGCCGCCCACGATCGCACCGATCTCCTTGATGCGGTCAGAGCCGAGGTGCTCACCGTACGCAGCGGCGATCTGCAACATCATCTTCGCCTGGTTGAGCGTCATCAGCGGCATGTCGGCACCGGGAATGATCACCACCGAGCCGATCAGTCCGTTTTGCAGGGCGGTCGACCTCACTGCTTCCTCCGCCACCGCAGAGCGAAGGAACGGGAAGTTGTGTGCCAGTGCGAGGCGCTTTTTCTGAACGCGATCGACGAGCCAGGACGCGACCTCGTCGTCGACGAGGCGCTCCGGATCCGGGTCAGCAACACTGTCGGCGTACGGATTGCCGACCGCCTCCGCGACATCGCGACCACTGCCTGCGACTCCTGCCGCCAGTGTCGGGATGCCTCGCTCGCGGGCGTCAGCGAGGGTCGGCGCGATGCCTACGCGGCCGCTGCCCACGATACCGATGACGGCATCGACAGACGACCCGAACACGAGCCTGACATCGGGCTCGGACACTTCGATCTCGAGTCGCGCGTTGGCCGTGTAGGGCTTGAAGCGGTCGCGGACGACGTCGATCAGTGCATCGGGCGCGTCGGGTTCCACGACAATCGCCAGGCGTACCGGCTGTTCGCGCTCCTTGCCGAGCTTCGATCCGGACTTCAGTAGATCTGTGACGTTGATAGGTAGGGCCACGGATTCTCCCCTCATCGGGTCGGACTGGTGAGTCAGACGGCGCGCCGCCTAGCCCATACGGACAGGAGCATACCCGTTCCGGCGAGATTCGTGATCATGAACGATGATCCGAAGCTCATGAACGGAAGCGGGATGCCCGTGATGGGCATAAGGCCCATCGTCATTCCCATGTTTTGGAAGATCTGGAAGGTCCACATACTGATCAGCCCCACCGCGATGAGCGAACTGAACAGGTCGCGGGCCGATGTGGCGATCTCGAGCGCGACCATCAGGAGCGCAAGATAGAGTCCCAGCAGCATCACGGATCCGACGAACCCTAACTCCTCGCCGAGGACAGCGAAGATGAAGTCGGTGTGCCGCTCCGGGAGGAAGTTGAGGTTGGACTGCGTGCCCTGCGACAACCCCTGTCCGCTCACGCCGCCCGAACCGATGGCGATGCGGGACTGCTGGAGGTTGTATCCGGCACCTTGGGGGTCGATCTCGGGATCGATGAACACCAGCAGCCGATTGACCTGGTACTCGGCTACGACACCCGCTTTGAAGGCGAGCCCAACACCGAGAACTCCTACCAGCGCGAAGACGAGGAACCAGCGACCCTTCAGGCCGCCGACGAGCAACATACCCATCGTGATGGCGATGAAGACAAGACCGGTGCCGAAGTCCGGCTGGAGAAGGATGAGCCCGAACGGGACGGCTAGGTAGAGCATGACCCGCGCGACGTCCTGCCACCGCTCGATCCTCCCCTTGTACTGCGAGATCACGATAGCCATGATCAGAACCGTAACGAGCTTCGCCGGCTCAGAGGGCTGGAACAGTCGTACCCCCGCGACCTCGAGCCAGGCCGTCGCACCGGATACCTGAGCCCCGAGGCCGGGAATCCTCGGACTCAAGATAAGGAGTGCGTTCGCGACGGTCAGCGGGCCCAACCAGCCCTCGAGCTTGCTGTAGTCGATCACCCAGGCGATGGCAAGAAGGACGCAGCCCAGGGCGATCCCGAGCAGATGCCGCTGAAACATCGACTCCCCCGCCGAGAAACCTGAGGTCGCAGAACGTACGACGACCGCCCCGTAGACGAGCAGGAGGACGACGGTCAGGATCAACGGCAGGTTAGTCCACTTCCTGACAGTCTCTACGCGGCTCACCAGGTCACCTCGAATCGTCCGTCGCACGAACGAGCTCGATGGGCAGCCCGAGAAGAGCAGAGAGAATCTCGCGCGCCGCAGGTGCCGCCACCGCGCCTCCCCCGCCCCCCTGTTCGATCACGACAGCGACGGCATAACGGGGATCTTCCGCAGGGGCATAGGCCGTGAACCATGCGTAGTTGTCGCGGCCCGCGACCTCCGCAGTACCGGTCTTGCCGGCCACTCGCTCGGGGAAACCCTGGAACGCACCCGTACCGGTTCCGCCCTCGGTGACGGCGAGCAGCGCGTTGTGTACAGCCTGGATCGATGCGTCGCTCGCGCCAGTCGCAAACGCGACCTCGGGCTCAAACACCCGGACCGGATCGCCCTTCGAGTCGAGAACCTCCGCTAGGATGTGCGGTCGCATGACGTCACCGCCATTGGCGATGCCCGCGAACACTCCTGCCATCTGCAGAGGAGTCGTAAGGAGATCACCCTGTCCGATGACGAAGTTGGTGCTGTCCCCGGGAAGCCACCTCTGGTACTCGGGGAAGTCGCGGTTCCACTCCGCTTTCCACTCAGCGTCAGGCACTCGCCCTGCGACCTCACCCGGCAGGTCGATACCGAGCCTGGAACCAAGGCCGAACCGGCGCGAGAACTCCTGCATCTCCTCGGCTTCCCGACGGTAGAACTCGATCCCGATCTCGTAGAAGACCACGTCGCAACTCTCGGAGATGCCACGAGTGAAGTCAACACTGCCATGACCGCTACGATCCCAGCAGAACTTCGCCCAATCCTCGCCCTGCCCGGTCCATCGCCCGGAACAGTAGTAGGAGTGGCTGAGACTCGTGACGCCGTATTCGAGGCCTGCCATGCCGGTAATCGCCTTGAAGGTCGATGCCGGGGGATAGAGCCCCTGGATCGCACGGTTGTTGAGCGGATACTCGCTGTCCTTGGCGTTAAGCGCTTCCCAGTTGGCGGTCGAGATGCCGCCGATGAACAACGCAGGGTCGTACGTCGGCACACTCGCCATCGCGAGCACTTCACCGGTCTTGATGTCGAGAGCGACAGCCGATCCAGCGCGAGCATTGCGAAAGTCATCAGCATGTGCAGCCTCGAGCGCATTCACGAGAGCTTCCTCGGCCACACGCTGGACCTCGATGTCGATGGTGAGCTTCACATCGTTACCAGCGACCGGCTCGGCCTCCTCGAGGACGCTGCGTGCCTTGCCCCTCGCATCCACCTCCATGCGACGGTACCCCTTCTCGCCCTGGAGCACCGCCTCGAACTGGCTCTCCGCCCCTCCCTTGCCCACGATATCGCCGAGGACGTAGCCCTCCATCTCACCGGAGCCTAACGCCGTCTCCGATATCTCGCCGGTGTAGCCAAGGACGTGAGCTGCGAGCGTGCCGTTTGGGTACTCGCGTACCGGCACGACCGATACCTCGACGCCGGGAAAGTCCGACTGGTGTTCCGCCAGATATGCGACTGTCGTCATGGGGATGTCAACCGCGACGAGTCTGGGCTGCAGCGCAGCCTCACGCGTAGAGGCTGCTCTCTCGGTCACCTCGGCAAGCGGCACATCAAGGACCACCGAGAGGCGGTAGAGCAGGTCGGTGTCACCACGGACTGCAGGGTCGACCGTCACGCCGAGGGTCGCCCGGTTCTGCACGAGCGGTTCGCCGTTTCGATCAAGGATGCGACCTCGCGGCGCCTGGACAGAGATCTCGCGGACGCGATTGTTCTCCGCAGCTGCGGAGAACTCATCACCGGAGAGAACCTGCATGCTCCAGGTTCGAACGAGCAGGACGCCGAGCACGCCGATGAATATCACGGCGAGCGCAGCGTAACGAGGTTTCAGTTGGTCACGATAGGTCGCCATCTACGCGGCTCCATCGGTGTCTATTCGAGGGCATGCCCGGACAAAGGATCGCGCGAGCGGTGTGCTCTATCCGATGCGACGGAACGTGGTCACAGGCATGTCCTGCCGCAAGAAACGCGCCAGCCATGGATACACGAGCACCGCCAGTGCGGAATTATACACCGCGCCCGGGAGCATCACGGTGAAGACGGCGCCCATTCCCGCACCCCCTTCGCCGAGTATAGCCAGCACGATCCCGTAGAACACCTCGGCGGTCATGCTCGCGACGAAGAGAATGACAAGGGGCAGGGTCCAGCCCTCGGCGAAGGTGTTGGCCTGCAGTGATCCCGCGAGAAACCCGACGATGCAAAAGACGAGGGCTGCAGGTCCGACCGGTGCGGTTCCGAGAAGATCGAAGATGATCCCCGCAGTGAACCCGGCGACCATCCCCGACCGCCGTCCCTGCAC
>CAYGFZ010000047.1:5005-7741 GCA_964349355.1 uncultured Coriobacteriaceae bacterium | reverse complement strand
GGGAACAAGTCTGCGTCTTCGAGCCGAACGTCCGCGACCTCGCCCACGAGAAGGCCTTTAGGGTAGACGCCACCCATACCAGAGGTCAGGACGACGTCGCCAACAGTCACGGTCGTCTCCCGGCTCACGAAGTCTAAGGTGAGGTCGCCCTCGATCGACCCGCGAACGACTCCTTCGGCACGCGAAGACTGCAGCAGGGCAGCAGCTCCACTCCGCTGGTCAGAAAGAAGGCGCACGCGGGAACTCGACTCGGAACTCTCGATCACCTGACCGATGAGCCCGGCAGCGGCGAGTACCGGCATCCCGACGTCCACGCCATCGGCGGTACCGCGATCGATGGTGATGACACCTTCCCACGACGCCGTCGGCTTGCCGATGACACGAGCCCCGAGCGCATCGAGTTCGCGCGCCTGCACGAAGCCGACGAGTTCACGCAGCCGTTCGTTCTCGAGCCGCGCCTCCTCGAGTTCGGCGAGGCGCTCACGAAGCTGAATGTTCTGGTCGCGCAGCGTATCGAGCTCTCCTCGAGCGACGGTGAGATCGCCTGCCCACGTGATGACCGAGCGAACAGGTGAGGTCACCACTTCGCCAACCAGGCCGACCGGCGCGAGCACCGAGTGCAAGCTGCGGCGAAGGGAGGTGATCGGACCACTATCCCCTTCCCGGAAGGAGAGTGTGATGATGATGAATGCGGCGACTACAAAAACGACGAGGATCCACCCGTCACCGCCGCCCCTCTCACGTCGGGAGATACGCACTGTGGAGACGGCCCTCCTACCTTGCCCCAGTGAGGACCTTCTTGAGGGCGTCGATCTCCTCGAGGGCCATCGCGGAACCGTCGACTACGTTCGTAAGCGCGTTTCCGGACACGTGGACGGGCATCCCTGTCTCGTGCCTCAGCCTGTCATCAAGGCCACGAAGCAGAGCCCCGCCGCCCGTGAGTACGATGCCGTACTCCATCAGATCGCTCGCAAGCTCGGGCGGTGTCTTCTCCAGAGTGCTCTTCACTGCCGCGACTATAGCCGCAATGGGCTCTTCGAGTGCCTCGCGGATCTCCTCGGACTCCATGGTGATGGTGCGCGGAAGTCCGGTCAGAAGGTCACGCCCGCGAACCTCGACGTCGACCTCTTCGAGGAGCGGCCACGCGCTGCCGATCTCGAACTTCATCTCCTCGGCGGTCCGCTCGCCGATGAGCACGTTGTAGACGCGCTTCACGTGGACGATGATCGCCTCATCGAACTCATCGCCAGCGATGCGGATCGACTGCGCCACCACGATGCCGCCAAGGGAGATGACGGCTACTTCAGTGGTGCCGCCCCCGATGTCGACGACCATGTTGCCTGTCGGCTCCTGTATGGGTAGTCCGGCACCGATCGCCGCGGCCATCGGCTCCTCGATGAGGTACGCCTGGCGCGCGCCAGCCTGCATCGTCGCCTCGAAGACAGCCCGCTTCTCGACCTCGGTCACGCCCGAGGGCACACACACGACCACGCGCGGTTTCGGCTGCCATGGGAAGCGCTTCACGCGCGTCTTGTTGATGAAATAACGGAGCATCGCCTCGGTGACCTCGAAATCGGCGATGACGCCGTCTTTGAGCGGACGGATCGCGACAATGCTGCCGGGGGTACGCCCGAGCATCCGTTTGGCCTCAGTGCCGACAGCCAGCACACGCTTGGAGTCTTTCTCCACAGCGACGACTGAAGGCTCGATAAGAACGATACCCTGTCCGCGAACGGACACCAGCGTGTTGGCGGTTCCGAGATCGACGGCCATGTCGCCGCCCAATGAATTGAAGAACATATCGATAAGCGACACGGTCGCTCCTGCTCCTTTCGTCGAGGCGGCACGACGCCACCCCTGTGCGGTGATCCCACGCACGAGCGCATGCATCACACTGCACACTGAAACGGTCCGCGGGTACGCCGTCTCCCGAGAACCGCAGGTCTGAGACCCGAACAAGTGTAGCACAGCGATTCGTGCCGAAATATCTACGTCCCGGTTACGGTCGGACGGACCTCCCGGGACCTGCAGGGTCACATCAGCCCGAGCTCCCGAAGACTCGCGTGCTCGCCTCCGTCGCCGATGATTACGTGGTCGAGCACTTCGATCCCCAGCACGTCTCCCGCCTTGACGAGACGTCGCGTGAGCTGGATGTCGGCCCCGCTCGGAGAGGGATCCCCACTGGGATGGTTGTGGACGACAACCACCGACGCCGCCGAGAGCCTGACTGCGTCCTTGAAGAGTTCCCTGGGATGCACGATCGATGCGTTGAGGCTTCCTACAGAGACTTCGACCATCCGCACCAGGTGGTTCTTGGTGTTGAGCGCGATCGACCAGAAGTGCTCGCGGTCAGCCCCGCGCAGTTGTGGCCAACACAGCTCGACGACATCCTCGGGGGTCGAGATCGTGCGTCGTCGTTCACTCTTCCAAACGGATGCACGACGACTCATCTCGAGACACGCAAGGACGCGCGCGGCTCCTGCAGGACCGACTCCGGGAAGGGTGACCAGGTCCTCGGCGCTCACCCGCCACAATCCATCAGGCACCGGATGGGCGTCGAGCAACGCCCTGCCCGACTCCTCCCGGTGCTCACCGATCAGCAGTGACAGCAACGCTGCATCGGACACGCTGTCGGGTCGCCCCGACAGCACCATCTCACGGGGCGAGCATGCTCTCCCCATCAGGCGTGGCGCCACGGCGCCCACCTCCTCACCTACCAGCGACCGACAGTGACAG
>CAYGFZ010000047.1:0-4905 GCA_964349355.1 uncultured Coriobacteriaceae bacterium | reverse complement strand
AGCTTGACACCCGGGACAGGGAGAGATGGCAGCGCCACGCTCTCGAGGTATCCCAACACGACCGCGATCGCCAAGAACGCTGCAGTGAGAGCACTCGTGTGTGCGGAGTACCTATCAGCGGGAGACCGCATCGATACCTCCCCCAACGACCGAGGAAGTCATCGCCGAGACCCCGTTGGGAGCGCAGACGACGGGACGTCCCGGGCGCACCGGCCCGCTGCGGACGCACACCCCGTCGGGACAGTCGGCCGAGACGGCCCGTACACTCCCTTTTGAGACCTCGAAGATCACGACACCGCGAGAACCGACGACCTCGTAGCGACCCGGCTCATCGAGCGAGACGTGCGTCGTGCCGCCGGGTCCACTCAGGATCACGCCATCGACCGCATGTGAGAGGGCAAGACCAGAGACGGGAACGGCCAGCAACGCGAGGGCCGCGACGGCGCACATCACGAGCCGATCGCCCCGTGTCACGCCGCCCCACTTCCCTTCGTGAGGGCAGCGCCCTCGATGGCATCCGGCGAGAAGCCGTCCACCTTCGGGCCACGCCCGTCCAGCCCGGTCGCCGAAGCGATCGCGAGACGTCCGGTCAGGTCGATGCACTCCTGCGGACAGACCTCGACGCACATCCCGCAGGCGATGCACTTGTCGTAGTCGACGACTGCCAGCAGGTCGACGACGTGGATCGCATCGGCCGGACATGCCTTCTCGCACTTCTTGCACGCGATGCAACACATCGAACAGTAGTCTTTTCGGGCGCGTGGTTTGTCGTGTGAGTTGCATCGCACCGCGACCGCACCCTCCTCGGCCACCATCGCAAGCAGTCCTATGCGCCCGCGGGGACACTCACGCACACAGACCTCACACCCCGTGCAGCGATCGAGGTCGATGACAGGAAGGCCGCGCTCGTCCATCACGATCGCATTGAACGGGCATGCACGGGCACAGTCGCCGTACCCGAAGCAACCAGCGGGGCACGTGAGATCTCCCCCTGCGAGTTTGGATACCGTGCTACAGGAGAGGACGCCAGAGTAATCGAAGCGACGTGAAGCGGCACGACCCCCTCCGCAGTGGCGCACCGAGACGATTGCTGCGACCGCGCACTTCTCGACGCCGAGAGCGTCAGCGACCGCGTCGGCGACCGACTGACCCCCTGCAGTGCACGCTGTGACCTGAATGTCGCCGGCGACCATCGCCTCGGCTGCGCTGAAACACGAGGGACTACCACAAGCCCCGCAGTTCGCACCGGGCAACACGCTCAAGACACTCTCTACACGGGGGTCGACCTCGACGAAGAACTTGCGCGAGGCGGCCGCCAGGATCGCACCAGCCGCCAGGCCTATGATGCTGAGTGCGATGACCGCGTTGATGATGAGTGACAGATCCACAGAGCGGTTCCTCTCAGAGTCCGAAAAGTCCGCCGAGTCCGACATACCCGAAGGAGAGCAAGCCGGCGGTGATGAAGGCCATGGGGGTACCGCGCATGATCTCGGGGACCGGCGCCACCTCGAGCCGCTCCCGGAGTGCCGCGAAACTGATCAGCGCGATACCGAACCCGAGCGCGACGCCGATCGTGTAGACGAGCGCCTCGCCAAACCCGAACCCGTACTCGATGCCCATCTTGAAGAAGCCGGGGCGCACAGATTCGACCGCGGTAGCGAGTACCGCGCAGTTGGTGGTGATGAGTGGGAGGAATATACCCAGGGATCGGTGGAGAGCGGGGATGGACTTGCGCATGTACATCTCAACGAACTGTACGAGCGCGGCGATGACAAGGATGAACGACGGGATGTAGAGGAAGTTGCCGACTCCGAGGGGTTCGAGCAGAAGGTTCCACGCCACCCACGTGACCGAACTGGCGAGGGTGAGCACGAACAGGACCCCACCGGCCATTCCGAGACTCGTGTCCATCGAGTTCGACACACCAAAGAACGGACAGAGACCGATGAACCGTGTGAGCAAGATATTGTTGACGAGTGCAGCCCCTACGAGCAGGAGCGCGAAGTGTTGGAGTGTCTCCACGTCATCGCCCTCCCTCTTCGATCGTGCAGTGCGATTGGACCTGGACTGTCCTCATGGAGGTGCGCTGGTTGTACCACTTCGCAGCTGCCACCATAAAGCCGAACACGATGAACGCGCCCGGGAAGAGCAGTAGGACGTTGGGTGCTCGATACCAGTCGGGAAACGCAATGAGCCGGGCGCCAAGGAAGACTATCTCACCGGCTCCGAACAGCTCACGGATAAGCCCGAGGACCACGATAACCAGGGTGAAGCCCACACCCATCCCGAGCCCGTCGGCAGCACTCAGACTCACCTTGTTGTGATAGGCGAACGCCTCGGCCCGCCCAAGGATGATGCAGTTGGTGACGATAAGGGGGATCCATACGCCGAGGAACAGATAAACGTCGGGCAGGAACGCCTTCATCGACAGGTCGACCATAGTCACGAACGACGCGATGATCACGATGAAGACAGGGATCCGCACCTGCTCGGGAACGTACATCCTGATAGACGACACGAGGATGACCGACATGGTGAGCACGAAGATCACAGCCATGCCCATAAAGAAGGCACCCTCCACCTTCGTGGAGACGGCGAGCGTCGGGCACAGACCGATCATGAGCATCGTCAAAGGGTTCTCGAGCGAGAGCCCCCGCTTGAATACCGCGCCCCACTCCCTCACTGCGCCTGCACCTCCTCACTCGCCTGCGACAGGACCTCGGCGAAAGCCGAGCCTGCTGCCGTCACGCCGTTCCTGATCGCAACCGCTGACTTAGTCGCTCCGGCGATACCGTCGTAGTCACGGGCCGCCGAGTCGATGTCGGAACCATCCCATCCGGTGAACTGATCCATCCACCCCGGCTCCGTGACGATCTTGGTCCCGAGTCCGGGCGTCTCGTTCATCGTGATGATACTGACACCTGTGACCAAACCATCTCTATCCAATCCCACAATCAGCTGGATAGGGCCTGCGTATCCTCGTGGTGCGACCCGCACTCCCCATCCCGCGGGAGCGCCCGACGTATCCGTGGCGCGGTAGACGGCCGAGACAGGAACGTCACCAGCCGCTTCGATCGCATCATCGAGGAGTTCGTCGGCCTCGGCGAACTCCGCCGCATCGGGCAGCACGGCCTGCAACGCGGCCACCTCGGCCGCACGCTCCTGCTCGATGATGCGATCGCGGGTGAGCATGTACGTCCCGCTGAGCGCCGATGCCGCCACCACACAGGTGATGAGCACGGTCGCTATCATCCGAGCCGGTGTCGAAGGCGCCCTACCCACGGCGGCTCACCCACCCATACGTCCTCGGTCTGAGACTCCTGTCGATCAGGGGGACGAGGCCGTTCATGAAAAGGATCGCGAAGGTGGTCGCCTCGGGCATCGGACCGAAGAAGCGGGCTACCACGTTGAAGAGCCCGCATCCGCAGCCGAAGATCAACCGGCCCAGCGGAGTCATCGGAGATGTGACGTAGTCGGTCGCCATGAAGAAGGCTCCCAGCAGCACACCGCCTGCGAGTACGTTGAAGATCGGGTCCGATCCGAACGCCCAGGAGAGCAGCGCGACGGTACCTATGTAACCCGCTGGGATCCGCCAGTCGATGATCCGCTTGGCAATCAGGAGCAGACCGCCGGCGATGAGCAGGAGTCCCGACACCTCGCCAAGAGAACCCTCCAGGTTCTTTAGCAACAGCGGCGAGTAGTGATCCGCCAGATCGATCGCGTACTCGCCTCCTGCACTCCTGTCAGCTGCAGCAATGGCGAGCCTGGTCGCACCCGTGATCGCGTCGTGCCCGGCGGTCGCAGGAACGTCGAGCGCGGAGTACCATCCGCCCGGGAACGGACGAACGTCGGCCAGCACGCCCATCCAGGAGACCGAGAGGAAGGCTCGCCCGACGAGCGCGGGATTGAAGAGGTTCCACCCCAGCCCGCCGAAGAGCATCTTGGCGAGTCCGATCGCGACGATGCCGCCCGCGATCCCCATCCACCAGGGAGTCCTCGGGGGCAGCGCGAGTGCCAGAAGTAGCCCGGTCAGCAGCGCGCTCCCGTCGATGAGCGTCTGGGGGCGGCGGGTGACGTGGTTCCAGATCCACTCTGTCGCCATCGATGAGCCGATGCACGACGCGAGGAGCACGACAGCCACCATGCCCATGTTCCAGACACCCCAGATGGCGGTCGGCGCGAGCGCGGCGACGACCCACAGCATGATATGTGTGACGTTCTCCTTCGCGGCGATGTGGGGTGATGGAGCGACGTGGGGCCGGACGGCCGCAGCCGGAGTCTGCGGACTCACAGTGCGGCCCCCCTCTCGAGAAGCGCTTGTTTGCCACGTCGGATCAACTGAACGAGAGGACGACGGGTCGGGCAGACGAAGCTACAGCACCCGCACTCGATGCAATCGAGCGCGTGGTGGCGTTCGGCGCCGTCCCAGTCAGACCGGTTCGTGTAGATGCCGAGAGCGAACGGCTCGAGACCCATCGGACATGCGGCTGCGCACCGCGCGCACCTGATACAGGGTTGGTCACCAAGGACGGCCGGCGCCGACACTCCGGCCTCGAGTACCACGACGCCGCTCGTGCCTTTCACGACCGGCACGTCGAGATCCGCGAGTGCCATGCCCGTCATGGGACCGCCCGCGATGATGCGGCCGACGTCGCCTGTAGTGCCGCCGGCGTGTTCGATCAGTGCGGCGAGCGGAGTGCCGAGCACAGCGAGATAGTTCCCCGGCCGTCGCACGGCACCAGTGACCGTCACGACGCGCTCCATGAGCGGCCTGGATTCGTCGAGGGCATCGGCGATGGCGGCGGCAGTCGAGACGTTGTGGACGAGCGCTCCCGTCGCCGCCGGTAACTTGCCGTGGGGGACCTCCGTACCGAGCACGGAGTAGATGAGCTGCTTCTCCGCGCC
>CAYGFZ010000046.1:0-15511 GCA_964349355.1 uncultured Coriobacteriaceae bacterium | reverse complement strand
TCTTACCGTGGTCGACGTGACCGATGGTACCGATGTTGACGTGCGGCTTAGTGCGCTCGAACTTCTTCTTTGCCATGAGCTTCCTCCTTACGAGACCTCTCCGACGGGTCGGCCACCTGGCCGATTCGAGACCGCCCTTAAGATACTCTGTCTAACTCCTGCGGACCGTAAGTAACACTACCATTCCGAAACGCGGGCCACACGAGCCCTGCGTGTGTGACCTGGTAGCGGTGACTGGATTCGAACCAGTGACTCCACGGGTATGAACCGTGTGCTCTAACCGCTGAGCTACACCGCCAGATCGATCGGCCGGTCGTTGTATCGTCGCGGAACCGATCGAAAGTGACCCTGGAGCCCACAACCGGACTTGAACCGGTGACCTCTTCCTTACCAAGGAAGTGCTCTGCCGACTGAGCTATGTGGGCAGGTAACAGCGTGGGCACTACGGCCTCAACGCTGGTAGATCGCTGGTGGGGGCGCCAGGATTTGAACCTGGGTAGGCATAGCCAACGGGTTTACAGCCCGTCCCCTTTAGCCACTCGGGCACACCCCCACAAAAAAATAGACGCCTCTGTGCTTTTCAAGTTGCGTGCGAATCGACCTCTCGGGTCGAAAGGCATACGGATAGTACTCTATCGATTCTTCGAGTGTCAACGACGACCACGGCTCCGGGCGTACCCATCCTGATACCTCAAAATCCTGGCGTGCCCTCACCTCCCGATCCGCTCATCAGTCACTCTGAGCCTTCGAGAGAGAACCTCTAGCAACTTGATGGCGATCGACGGGTGTCGCTCGAGAAGGGCCTTGAAATCCCAACTCGACAGCATGAGGCACGAGGTCGCCTCCAGTGCCCTGATCGTCGCGGACCGCGGTGCACTGTCGAGCAGCGACATCTCCCCGAAGAAGTCTCCTTTGCCAAGCGCTCCGAGAGACGTACCGTCCCGGACGATCTCCACGCGACCCGTCAGAATCAGATAGAACGCCGTTCCCGGGGTACCCTGGGTAACGATGATCTGGCCCTGCCGGAAGGCGTTCGTCTGTGCTACGGCAGAGATGGCCTCGATCTCCGAAGACGTGCACTGTGTGAAGAGTGGAACCCTAGCCAAGAACTCCTCGTGCGACATTCGGCGCTCCTCTCAACCCGATCACAACACACCTCTAGTGCAGACGTTCCCCCCGATATCAGGCACAATAACACTCACGACGAAGAACCCCTATGGAGAGGATGCATTGCCGTGCGGCCACGCGTCCGACGCCGGAACGAGCCGGCCTTGAGGTGGATACGAGCCGGCGTCTTCACTGCAGTGACCTGGTGGGCACTCGTAGCGCTGGCTTTCGCCCCCCCTGTCGCGATTCCGGTCGCGGCCGCAGCGGTAGGCGTGCTTGCGCTGTTCATGCCCGGCATAGCGGTCCTGGCCGCAATAGGCGCGCTCTCGATACCCCTGCTTGCGGCCGACCTCGTCACGGGGGTCGTCCTACTCGTGATCGGCTTCGCTTCGATCCAGTACCTGGCGCAGGACCGTGGCCGGGTCTTCCTGCTCATCATCTCGGCGATTCTCCTCGCATGGGCGGGTCCCGTATGGGCGGTCGCCGCTCTCGCAGGCCTACTGCTCGGTGCCTCCGAAGGAGCCGTCGCAGCACTGATCGCCTGCCTGGCCATCCAGATCGCCGGAATCGTCGCAGGCGAGCCGAATGTCGGCCTGGTAGCTTCGGGCGCGACCGCCACGGGCCCTGTCTCCCTGGCGGACGCACCTGCTAACCTTCTCGCCTTCACCTGGCTCGGCCCTGCGGTATCGGGGCTGAGTCCCGAGCCGCTCCTTACAGCATTCTCCGGGGTGCGACAGATTCCGCTGCTGCTCCTTCAGCCGCTCGCATGGGCTGCCGGTGCGGCGACCACGGGTCTTGTCCGTCACAGCGGTACCCGACCCTGCTTCGACCCGGTGGCTGTCGTCGTCGGCGTCGCGGTCACAGGCACCCTCTCGACGACCCTGCTCGCCGCCCTCGACTCCACGCCGGCCACCACCGACCTGCTTGTCGCCGCAGGGGGTTCGCTTGCAGTTGCAATCGCGGTCGCGTCCATCTGGGAGTGGCTGTTCCCGCCGCTCCCGTGTACCGTGCCGTCCACCCGTTCCTCGATGCGAGCCGAGGATGCGGATGTCGACGAACTCCTGAGTCTCATCGCACAAGCCGAAGATGAACTCGCAAGCAAACACACAGCACAGACCACCGTGATGATCACCGACATGAAGGCGTTCTCCGCCATGACCGAGGAAGATGGCAGTGTGACCTCCGCCAAGGTCATACAGCGCCATCGTGACCTTCTGATACCGTTGATCGAGGAAGCAGGCGGAAGCGGCAAGTCAACGGGTGGAGACGGACTGGTGGCGGCCTTTCCGACGCCTGCCGCTGCCGTCCAGGCTGCCGCGAGGATGCAACTCGCACTGCGAGAGCACAACGCCGCGCATCCCTCCGAGCGCGACATCGCCGTCAGGATCGGCATAGCGACCGGCGAGGTCGTACTCGACAAGAGTGGGCGACCGTTCATCGGTTCCGCGCTGAACCTCGCTGCACGCGTGATGAACCTCGGGGACGGCGGGCAGATTCTGGTTTCCAAGCCGGTCGCGACAGCAGCACGTCAGAACGGTATCCGGACCCATCATCACGGTGCCTTCGAGCTGAAGAACATCGCCGACGCAGTACCCGTCGACGAAGTGCTGTGGAGCGAGGATGTCGAGCCGCAAGCCCCCCGCTGCGACTGACCGTACGCGCCGACACGTTCTCAACGGATATGCGAGGGTCCCGGCCATTCAGCCGGGACCCTGTCGATACTATGGAGCTGGCGGAGGGAGTCGAACCCACAACCTACTGCTTACAAGGCAGTTGCTCTGCCATTGAGCTACGCCAGCGCGCGCACCATTGTAGCCGCGCTGCCAACGTGACGCCACCCGTGCATCAGCACATCCGGCATCTATCGATCTGTGTCTCGATCTTGCGCTTGACTCGCTGCAGGGCGTTGTCTACCGACTTGGTGTGGCGCCCGATGGTATCGGCGATCTCCTGGTAGGAGCGGCCGTCCATGTACATACGCAGTACCCGAGACTCGAAAGATGAGAGGGACTCGGTGAAACCCTTGCTTATGAAGTCCGTCTCCCAAGCGGAGATCACGATCTGAGCGGGATCACAGACCTGCTTCGCAGCCAGAATGTCCTCGAGAAGGCGTTCGCCGTCCTCCTCGGCAGTAGCGGGGCGATTGAACGACACGTAGCCGTTCAGTGGCGAATGCTTCTGCCTCGTCGCAGTCTTGATCGCCGTGATCATCTGTCGTGTGACGCAGAGGTCGGCGAAGGAACGGAAACTGGACTGCCGATTCGGGTCGTAGTCACGAATCGCCTTGAACAAGCCGATCATACCCTCCTGGATGACGTCGTCGCGATCTCCTCCGACCAGGAAGTATGACCTCGCCTTGCATCGGACGAGGGTCTTATACTTCCGTACCAGGGTACTCGATGCCTGCTGACATCCCCCCTGTGCCGCCCTGACGAGGTCCAGCTCGGTTCCGCGCGTGTTTCCTCCAGGCTTACTCCGCGCGACGTACCCTTGTGCGTTCACTCACAATCCCTCCCGTAGCACCCCCGTGGCATCCATGAGGGGAAGGATGGCACCGCCGGCAGCAGCACCTTGGACTATCACACTTCGACGATTGCAGTCTGGCAACGGGGTGTCAACGGATTCACATGAGACTGAAGAATCCTGATGGGATGAACGGTCACCGGGGAAACCGAACGGAGTGTTAGCGCTCTCCCCGCGCCCACCGGGCGAGCCGGTCAGTGACCGCCGGATCGACCCGGGCATCGAGGGTCGAACGCTTGGATCCGGAAGGATTAGCGTCGTCTAGCTCCCCCCGCTCGCGAGCTATTTCCGCGGTGAATCCGGATGCTGAAAGGCGATCGATCCCCGGCCCCATCACAGTCCACTGTGTCTGCGCATCCGAGGTCACCACCGTCACTCGATCGCCCGCGTGTCGATGCTGTGCGACCTGCTGCTCGATCACCGAATCCGCATCTACGCCGAAGGGTGAGAAGACAACCGTCACCCCGCCGACATCGTGTGGTGCACCGTCGGAGTGACGGTTGCGGCCCCCGTCGAAGACCACGACAGCGTCCATCTCCCCGTGTGCATACGCTGCCACGTCGGCAACAAGACGTGTGCGCGCCGCATCGAGGTCGCGCTCGGCCAGGTTCGCGTATGGGCCAACCTCCGAGCACACGACGTTGTAGCCATCGACGATCAAGACTGGCTTCCTGATCATGGCTTTGCGTGACCCCGCCGGACCCACTCGAATGCCAGCACCGTGGCCGCCTGTGCGACGTTGAGAGAGTCGACGTGGCCTGCGACCGGCAACCCGACCAGGAAGTCACACGTGCGCTCGGTGAGGCGCGAGAGGCCCGACCCCTCTGAGCCCAAGACGATGACGAGGCGCCCGTCGAGAGGAGCGTCCCAGAAAAGATCTTCCGCCGAAGCGGATGCCCCCGCGATCCAGTAGCCTGCCCCCTTCAAGCGCTCGAGTGCCCGCGCCAGATTCGGCTCACGGATGATCGCCAGGTGACTGACCGCTCCCGCGGAGGTCTTGTGCGCCACGGGTCCCACCCCAGCCGAGCGAGCCTTAGGGATGAGCAGCGCATCAGCGCCCGCCACCTCGGCCGCCCGTGCCACTGCGCCGAGGTTTCCCTCGTCGGTGACGTGATCGAGGACGACCACGAGGGATCGGTCACGTTCACCCACACGCCGAAGCACATCGTCGAAGGACGCATAGTCGAAGGACGCGACCTCGGCGATGACGCCCTGATGGGCACCGCGGACGCTTCTCTCCTCCAGAACGGAGCGCGAAACAACCCGGACCGATACTCCGCGCTCGGAGGCGAGTCGCCGTACCTCATCGATCGGCCTGCCCTCGGAACCCGACGCGACCAAGATAGCAGTAACGGGCACCCCGGCCCGCAGCGCCTCGATCACTGCGTTGCGCCCCTCGACAAGCGTGCTCACGGGTGCCTCAGCTCCCAGATTCGAAAGACACGCGTGCACCATGGGGGGTGTCTTCGATCGCGAAACCGAGGCCCGCCAGACCATCCCTGACCGCATCGGCGGCACCCCAGTTGCGATCGGTCCTCGCCACCGATCGGGCTGCGAGGAGCGCCTCGACCGCCTCGACCGGATCGTCTCCGCCATAACTTGCGAGTTGTTCCGCGAGGGCAACAACCTCGCGGGGGTATCCCGCGTCCTTGACCGGTGCGCCGACCTCGACCCCCAGCGCGCCGAGTGTCTCGACGAGCACGCTTTCCACTTCCCCGAGAGCGCCCAGGTCGGCAGAGGAGAAACCTGCGCGGGCCGCCATGAACGTGTTGGCCGTGCGCGCGAGCTCGAAGGTCACACCCAGGGCTCCCGCCGAGTTGAAGTCGTCATCCATCTCATCGACGAATCGCTCTCGCGCGGCAGCAGCCGCCGACGCGAGTCCCTCGGCCTCATCCCCCGGTCCTCCGACTGCGACGGGCGTCGTTCCCCTCGCCCACCTGATGTTGCGGATCAGGGTGGCGATACGCTCCCAGGCCGTCTTCGCCTCGTCAAGCCTCTCAAGAGAGAAGTCGAGCGGACTGCGGTAGTGCGTCTGGAGCATGAGCATCCTGATCACCGGTGGCTGATATCGCTCAAGCACATCCCGGAGCAACATGAAGTTGCCGAGGGACTTGCTCATCTTCTCGGCATTGACCTGCAGGAGCCCACCATGCAGCCAGTAGCGCGCGAACGGCTGACCGGTGGCAGCCTCTGACTGCGCGATCTCATTCTCATGATGCGGGAAGATCAGATCGGAGGCTCCGCCGTGGATGTCGAATGACGGTCCGAGTTCTCTTTCGGACATCACAGAACACTCGAGGTGCCATCCCGGCCGCCCGTCCCCCCAGGGGCTGGACCAGTGCGGCTCTCCGGGTTTTGCGGACTTCCACAGCGCGAAGTCGAGCGGATCGCGCTTACGCTCGTCGACACCGACACGAGCACCCGAGCGCATCTCGTCGATATCGCGACCGGAAAGTTTGCCGTAGCCCGGGAAGGATCGCACCGAGAAGTAGACGTCGCCGTCGATCTCGTAGGCATGCCCGCCTTCGACGAGGCGCTCGACCATGGCGATCATGTCGGGAATCGTCTCGGTCGCCCTCGGCTGCACATCCGGTCTGCGTATCCCGAGGTGTCGCATCGCGTCGAGAAACGCCTCTGTATAGATCCGGGCGACCTCCTCGGGAGATGAGCCCTCCTCGGCGGCCCGGGCGATGATCTTATCGTCTACATCGGTGATGTTCTGAACGAACGTCACCTGCAAGCCGCGCCACTCGAGATAGCGACGGATAACGTCAAAGGAGATGAAGGTGCGCGCGTTGCCGATGTGCACGTGGTTGTAGACCGTCGGACCACAGACGTAGACCGAGACAACTCCGGGATCACGGGTCTCGAGTGGCTCCTTACTCCTGGTCAGCGTGTTGTACACGCGGATCGTCATCGTTTCCTCGCTCACTGTCGCGTTCGGTCAGAGTGTGCAGGTCTCGCCCGTGCCACCAGGGCCATCGGCGGCAGAATCAGAGCCCGGCGGGTCACCGTTCTCCGACGATGATACCGTGTCGCGCACGGGGAAGGGCGCCTCTCCACGCTCGGCTGCCTCGGCCTCATCACGGACGAGCCGCGCCTCAAGCCGATCGATCCGCCTCTGCATGCAGCGAAACATCTCGACCACGGGATCGGGCAGGTCCTCGTGATGGAGATCTATCGCGTCGATCCTCTCTCCTTCGCGAACCACGACCCGCCCGGGAATGCCGACAACGGTGCAGTTCGGCGGCACATTGTTCACGACCACCGCTCCTCCGCCAACTCGGCTACCACGGCCGATCGTTATATCTCCGAGTATCGCCGCCCCCACGCCGACCACGACACAATCCTCCAACGTCGGGTGGCGTTTGCCGCGCTCCTTCCCAGTCCCGCCAAGGGTGACCCCCTGGTAGATGGTGACATCCGCACCGATGACAGAGGTCTCGCCGATGACGACACCCATGCCGTGGTCGATGAAGAATCGCGGGCCGATAGTCGCCCCCGGATGGATCTCCACCCCGGTGAAGAAACGGGCTTGCTGCGAAAGCAGCCGCGCGAGACCCCGTCGCTTGTGGCGCCACAGCCATCCCGTGACCCGGTGCCACCACACGGCATGCAGACCGGGATAGTTCAGCAGGACGCTCCACGTCGTGACCGCGGCCGGATCGCGCTCTTTGACAGCACGGATGTCTTCTCTGACCCGCTGAAACATCGACCCTCCGGACATCACCGCTGGTCAATTCCTTACCGAAACACTCTGGATTCGACTATCGCCCCGCAGTTGCCCCGTGTCAATCACCCCAGACAAGGACTGCGCATCCGGGTTGTGCCGCCTCTACGGGAGCCGATCGAGCAGAACCACAGCGTAGGCGGCGACACCTTCCCCGCGACCCGTGAAGCCGAGACCCTCGGTGGTGGTCGCCTTGACTCCGACACCCTCCGCTTCGATGCCGAGGGCAGAGGCGATACGCGTACGCATCTCCTCACGGTGAGGGGAGATCTTGGGGAGTTCGAGGGCCATCACCGTGTCGACATCGATGACACGCCACCCCTTACGTTCGAGCAGAACGGCGACCTCCCGTAACAACGTGATACTGTCGGCACCGGCCCAATGGGGATCGGTGTCGGGAAAGTGCTGGCCGATGTCGTCGAGTCGGGCGGCTGAGAGCAGCGCGTCCATGAGTGCGTGAATGAGCACATCGGCATCGGAGTGACCGGCAAGCCCACGATCGAACGGGATCTCAACTCCGCCGAGGACGAGCGGCCGCCCATGGACGAATGCGTGAACGTCGAAACCGATACCGGTCCTCATCGCACATCACTCCTTCGGGCCGCCAGAACCGCCTCGACAAGCGGCAGATCGGCAGCAACGGTCACCTTGATATTGTCGCGAGGCCCCTCGAGTACGGCGACCGGTGCTCCGGATGCCTGCACAAAACTAGCATCGTCCGTGCCCGTGAAACCCGTGCGGGCTGCCTCAGAATACGCAAGGAACAGCGGGGCCTCGCGGAAGACCTGCGGCGTCTGTGCGACCCAGAAACGGGCGCGATCAGGGGTATCTACGATGATCTCACGCTCGACGATCTTCAGTGTGTCATAAGACGGATGACCGACCACTACCCCGGCTAGCTCAGGGTGTCCATCGAGTAGTTCGAGTGAGCTGTCGAAGGTCTGTGCAGTCACAAGCGGCCGAGCGCCATCGTGGACAGCGATGAAGTCGTATGCCCCCCTCGGCACCTCCGCCAAACCTGCGGCAACGGAGTCCTGTCGCCGCTCTCCCCCGGCGACGAGCCGGACCTCGGCATCCCCGCCCACACCGACGAGGGCCGCGGAATACTCGTCGACGCGGTCCTCGTCACACACCACGACCACGAGCCCAGCTCTCGCTACATCGAGGCAAGCGCGGAGCGTGTGACCGAGCACGGGTGATCCGCCGACCGCAGCCAGCTGCTTGCCTGCCGGACTGCCGAACCGGAGCCCTCTTCCGCCAGCGACGAGAATGATCGCCGTATCGCGACGCTCAGGCATCGAGCCCGCCGACCGGCTCTGAGTCGACGAAACGAGTGAATATCATCCGGCCGGCGGATGTCTGCAGTACAGACGTCACCTCGGTCGTGACCTCTGTTCCGACATGATCACGACCGTCGGCCACTACCACCATCGTCCCGTCCTCAAGGTAGCCCACTCCCTGCTCCTTCTCCTTGCCCTCCTTGACCACCCGGAGGCGAATCTTCTCGCCAGGCAGGTAGTTAGGCCGAAGCGCAGTTGCCAGTTCTGCGAGGCCCAGCACGGCGATATCACGCACGCGGGCAACGCCCGTCAGGTTGAAGTCGGCCGTGATCACTGTCGCACCCGTCTCGGCAGCAAGGCGAAGTAGCTTGTTGTCGACATCAGGGATGTCGGGGTAGTCGGCCTCGAACACCTCCACGCGGGTAGCCTCATCGGCGTTGAGTCGCGCAAGCAGGTCGAGTCCGCGCCGCCCTCGTGCACGTTTCGTATCGTCAGCGGAATCGGCGAGGGTATGGAGCTCACCGAGGACGAAACGCGGCACCCTCAGGTCCCCTTCGAGCAAGCCAAGTGCGCGGAGTTCGGCGAAGCGCCCGTCGATGACAGCACTTGTATCGAGCACCTTCGTGCTCTTCCCGGCGCACGTCTCCCCGGCCTGGACGCCGAAGGCCGGGATCGCACGGGCGAAGTCAGCGCTCTTGAGAAGCGCTACTCGCAAGCCCGTGTAACCAAGCATGAAGAAGATCGCCGCCGTCGCGATCACGGCGATCCACGTCGGCTCAATGAGCCGAAGAGGGTTGGAGATGAGCCAAGCGAGTACAAAACCCACGACAAGTCCGATGACCGCGAGGATCAGGTCACTCGGAGCGATGTCACGGAGCTGCTCTTCGGCATGCCAAAGAGCCGAAGCAAGCTCACGACCGAAGATCCCGCCGAGAAGGTATCCGGACGACCACCCGAGGATGATGAAGATAAAGATGACGAAGTACTGTGGGTAGCCGATCTGATCTGACCAGTCGATGATCCTCGACACTGCGAACCCGCCCAGCGCACCCGCCGTTATGAAGACGAACCGGGTGATATGGACAACCATGACTATGACGCACCGGCAGACTCGACACCCGCCTGCGCCGTCACCTCCCCTCCGTGGGTCGGGCGTGCCCAAAGGGGCGCGCACCGGTGTTTCCTGGGACGATTCTACCACGCGGGAGTGACGGGAATCGCTTTCAGCCGCAGGGGGTCAAGCCGACGTGCATCATGCGCGGGACTGCCGCCGGATGCGCTCAAGCCCCCCGGAGATGGCAATCGCCCGGCGCTCCCCTACACCGTCTACCTCGTCGAGATCTGCAACTGATGCAGCGAGGATCCCGCTGAGCGTCGAGTAGCGCTCGATGATTCGAGTCACGACGGAGTTGGGAAGCATCGGGATACGCCGCAGTACCCGAAATCCCCTCGGCCGGAGATGGTCCTCGGCGGAGTGGATCTCACTATCGAGGCCGAGGATCTGAGAGACGGCAGTCGGCTCGAGCAGTTGCTCTGTGGTGAGTGCGGCGACCCGGGCGCGAATCGCGTTCACCCGGCGCGGCCCGCGGTCCCGGGCATAGTCGCGCAGGACGAGCAGGTACTCCTCCTCAACGGTGGCCATCAGCTCTTCAGCCTGCATCCGGACGAGGCGACCCTCGGTGCCAAGCTCAGCGATGTAGCGAGCGACCTCACGGGCGGTGCGCTGCACAAGCTCAAAACGGCTGATGACCTCTGCTACATCGCCGAGTGTCACGAGGTCGTCGAACTCCAGCTCGGTCAGGCGATCGAGTGTGTCATCGAGCCGGGTGCGATACCTCTGGAGGGTCTGGAGCGCCTGGTCGGCCTTGGCAAGCAGCACCTCGATCTGGTCCAGGATCACGCGCTCCCCCCGGAGGTAGAGGCTTACGACCTCCCTGCGCTGGGAGACCGAGATGACGAGCGCGTCTGTCTGCCTGCTTACCCGCTCAGCGGTCCGATGACGCATGCCAGTCTCGGATGTCTCCAGCGTCGAGTCGGGAACGAGATGGACGTTCGCCTTGATGATCCGTTCGCAACCGCCATCAAGGATGATGGCGCCGTCCATCTTCGCAAGCTCAAGGAGCCGTTGCGGCGTGAAGGACGTGTCGATGGTGAACCCGCCATCACACAGCGGCTCGACCGGTCCCGGCTCGCCGATCACGATGAGAGCGCCGGTTCGGGCGGCGATGATGTAGTCAAGCCCCTCGCGTAGCGGCGTACCGGGTGCAACCTTCTCAAGCTCGGTGCGCATCCGCCCCCCCGCATGCGGGTCCATGGTTACTCCCTTCGACCTTAGGGGCCTATCCACACTTCAGATTCTGCCAGACTACGGGAGCGCGTGCCAGACTCCTCCAATTCAGTTGAGGAGTCTTGCGAGGTCGGCCACGGACGAGACGGTGGACCGGCGTGCGCCCTTGGGCAGAGATACCGACGCCGGGAGTGCCGCGACGATGGTCGTGAAACCCTGCCCCACCGATTCGCGTGCCCGCGCCTCAGCGTGTGAGACTGGCCGCACCATGCCTGTGAGTGCGACCTCACCGAATGCGGCGACGTCACGAGGAACCGCGCAGTCCGCAAGCGCCGAGATGAGCGCGACCGCCAGTGGAAGGTCGACTGCGGGCTCGACCACCCGGACGCCACCCGCCACCGACACGTACACGTCATGCCCCGAAAATGCGAGACCTGCGCGACGCTCAAGTACGGCTATGACCTGCAAGAGTCTCGCCGAATCGACGCCGGTCGCGAGTCGTCGCGGCATCTGCAGGTATGTCGGCGTGACAAGCGCCTGCACCTCCACCAGCAAGGGTCGCGATCCCTCCATCGCGGGCATCACCACAGAACCCGGGACGGCCCCCTCCCGGTCCCCGACCAGGAGTGCCGCTGCGTCTTCGACCGGCACCAATCCGCGTTCCGCCATCTCGAATATCCCGATCTCTGAGACCGGACCGAACCTGTTTTTCACAGCTCGGACCACCCGGAATGCATGGTCTCGGTCACCCTCGAAGTACAGCACGGTGTCGACCATGTGCTCGAGCACCCTCGGCCCGGCTATCGCGCCCTCCTTGGTGACATGCCCCACGAGGACCGTGGTCACCCCGAGGTCTTTGGATATCCGCATCAGACGGGCGGTCGTGGCCCGAACCTGTCCGACGCTGCCCGGTGCCCCTGACAGTTCAGGGTCGAAGGCGGTCTGGATCGAATCGATAACGAGCAAGTCGGGAGGATCGGCGCGAACGGCCCGCTCGACCGCTACGATGTCGGTCTCGGGGATCAGGTCGATGCCGTCAGCCGAGGAGTCCGTGCGCCGGGCCCGCATTCCGACCTGCGCCGGTGACTCCTCGCCGCAGACGTAGAGCACCTTAGCGCCGATTCGCGCAAGACCGCTTGCCACCTGCAGAAGAAGAGTGGACTTGCCGATCCCCGGCTCACCACCGAGTAACACGAGGGAACCATGGACCAGCCCTCCGCCGAGGACACGGTCAACCTCGCCGATCCCGGTGGATACACGTCGCTCCTCGGCGTGGCCAACGTCGCTTAAGGGGACACGCACAGCCGCCCTATCCGATGAACCTGCCACACCACTGCCAGCGGAAACATCGGACTCCTCGACGAACGTCCCGAATTCACCACAGTCGGCGCAACGCCCGTACCACTTGGGCGCGCTCGCCCCGCACGACTGGCAACGCCAAAGAGAACGTGCGCGCGCCATCCCTCACTACTCCCCGGTGGTTCCGCCGGTGGCGGCCCCGGAGGTGCCGCGACGGCGAGTCCGGAGCGGCTTCGAAGGAGTTGAGCGCTCACCTTCGTCCCGAGCCGGTGATGCCGGGATAGCCCCCTCCCCTATCCGGAAAGACAGACTTCCTGCATCGTCCACGAATACCTCGATCATCACACCCGACTCCCACTGCCCGGCGAGAAGTTGCTCCGAAAGCGGATCCTCGACCAGCCGCTGGATAGCACGGCGAAGCGGCCGGGCCCCGAACGCTGGATCGAAGCCTTCGCGAGCCAGTAGAGTGCGAGCCTCGGCAGTAACAGCGATACCCATGTTCCGCCCGAGCAACTGAGAACGCAGACGATCCATCATCACGTCCACGATATGTTCGATTTCCTCGTGCGTGAGGTCGTGGAATACGATCACCTCATCGACCCGGTTGAGGAGCTCTGGACGGAACACCTTCTTCAGCTCGTCGGTGACACGCGACTTGAGATCCTCATACGCCAGACCCTCAGTCGTGTCGGCCGAGAAACCTATCTTCAGTCCCTTGACGATATCCCGTGCGCCGACGTTGCTCGTCATGATGATGATGGTGTTGCGGAAATCGACCTTCCGACCCTGCGCGTCGGTCAGCCGACCCTCCTCAAGTATCTGGAGCAACACGTTGAACACATCCGGGTGGGCTTTCTCGATCTCATCAAACAGGACGACCGAGTACGGCTTGCGCCGAACGGCCTCCGTGAGCTGCCCCCCATCGTCGAAACCGACATAACCCGGGGGGGATCCGATGAGCCTGCTCACGGTGTGCTTCTCCATGTACTCGCTCATGTCGAGTTGGAGGAGTGAGTCCTCGCTCCCGAACAGGAACTGGGCGAGTGCCTTGGAGAGTTCGGTCTTGCCCACCCCCGACGGGCCGAGGAAGATGAACGAGCCAGCAGGCCGACGCGGGTCCTTCAGGCCGGCGCGCGCACGACGGATCGCCTTGCTGACCGATACGACAGCCTCGTCCTGGCCGACAATACGCTGGTGGATCGAGGTCTCCATGCGCAGGAGTTTTTCCGTCTCCTCCTCGGTCAGAGCAGTCACCGGAACGCCGGTCCACATCGAAACCACGTCGGCGATCTCGCTCTCTGTCACTTCCACGAGTCGACGCGCCTCGGGCTTGAGCCACTCCTCTTCCATGGCTCGCTTCTCGGCGATCACCTGTTTCTCCGTGTCGCGAAGCGCCGCAGCCTTCTCGAACTCCTGGGCCTCGATCGCGGCCTCCTTCTCGCCGCGCACGCGACGCAGGCGCTCTTCGACCTCTTTGACTCCGGGAGGCGCGGTCATCATCTTGATGCGCATCTTAGACCCGGCCTCATCGATCAGGTCGATGGCCTTGTCGGGCAAGAAGCGGTCCGATATGTAGCGATCCGCAAGCGTGGCAGCAGCCTCGATCGCGCCATCCGTGATCGAGACGCGATGATGTGCCTCGTACCGGTCGCGCAGCCCCTCGAGGATCTGCACGGTCTCGGCCACGCTCGGCTCGCCCACCATGATGGGCTGGAACCGTCGCTCAAGTGCCGGGTCCTTCTCAACGTACTTCCGATACTCATCGAGCGTCGTTGCGCCAATCGTCTGGAGCGTGCCGCGTGCAAGCGCGGGCTTGATGATGCTCGCGGCGTCGATCGCCCCCTCGGCAGCACCTGCCCCCACGAGCGTGTGCATCTCGTCCACGAACAGGATGATATCGCCACGTTCGGCAATCTCTTTCATGACCTTCTTCAGCCGATCCTCGAACTCACCACGATACTTCGAGCCGGCGACGAGTGCGGCAAGGTCAAGGGTGTAAAGCTGCTTGTCCTTGATCGTCTCCGGGACCTCATCAGACACGATCGCCTGAGCGAGACCTTCGGCGACAGCCGTCTTGCCGACTCCGGGCTCACCGACCAACACCGGGTTGTTCTTGGTGCGGCGGGAAAGGATCTGCATCACGCGCTCGATCTCGGTCGCCCGCCCGATGACCGGGTCGAGTTTTCCGTCCTTGGCGGCACGCGTCAGGTTGCGCCCGAACTCGTCGAGCATCGACCCGCCGCCGCTCCCCCGACGCTCGTCAGTGGCCTCTCCCGGCTTGCCGTAGTGGCCCGAGAGGAGTTGGATCACGGCCGACCGGACCTTGTCGAGATCGGCCCCGAGATTCAGGAGCACCTGAGCAGCGACCCCTTCTCCTTCGCGGATGAGGCCGAGGAGGATGTGCTCGGTGCCGATGTAGTTGTGGCCGAGCTGAAGCGCTTCGCGAAGGCTGAGCTCAAGTACCTTCTTCGCCCGCGGGGTGAAAGGTATGTGACCGGTGGGAACGAAAGTGCCCCGGCCGATGAGTTCTTCAACCTGAGCGTGTACGTCTTCGAGCGAGATAGTGAGACTTTCAAGCGCCTTGGCGGCGATACCATCCTGCTCGCGGATCAGACCGAGCAAGAGGTGCTCGGTGCCGATGTAGTTCTGATTGAGCATACGCGCCTCTTCCTGGGCGTACACGACGACCCGGCGCGCTTTCTCTGTGAATCTCTCGAACATAGGTTGCTGCTCCTCACATCGAAACGGCCCATGCAGACCGGACTGCTCTGTACGACTAGTATACCCGCACCCTCCGACAGCGGAGTGCTGAAGGGGGAAAGAGCAACTAAGGTGCCATGAGATATGAGTCGGGGACGCTCATATTCGGTGGTATGCGAACCCGCGTTCGCGAGGTCCCCACCCCTAGGAGCGGGGGCTCGGCCTAGAACGGCTCCGGCCGCATCTGGGGGAAGAGCAGCACGTCGCGAATGGACGCAGAGTCGGTGAGAAGCATGACGAGGCGGTCGATCCCGATGCCCAATCCCCCAGCCGGAGGCATGCCGTACTCGAGTGCCCTGAGATAGTCCTCATCAAATCCCATCGCTTCATCGTCACCGGTTGTCTTCGCCTCTATCTGCGCGGTGAAGCGTTCGCGCTGATCGATCGGGTCGACGAGCTCACTGAAGGCATTTGCGATCTCACGACCGAGTACGATCACCTCGAACCGTTCGGTCAACTCGGGCTCGCCGGGCTTCTTTCGGGCGAGCGGTGAGGTCTCGAGGGGATAGTCGGTCACGAACACAG
>CAYGFZ010000045.1:6602-15935 GCA_964349355.1 uncultured Coriobacteriaceae bacterium | reverse complement strand
CGAATCCCCTGTTGTTGTAGGCGACCGCGTCCTCGGGATCCAGCTCGATGGCCCGGTCGTAGTCGGCGATCGCGCTATCCAGCTCATCCTTGCGCTGCCAGACGATACCCCGGTTGTTGTAGGCCGACGCCCGCGACGGATCAAACTCGATCGCCATGCCGTAGTCGGCGATCGCACTGTCGAGCTCCCCGAGACCTTGGTAGGCGACGCCCCGCTTGTAGAAGACGGTCGCGCCCGAAACGCCGAGCTCAATGGCTTTCGTGTAGTCCTCGACAGCCGTTTCGGGATCGTCATTCTCGGCGTGCACCAGACCGCGGCCGTAGTAGGCTTCCCCATCGGAGGGATCCGCCTCGATCGCCTGGGTGTACGCTTCGATGGCGTCGTCGAGTCGGCCCTCTGCGAACAACTGGCTGGCACTCTCGTTGAACTCTGACAACACGTCCTCCCTTTCCCGCTCTCGGCTGCAGACTCTCTCGAAGGGGTGACCCGAACCTTACTCCGCAGCGAGAGGAGCGCAGGGCCGCAAACCGCGGTGATCCCACGGCTCCCCTACTGCACTACCTGCATCACCGCGTCACGCACACTCTGCGAGACCGCGTTCGTTCCGCCGAAGAAGTGCACCGTCTTGATTTCCCCCCCGTTGGCCGAGAGCGCACTGCGTGTCGGCGCGGGCACCGAACTCGAATCGGTCAGCAGCATGACCGTGTTCTTCGAGCCGAGCACCGGTCCTGCGGCGAGCGCATCCGGGAAGTTCATGCCGGTGGTGATGCCCACGCCGTCCCAGTGCATGCCGCGGGCGACCCCGAACTTCGCGACGGCTGCGGCTGTCGCGAAGCGGTCACCTCCTGCGAGGCGCTTGACGCTTGCGGTGCTAAGCTTTGACTTCAGCGAGTTCTCGACCCCGGTCGACACCACGGCCGTGCCACCTGTGATCCACACTCGCTTCACGCTTGCTGGCAGGTTCACGCTCGGGCGTGCGGGGTCTGCGAGAAAGACCGGCATGCCTTGCGAGGCTGCCACAGGGGAAGCGCCGAGTGCGTCGGGGAAGTTCGCGCCTGTGGCGATGAAGGCATCACCGTTGTAGGTGCCAGAGGCGTTGAGTACCTTGATGGTCTCTGCGGCAACCGCACTTGCGGTCTGGTAGCGATTAGAGCCTGCGATGCGGACCACGTTGTTGGTGCCGAGTTTTGCCTTCAGTGCCGACTCGACGTTTGCCGAGACAGCACCGGCGCCGCCGAGGATGTAGGCCTTCTTGGCTTTGAGGCGCATGACCTCAGACGAGACCGCACCCGGCAGCGCGCCCTTCTGCGTGAGCAGAAGCGGCCCATTCAGCGCTCCGGCAAGACCCGCGCCTCCGAGCGCGTCGGCGAAGTGCTCACCGGTCGCGATGACCACGGCAGGAGCGCCGTTGGGGAAGGCGGTCTTCGAGCCTGCGATGGCGGTCAGGTAGCGATTGTCGCCGACGATGGAGATGACAGAACGACCACCGGTAACGGGACGACCACCGAAGCTGATCTTGGCCGTGGCTGCAAGGGTATTGCCGGATTCGTCGCTCACGGCCCACGCAGGAATGGTGAGCGTGAAGGACTGTTGCAGGTCGAGCGCGGTCATAGGTGTCACGGTAAGAACTCGCTGCCGGTAGCCGCCTATGGTCGCAGACGTGTCGACCACGCCTCCCTCGGCATCTCGCAACACGATCCCAACGAAGCTCTCACCGGCATACACGCCCTCGTTGAAGTGGACGCGAATCTCCTGGCTGCCAGGATCCCCGCCTGCATCAGGCAGGTCCACGGACACGATCACCGGAGGGGAGGTGTCGGGAGTGAAGTACTCGAAGCTGTAGGACGGATTGGCGCTGCCATATGCGTCCTGTACGGAACCGGCCGGAATCACCAGGGTGTAGCTCGTGTCCGTGTTGAGCGGAGCTTGCGGCGCGACGGTGAGTACGTCCCCGCTCAGCGCCCTGGTAATAGCTACCGCGCTGCCCCCGCCATCTCTCAGGGTGATCTTACTGTACTCCGGTCCAGCAAGGGCATTAGCACTGAACCGTATTGAAAACACAACATCAGGGGGTGTGTCATATGAGTCGGGCGCGGGCTGAACCGACACGGCCCCGAAGCACTGACCTGCGTCGTTCTGGCCCCAGCCCACGACTGTCCCCCCGGACAGGAGGGCGAGGGAGTGATACCCGCCGGCATCGACAGCCATGACGTCCGTCAGCCCCGACGGAACACGGACAGAACCATCAACTCCGTATGCGGTTGTTCCACCCCAAGCGACCACGGTGCCGTCAGATCTCAAGGCCAATGAGTGGCGCATACCTGCAGCGATTGCGACGAAGTCGTTCCCAGAGGGCACATTGCACTGCCCCTCGGCATTCCTGCCCCAAGCGACCACGGTCCCGTTATCCCGAAGTGCCAGGGAGTGCAGACCCCCTCCGGCGACGGCGACAAAGTCGTTCCCGGAGGGCACATTGCACTGGTTCTCAAGAGTCCTGCCCCAGGCGACCACGGTCCCGTCCGCTTTCAGCGCAAGAGAGTGGTAGCTGCCCGCCGAAACGGCGGAGAAGCCATCCCCTCCCGAGGGCACATCACACTGTTGCCAGCTGTTGCTGCCCGTGGCGACGACCGTCCCATCAGACCTGAGAATCAGAGAGTGTTCGCCACCCGCCGAGATTGCGACAGCGTCGTCGAGTCCGGGCGGAACGAAGGTCCAATTGAAGGTCCCACCGCCCCAGCCGACCGCGGTACCGTCGGACATGAGGGCAAGAGAGTGAGAGGCTCCAGCCGAGACCGCGACGATGTCGACAAGACCGCTTGGGACATCAGCCTGGTCCTCTTGGTTGCTTCCCCATGCAGATACGTTCCCGTCTGGTTCCACCGCCAGAGAATGATATTCGCCAGCCGAGATCCTGCCTGAGGCCGCCTCGGCTTGCTCCAAGGTAAGGGCGTGAGCAGGAGAGGGATACGTAAACGCACTTGTCAGGAGCGCCTGCGACATGAGTACGGTGACCAAGAGGGTGGAGACTGCGCTTCTCCTCCTACGCCTGCCGGTTCTACCGAGTGCGGAGCATGTGTGGGTCTTGATCGAGCCCGTTGTATCTGACGACCGCATCACTATCGCGCCTCTCTCATACGTGCAATGTGCGACATGAGCATAACGGTGCGCGCTGTCGATCCGAGTACGCAGTGAACCGTCTACAGCTCAGGACAGCTGGAATCCGTAGACGAGCCAGGTCGCGGACAGGTGTCCTCGCTGACTCCGCCACCTTCGCCGTGAGGCGCCCTGGGCCATACGACGGTCCCCCCTCCAGCAGTCCCCGACGAAACCGGGTCGCCTTCTTGGGAGGCATCCGACTTCGGCGGGCTCCCTTCTTGAGAGGGATCCGACGTCAGCGGGCCGCCTGGGTGGCCTGCGGGTAATGCGTCCATGACTTTCTGGCTCATCTCGCCAGATTCCTCGCCGCTATCGGCGAAGAACTGGCAGCCGTCGTCTTCGGGGAGGGCGATGGGCGATGCGTGGTAGAAGGTGTCCTCGGCGGTGCCTGACTCGAAGTCGCTGAGCACTACCGGATTCTGGCGGACACTTTCTCTGTGCTGATATGTCGCTATCCCCAGGCCTACGAAGAAGAACAGCACCGCCACGCAACCGGTCAGAAGTGTACTAGTTCTCTTGGTCATCCGCATTCGTCGTCACTTCCCTGCTGTTCTCGTACGTTCCACCTGCTCGGAATCTGCTCTTCCCCTCTATTAAGGAACACTCAGACACCAGTAGGGGGGCCCTGCGGACGAAGTGCGGAGCAGAAGTGATGAAATGGGGATTCGTGTGAGAATCTCCGGAATTCGCACCAGGAGATTCGTTACGGCTACTCCAGATCCTCCGGCAGCGCGATGTGCCCCGCGACCGCAGGCGAGCTCAGGTATATCTCGGTCGCCGGGTCCCCCATGCGCCCCACGAAATTGCGGTTCGTGGTCGCGACCGCACGCATTACGCATCCCCGTGCGCTACAGCTCGTCTTCGACCTGTGGGCGCTCGGCCACGAGCAGCCGGTTGAGCGCGTTGACGTACGCTCGCGCGCTCGCGAGGATGATGTCGCTGTGCGCTCCCCGGCCGGTGAAGACGCGGCCGTCGGCGCTGCGCACCCGGATGGTGACCTCGCCGAGCGCATCGATGCCGCGGGTGACACTCTGCACCGAAAACTCGATGAGGTCGTTCTCGATATCGATCATCCGGTTGATCGCGCGGTAAACAGCGTCGACGGGTCCGGCGCCGTGGCTCGAATCAACGAGGTGCGCTCCGGTAGCGACCTCCGCCAGTTCCACGGTCGCAGTCGGGATCCCCGGCTCTCCGCACATCACGTGGAGCGCCTGCAGGTGGTAGACCTCGCCCACCGAGGTGCGCTCGGACTCACTGACGAGCGTCTCGAGGTCCTCGTCGTAGACCTCTTTCTTCTTGTCGGCGAGCTCGAGGAACTCGGTGTAGACCCGCTCGAACTCCTCCTCGGCCAGATCGTAACCGAGCTGTTCGACACGGTGGCGCAAGGCCGCGCGACCGCTGCGGGCAGTGAGCACGATCGCGCTGCCGCCGACACCCACATCAGCCGGGTCGATGATCTCGTAGGTGGAGCGTTCCTTGAGCACGCCGTCCTGGTGGATCCCGCTGCTGTGCGCGAACGCGTTGGCGCCCACGATCGACTTGTTGGGCTGCACGAAGATGCCGGTGATGTTGCTGACCAGGCGCGAGGTGCGCATGATCTCGCGCGTGTTGATCGCCGTGTCCACGCCAAAGAACTCGCGGCGCGACCGCAGCGCCATCACGACCTCTTCCATCGCGGTGTTGCCCGCGCGCTCACCGATCCCGTTGACGGTGCACTCGACCTGCCGCGCGCCTGCGGCGACACCTGCGAGTGCGTTAGCGGTCGCCATGCCCAGGTCATTGTGGCAGTGGACGGCGACGGTCGCCTTCTCGATACCGGCGACGTGCTCGAAGAGCCCGCCGATGAGTGCACCGAACTCGGCCGGGTAGGTGTAGCCGGTGGTGTCGGGGATGTTGACGACCGTCGCGCCCGCGGCGATGACCGCCTCGACCATCCGGTACAGGAACTGCGGGTCGGCGCGACCGGCGTCTTCGGCGTAGAACTCGACGTCGTCGGTGAAGGTGCGGGCGAGCTTGACGGCCGCGACGCCGCGCTCGAGAGCCGTGTCGCGGTCGATGCGCAGCTTGTCTCGCAGGTGTGATTCGGAGACGCCGATGCCCGTGTGGATGCGTGGCCGGGCAGCTGTGGCGAGAGCGTCGGCGGCCGTCTCGATATCCTTGGGCACCGCGCGGGAGAGCGCGCAGACCACTACCGCGTCTCCGACCTCGGCGCCGATACGGCGTACCGACTCGAAGTCTCCCGGGCTCGAGATCGGGAATCCGGCCTCGATCACGTCCACGCCGAGGCGCACGAGCTGGCGGGCGATCTCGAGCTTCTCCTCGGTGTTCATGCTCGCGCCCGGCGACTGCTCGCCGTCGCGCAACGTGGTGTCGAAGATGCGAACAGTGTCGAGGATGGGGGTGGCGAGTGTCTCGGAGGTGTTCACGGGATGCTCCTTGGCTCAGCGTAAGGGACGGGCGGTCGACCAAGCCGGCCAATGTCGCCTATCAGGCGATGGCCGGCTCGATAAGTCGCCCGAGCGCACTTGGAGCAGGGATGTCGACCCTCAGCATCATGCGGAGAGTATAGCGCAAGGTGGCGTGCCGCATGTCCGACGACAGTACCGCGCTGCCCCTGCCTGCCCCTACTTTGTCCCATTTTGCTTCCGCTTTCGTGCCGATTCGCACCTTTTAGGAACCTGTTATGTGCTATCATGCTCGATACCGGAAGGAAAGGAAGCGTGTGCCGTGGAACGATTCCTCCTTGATAACCTCCTCAAGTGGAAGATCGCCCCCCGCCGCAAGCCATTGATCCTGGGCGGACAACGTCAGGTCGGCAAGACGTGGCTCCTCAAACGATTCGGTCGCGACTACTACGACAACGTGGCGTACTTCAACTTCGAGGAAGATCCTGCCCTCGGGGGGATCTTCGAGTCGACAAGAAACACCAAACGCATCCTCGACCACCTCGCCGTCGTGGGAGGCGTCCCGATCAGGGCAGGGACCACCCTGCTGATCTTCGACGAGATCCAGGAGAGCAACGCCACGCTGAGCTCACTCAAGTACTTCGCCGAGAACAGCCCCGAATACCACCTTGCATGCGCAGGCTCGCACCTCGGCCTCGCTCTGTCGCGACCAAGCTCGTTTCCTGTTGGCAAGGTGGATTTCCTGACCCTCCGTCCGATGACCTTCTCCGAATTCCTCGTCGCGAGCGGCGCTGAAGCACTCAACAGCCATCTGGAGAGTATCGTCGCCTTCGATCCCCTTCCAGAAGCCGTCGGCCACCCGCTCACCGAGCACCTTTCGAGGTACCTCGTGGTAGGCGGTATGCCAGAAGCCGTCCACTTATGGGGTACAGAAGCCGACATGGGAGCGGTCATGGAGGTGCAGCGCAACATCCTCAAAGGGTATCGGCTGGATTTCTCAAAGCACGCGCCAGCTCAAGACATCGCCCGGATCGGACACGTATGGGACTCCCTCCCCGCCCAGCTAGCCCGGGAGAATCGAAAATTCCTCTACCGGCTCGCACGGGAGGGTGCTCGCGCGCGTCAGTACGAAAATGCGGTGAACTGGCTCGTCGACACAGGAATCGTCACGAAGGTCGTCCACTGCCCCACGCCCCGGCTCCCCTTGTCGGCCTACGACGATGGCCGAGCATTCAAGCTCTACTCCGCCGACACCGGTCTACTCGCCAGACATTCCCGCCTCGACCCGTCTACACTCTCGGACCCGCTCGCCCCGTTCAGAGAGTTCAGGGGCGCCCTCACGGAAAACTACGTTCTCCAGTCACTCGTCAACCAATTCGACGTCTCCCCCCGATACTGGACCTCGGAAGGGAAGGCTGAGATTGAGTTCCTGGTCCAACACGCCAACGACGTGCACCCGGTAGAGGTGAAGTCCGGGCAGACCGTCCGGGCAAAGAGTCTCGGTGTGTTCCGCGACAGCTACCACCCACGAATCGCGGTCCGGCTGTCTCTGCGCAACCTCCAACTGAAGGACGGACTTCTGAACGTCCCACTCTATATGGCCGACCACCTCGCGCGGCTCCTCCCGCTCGCCCGAGAAATGTAGACGGCCCGCGGCCCGCTCCCTACAGCTCCACGCTCCACGCGGTCGACATGTCGGCCTCGGCGACGATGCGATCGAGCAGCTCGCCACCGAGAGGCGTGTCCACCGTCAGGCACATCAGCGCCTCGCCACCCTTCTCCTTGCGCGCCACCTGCATCGCACCGATGTTGATGCCCTCCCCGCCCAGTATCGTGCCGACCTTGCCGATCATGCCGGGCCGGTCGGGGTAGAGGAAGAACGCCATGTTGCGTGCAGGCTTCAAGTCGACGTCGTAGTCGAGCACCGTGACCAGTCGCGGCTCGTTCTTCTTGCCCACGAGTGCCGCGCCGATCTCCACCGGACCCTCGGCCGTCGCCGCACGCACCACGACCATCGAGACGTAGTCGTGCGTCTCGGCGCGGTTCGTCTCGGTCACGCGCAGGCCACGCTGCTCGGCGTAGTAGTCGGCGTTGACGAAGTTCACGCTCTCGGCGCCGACCACAGTGAGCAAGCCTTTGAGCACCGCGGTTCGCAGGATGCGCGTGTCCATGCCGGCCAGGCCGCCCACCATCAACACGTCGATCGACTCCACGCCGCCACGTGCCATCTGCGCCACCATCTTGCCGAGGTCCTCGGCGGGCTCGATGTAGGGACCCACCTGGTCGAGCACGTCGGGAGGGATCGGTGCGATGTTGACGGCGGTGGGCACCATCTTTCCGAGAAGCCCGGCGCCCACATACTCGGCGATCTGCTCGCCGGCACGGTCCTGCGCCTCGGCAGTCGACGCGCCAAGGTGCGGCGTAAGGATGACGCTGTCAAATCCCAGGAACGGCGAGTCGGTGCACGGCTCGACCTCGAAGACGTCGATCGCGGCGCTTGCGACCTTGCCGCTCGTGAGCGCCTCCTGCAGTGCCTCGGTCTGATAGATGCCGCCGCGTGCTGTGTTGACGAGCCGCACGCCGTCTTTCATGAGCGCGAACTGCTCAGGCCCAAACATGCCGATCGTCTCTTTGGTCTTGGGAAGGTGCACGGTGATGAAGTCCGCCTGGGGCAGGATCTCGTTCACGTCCGCGATCAACTCGACGCCCATCGAGTGCGCCCGCTCCTCGGTGAGGTAGGGGTCGTAGCCGATGATCCGCATCCCGAGGCCGCGCGCCCGCTCGGCCACGAGTGAACCGATCCGGCCGAGGCCGAAGATCGCGAGCGTCTTCTCGTAGACCTCGGCACCGGTAAACTTGGAGCGCTCCCACCTGCCCTCCTTCATGCTCGCGTTGGCCTGCGCGATGTTGCGCGCCTGGGCGAGCATGAGAGCGATCGTGTGCTCCGCGGCCGAGACGATGTTGCTCGTCGGTGCGTTGCACACGATGATGCCGCGCTCGGTGGCAGCCTGGACTTCGACGTTGTCGACACCGACACCCGCACGGCCGATGATCTTCAGGTTGACGCCCGCCTCGATGATCTCGCGCGTGGCCTTGGTGGCCGAACGCACGATGAGACCGTGGTACGCGGGAATCTCGGCAACGAGGTCCTCAGTAGAAAGACCGAGCTTGACCTCGACGTCGAAACTCTCTTTCAGCATCTCGATGCCGCTGTCGGCGATCTTCTCGGCTACAAGTACCTTCATTTTCTCAGTCATCTCTGTCCGCCATCCCCCTACTGTCCCATGAAGACTGCTTCGGCGGCGCTGATGCCCGCGCCGCGCTCGAACTGATATCCAAGCCCGGCGAGCGTCATCTCGAGCGCCGCGAGCGTGGTGATGATGTCGAAGTCACCGAAGTAGCCGAGGTGGCCCACCCGGAAGATGCGACCCGCATAGTCATCCTGACCGCCGGCGATGGTAACGCCGTAGGTGTCCTTCATGACCTTCACGATCTTCTTCCCGTCGACACCTTCGGGAACCCAGACCGGCGTGACCGCCGAGCCGCGACCGTCAGCGGGTGCGAAGAGCTCAAGGCCGAGTGCCTCACAGCCGCGGCGTGTCGCCTCGGCGAGGCGCGAGTGGCGGGCGATCGTGTTCTCGATGCCCTCCTCGCGGATCATTCGAAGCGCCTCGGCCAGGCCGATGATGAGTGAGACCGGCGGCGTGAACGGCGTGGTCTCCTTCTCGATGTTCTTCTTGTACTTCATCCAGTCGAAGTAAAACTTCGGCAG
>CAYGFZ010000045.1:0-6502 GCA_964349355.1 uncultured Coriobacteriaceae bacterium | reverse complement strand
GAGGTCTCCGACTGCACCACGACCACGCCGCGCACGCCCGGGTTCTCTGTAAGCGCGGTGGCGATGTCAGCCGGGTCGACCGTGGCGGTCCACTCGTAGCTCAGATCGATGACGTTGAGGCCGTACGCCTTTCCGAGCTGCACCATGCGGTCGCCGAACTTGCCGTTGCGCGCCACCACCACGGTGTCGCCCGCGCAGAAGCAGTTCGCGAACGCCGACTCCATCACGCCGGTGCCCGAGCACGACATGATGATCGCGTCGGAAACCTCGGTCTGGAAGACGTACTTCAAGCCCTCGACCGCATCCATGAAGATGGCCGAGAACTCCGGGGTACGATGGTGGATCATCGGCCGCGCCTGCGCGAGCAAGACCTCGGCAGGTACCGGGGTCGGCCCCGGCGTCATCAGATACTTCTTATGCATAACTCTCCCCCTACTCCTTCTCGCCGAGCCAACTGAACATTTCGCGCAGTTCGCCGCCTACGTCCTCGATGAGGTGCTCGGAGTGGATGCGGCGGATCGCCTTGAAGTGTGCGCCTCCGGCCTTGTTCTCCAAGATCCAGTTGCGTGCGAACTGGCCGTTCTGGATCTCCCACAGCACTTCGCGCATCGCTTCGCGGGTCTCCTCGGTGATGATGCGCGGGCCGGTCACGTAGTCGCCGTACTCGGCGGTATTGGAGATCGAATCACGCATCTTGGCCATGCCGCCCTCGTACATGAGGTCGACGATGAGCTTGAGCTCGTGCAAACACTCGAAGTAGGCGATCTCGGGCTGGTAGCCGGCCTCGACGAGCGTCTCGAAGCCCATCTGCACGAGGTGGGTCGCGCCACCGCAGAGTACTGCCTGCTCGCCGAAGAGATCGGTCTCGGTCTCCTCGGGAAACGAAGTCTCGATGACAGCGGCGCGCGCGCCACCGACACCGGCCGCCCAGGCGAGCGCGACATCCTTCGCTTCGCCGCTCGCGTCCTGGTGCACCGCGATGAGGCACGGAACGCCGGAGCCCTCCAGGAAGACGCGGCGGACCATGTGGCCGGGGCCCTTCGGCGCGATCATGATGACGTCGACATCGGCCGGCGGCTCGATCTGGCCGTAGTGGATGTTGAACCCGTGCGCGAAGGCGAGCACCTTGCCCGCGGTCATCGACTCGTGGATCTCGGAGTAGTAGGTGTGCGCCTGGGTCTCGTCAGGCGTGAGCATCATGACGATATCGGCCTCCGCGGCTGCCTCACGCGGGGTCGCGACTTTGAGGCCGTAGGCCTTCACCTTGTCCCAGCTCTTCGAGCCGGGACGCAAGCCGACCCGCACGTCGCAGCCAGAATCGTGCAGGTTGAGCGCGTGCGCGTGTCCCTGCGAGCCGTAGCCGATCACCGCGATCTTGCGGCCCTGGATGAGCGAGATGTCGCAGTCAGATTCGTAGTACACGTTGGCCATAGTGAGTCTCCTCCTCTTAACTCTCGCGCGATCCGCGCGCCAGAGCGATCCGTCCGGTCCGTGCCATCTCCTTGATGCCATACGCCCGTAGCAGGTCCTCCATCGCCGCGAGTTTCTCGCTCGTACCCGTCGCCTCGATGGTCAGGCTGTTCTTGCCCACATCGATGATCTTGGCCCGGAACACGTTCGTGACCTCGATGACCTCATGCCTGCGGTCCGGTGGCGCGTGGACCTTGAAGAGCACGAGTTCCCGGTCGACCATGTCGGCCGGGTCGAGGTCGTTGATCTTGAGCACGTTCACCAGCTTGTGGAGCTGCTTGGTGATCTGCTCGACGGGAGTGTCCGCCGCGCTCACGACCATCGTGATGCGCGAGAGCGTGGGGTCTTCGGTGATGCCCACCGCAAGCGAGTCGATGTTGAACCCGCGCCGTGAGAACAGCGCGGTCACCCGCGTGAGCACGCCCGGCTTATTCTCCACGAGAACCGACAGTGTGTGCTGCATCTACTCCCACACCTCCTCGAGGAGATCGTCATCGAGCATCTCAGACACCGGGCACCCGGGGATGCCGCCGAGCATCTCGTCGATCGAGCCGCCCGGGGCCACCATCGGGAACACGCACTCCTCGGGCTCCACCCGGCAGTCGACAACCGCGGGACCGTCGAAGGCGAACGCCGCCAAGAGCGCCTGGTCGACGTCTTCGGGCTTCTCGGCCCGCACCCCGAAGCATCCGTACGCCTCGGCGAGCTTCACGAAGTCCGGCACGTCCTGGGGCAGGATCGACTGGCTGTAGCGCTTGCCGTAGAACAGTTCCTGCCACTGCCGCACCATGCCGAGGAACCCGTTGTTGAGAATGACGACCTTCACGGGCAGGTTGTGCACCCGCGCGGTGGCGAGCTCCTGGCTCACCATCTGGAAGGAGCCGTCCCCGGCGATGTCGACGACGAGCGCGTCGGGACGTCCCGCCTGCGCTCCGATCGCCGCGGGAAAACCGAAGCCCATCGTGCCGAGGCCGCCCGAGGAAACCCAGGTGCGCGGCGTGCGACAGGTGTGGAACTGCATCGCCCACATCTGGTTCTGGCCGACCTCGGTGGCCACGATGAGCTCGCGTCCCAACTCGGTCGCGAGCGCGTCGATGCGCTGCACCACCTTCTGCGGCATGATGTTCCCGGTCTCGCCCGAGTAGTGCAGCGGGAAGCGGTTGCGCCAGTCGTCGATCGCGCGCATCCAGGCATCGGTGCGCGGCTCGGCGTCCATCTTGCGCAGTTCATCCACGATGGCGGCGGCGATATGCTTCGCGTCGCCCACGATCGGCACGTCGACCGGCTTGTTCTTGCCGATCTCCGCCGGATCGATGTCGACGTGGATGATCTTGGCCTTGCTCGCGAAGCTTGCAAGCTTGCCGGTCACCCGGTCGTCGAAGCGCACGCCCACAGCGATGAGCAGGTCGGTCTCGGTGATCGAGTAGTTGGTGTACTTGGCGCCGTGCATTCCCGGCATGCCGATGAACAGGTGGTGGTCCTCGGGGAACGCACCCTTGCCCATGAGCGTGCAGGTCACGGGGAGCTGCATGAGCTCGGCAAGCTCCTTGATCTCTCTGGCAGCGCCGCTCGAGATCACGCCACCGCCCACGTAGAGCAGCGGCTTGCGCGCCTTGGCGATGAGGTTCGCGGCCTGCTTGATCTGCTTGGCGTGACCGCGGTAGGTAGGCTTGTAGCCCGGCAGGTTGATGGCTGCGGAGTAGTCGAACTCGACCTCACCTTTGCTCACGTCGACCGGGACGTCGATCAGCACCGGACCGGGACGGCCCGTGTTCGCGATGTGGAACGCCTCTTTGATGACCCCGGGGAGCTCGGCCGCGTCCTTTACGAGGTAGTTATGCTTGGTGATCGGCAGGGTGATGCCGGTGATGTCGGACTCCTGGAAGGCGTCCGTGCCGATGACGCTGGTCGCGACCTGCCCCGTGAAGACCACGAGCGGGATCGAGTCCATGTAGGCATTCGCGATGCCGGTGACGGTGTTCGTCGCACCCGGACCGCTCGTGACGAGCGCGACTCCGGGACGCCCTGTTACGCGAGCGTATCCGTCGGCGGCATGCACGGCGCCTTGCTCATGACGCACAAGTACGTGCTTGAGCCCCTCGGCGTCGTAGAGCGCGTCGTAGATGGGCAGCACCACACCGCCGGGATAGCCGAAAATCACGTCGACGCCCTCGGCCTGCAGGGCCTTCACAAGGGCCTCAGCCCCGGAGATGCGTTCTGTCATGAAACCACTGCCCCCTCGTCGGCACTCGAGACCATTCGTGAGTAGCGGGCGAGGTACCCGGTCGTAACCTTCGGCTCGGGAGCGGTCCAGTGACGGCGCCGATCGGCGAGGCGCTCCTCGGTCACGGCGAGCATGATCGTCCCCGCGTCGATGTCGATGGTGATCTCGTCGCCCTCCTCCACAAACGCGATCGGTCCGCCGGCCGCCGCCTCGGGAGAGATGTGGCCTACCGCCGGACCCTTGGTGGCGCCGGAGAAGCGGCCGTCGGTAACCAGAGCGACGCTGGTGGAAAGCCCCATGCCGCTGATGGCCGCAGTGGGGGCGAGCATCTCACGGAAACCCGGACCTCCCTTGGGACCCTCGTAGCGGATGACGACCACGTCGCCCTCGCGGATCTCACGCCCGAAGATGGCCGCGACCGTCTCCTCCTCGGAATCGAACACGCGCGCCGGGCCTGTGTGGCGGCGCATCTCGGCGGGCACGGCCGACTGTTTGACGACACAGCCCTTGGGCGCGAGGTTGCCGCGCAGGATCTTCAGGCCGCCCTCGGCGAGATAGGGGTCGCTGGTGGGCCGCACGACGCCGGTGTTCCGGTTCTCCGAGCGGTCGACGATCTCGCCCATCGTGACGCCGGAGACGGTCAGCGCATCGCGCTCGATGAGCCCCGCACGGTCAAGCTCCTTCAGGATCGCACCCACGCCGCCAGCGGCGTAGAGGTCCTCCATGCGGTACTCGCTGGAGGGCGAGATGCGGCAGATGTTGGGGGTGCGCGCCGATGCCTCGGCCCAGTCGTCGTGCGTGATCGGATGGCCCGCCTCATGTGCGATGGCGATGAGATGCAGCACCGTATTGCTCGAGCCGCCGAACGCCATATCGAGCGTCATCGCGTTGCGGATGGCGTCGGGCGTGATGATCTGGCGGGCTGTGATTCCCTGCTCGAGCAGGTTCATGACCTGCATACCGGCGCGCTTGGCGAGCCGGATGCGCTCCGAGTAGACTGCGGGGATCGTCCCGTTACCTGGCAGGCCCATGCCGACGGCCTCGGTGAGGCAGTTCATGGTGTTGGCGGTGAAGAGTCCCGCGCACGAGCCGCAGGTCGGGCATGCGACGTCCTCCAACTCGAGGATCTCCGCCTCGCTCATCTGGCCCGATTTGACCTTGCCGATCGCGGTGAAGATGGTGTCGAGATCGACCGGCGCGCCGCGATGCTTCCCTGTGAGCATCGGCCCGCCGCTCACGACCACGGTGGGGATATCGAGGCGGGCGGCGGCCATGAGCATGCCGGGCGTGATCTTGTCGCAGTTGGGGATCATGACCATCGCGTCGAACGCGTGTGCCTGAACGGTGATCTCGATGCCGTCGGCGATGATCTCGCGGCTCGGAAGCGAGAAGTGCATGCCAAAATGGTTCATGGAGACGCCGTCGCACACGCTGATGGTGCTGAACTCGAGTGGCGTGCCGCCCGCCATGTAGATGCCGGCCCGGACCGCGTCGGCGATCTTGTCGAGCATGACGTGGCCGGGGATGACGTCGTTGGCCGAGTTGACGATGGCCACCAGCGGCCGCGCGATCTCCTCGTCGGTGAGGCCGTCGGCCTTGAGCAGGCTGCGGTGAGGCGCCCTGGCAATGCCGCCCTTCATCGAGGTGCTTTTCAGCTCCATCGTTCCACCTTCCCTTCGCGGGCAGGGGGCGTCCGGGCGGCCGCACGAGCCTTGCGGGCTTTAGGAGGTGATGTGCGACGGGGGCTTCCTCGGCGAACCTGCCCCAGATGCGCGAAAACCGCGGTCAGGACAGACTCCTCCCGTCGCCGGGACGAGAAGTCATGCCTCCCGCGGTACCACCCCGCTTGGCACACGACACGCTCCCGGCCTGCGCAGACTGCTACGCCCGGTCGAGGAGATGCGCGTGTGCGCCCACTCGTGCGGCAGGTAACGGATGCCACCGACCCGGCCTACTGGTCCCGGACTCCGACGGAGGTCTTCCGCGCGGGAGGGTCCGGTTCGTTCTTCCGGGTGGCTCGGGGGACACATTCGAAGCGTCCTGCGCCAGGCTTCCACCAACACCCGGCTCTCTGGGAGCGAGGATTGACCTCTACTTCTCCCCGTCAGCGCCACTCACCGTATACGGTTGTACATCGTGCAGGTCGCGAGTATAGCCGAGGCGCCGCTCCCTGTGAAGGGAGCGCGCCCCGGCGTCACTCGCCTGTAGCGACCCCTAGCGTCGGCCTCCGCCGCCGCCGGAACCTCCGTGCTGATGACTCGGACTGCTATGGCAACTCTTGCACGTGTTGTCCCAGTCGTCCACCGGGAACCACTCGTGCGTGTGGCATGCCTCACACGAGGAGGGGCTCAAGTTCGCATGCTCGGCGACGAGATCTGCCGAGTGGCAGTTGAGACACCCCTCCCCGGCCGCGATGTGAACCGACGGGCCGTACGTGTGCTCCGTAAAAGATCCATGACAGACACCGCAATCGGCGGTCGCAGGACCGAGATCCAGGCGGTGGCAGACGTAGCACGACTCGTAGGTGCTGCCATCTATCACGACACTGGCTGAGGCATGCGTCACGTCAAGCGAGGCCTGATGACATGTCCCACAGAACGAAGCATCCGTGGGAGGAGTGTGCGCGGCGGCCAGATCCTCGGCCGTGTGCGTATGACACTCTGCACAGGCCGGCTCGTTGAACGCCGGGGTACCTGCCACAGCGATGTCATGGCAGAACTCGTTGACGCACGTCGACTCGGCGATGGCGGCGGAGACACCATCGGCCTGCCGATACGCGACAGCTGGATACTCCGGAAGCGCGTGATC
>CAYGFZ010000044.1:0-17577 GCA_964349355.1 uncultured Coriobacteriaceae bacterium | reverse complement strand
CGAAACCGATCGGTATCACGCTCTGTTTGTGCGCGAGACGCGACGGGATGAGGCTTGCAGCATTGCGGTCTATCGGATAGGCGATCAGATTGACGAACTCGTAGCCCTTCTGCTCCGCCAGAACCCGTGCGATCTCCTCTTCACCAACGGTGAGAGAGTCCACGAGCACTTCGCCGAGTTTGCCACCCGTCCGGACCTGCAGAGCGAGCGCCCCGGCAAGTTGCGCCTCATCGATCAGGCCGCCTGCCACCAGAAGCTCACCAAGCCGTTCGCGCGTGTAGGCCACCGACAATCTCCTCTCGCTTCTACGTTGTGACGGACGCGCCACCTACACCTTTATGCCCGGGAGCGGACCATGGCGAGCACCCACTCGACTACGAGCAGGATGCCGGCCATGATCGCTGCCTCGGCATCAAGGACACCGCCATACGGCGTGCGAATAGCCGCGATCCCGAAGTCGGGCACAAGGAATACGGTCGAATCGAGCAGAGCTGCTCCCGCGCGGCTTGCGGCAAGGACTCCGAAGAAGTCGACCACGATGCGCGCGACAACAACGACAGCGACAATGATAAGGACGTTCATCAGCGCGGTGATCAAGATGCGAGTCTGGCGTGAGCCGGTCATGTCATCCCATCGTCAGTGTGATCTCACTGCGATTATGGAACGAACTCGGCGCCAACGCCACCGCGCGGATCCACGGCAGACGCAGATGTCCGTTCGCGCGGGATCTACGGGTCAGCGCAGAGAGTCCGAGATGATCCGGCCGATCATCTTATCGGCGATCTCCGCCGAAGAGGGAAGCGCGACCGATAAGCGGTCCCTGGCCTCGTCGACCCGGTCGTCGCGACAGTCGGGCAGCACTGAGAGAGCCTGATGAACCCGCTGAAGGATTTCAGGGTTGAGGTCACACCTCAGGACCGCATCACATGTACTCGATGGCGTTTGCAGGTAGTGGCGCGCAAGGCGTACCTGCTCAGAAGAGATAATCATATCTCGTACAGTATCGGCCGAAGTGGGCCACGACTTGACCGAAAACCACCGGCAGTGTGGAAAAACTTCCCGTACCAAAGGGGGAGCCCCAAGGCCGGCACCTTGAGGCTCAGGGGTAAGGGGTTGCATTCGCATGCAACTTACGTTGAATCTTAGCGGGACTGAACGCGGAGTGCAAGTACTTGTGAAAAACATCCTATGCAGGTTTGAGCCTGCGCGATGCCGGGCGCGCGCGTGCGCAAGATCTAGCCGAAGGTGAGAAAATCCAGCACCCGCGAGAGTCCGAGGACGAGCGGCAGCGTACCCACACCGAGAAGTGCCAGAGCGCCGGCAACGACAGCACCCTCCGCGAACCGGTCGGGGCCGATCGCGGTGGCGGGGTCGCCGGCAGTCGTGTCGGTACCGGACGGCGGCTCCTCGAAGTAGAGGGCCTTCAAGACCGCACCGTAGTAGCCGAACGATGCGACCGAGGCCAGGACGCCGATCAGTGCGAGCCACCAGTACCCTGCGCTGACCGCAGAGCCAAAGACGAGGAACTTGCCCCAGAAGCCCGCAGTGAGCGGCATACCGACAAGCGAGAAGAGGGCTGCCGAGAGCGCAACACCCAGCAGGACCCTGTCCCTACCGAGACCCGCCAGACCGCTGATCGTGCCGTCCCATCCCGGGCGCACGGCCCGGAAGGCCGCAGGCGCGAGGAAGGCGGTCGAACCGGCAACGGCGTACGCGGCAACGAGCAGAGCTGCCGGCATCATGCCGGCTGCACCGAAGACGAGCGCGATCAGCGCATATCCGATCTGTGTGATGCCAGAGTAGGCAAGCATCCGCGTGTAGGAGCGCTGGGCAAGGCCACCGAGCGCACCGAACACCATCGAAGCGACAGCGATCACGGAAAACACCCAGACGTGGTAGCCGGCCGGAACCCCGGCGAAGACCGCTCGAGTGAAGAGCACCATGAGCGCGACGATCGCCGCGATCTTCGGCACGCCTGCCAGAAGTGACGCGGCCCACGGAGGGGCGCTCTCGAACGCGTCGAGGGCCCACGAGTGGAACGGGAACGCGCCGAGCTTGAACGCGAGCGCGAACGCAAGAAGGACGAACGCGGTCATCACGGGAGTCCCGGTCTCGGCACCCATGACACCGCGGATCCAAACGTAGGAGGTCGATCCGCCGTACAGACCGAACAGGATCGCCAGCCCGAGCACGAACAGCCCCGTCGCGACTGCGCCCTGTACGAAGTACTTGACCGCAGCCTCGATCGACGCCGCAGTCCGTCCGGACCACACGAGGGCGTACGCGCACAGCGCCATCGTCTCTAAAGCGAGCAGAAGAACGAGGATGTCGGCGGAGACCGCGGCTGTGGCAGCGGCTCCGACTACGACAGCGCTCAAACCGGCGAGTCCGCCACCGTGAGACGCACCCGTGAGGCCACGATACGAGCCGAGGATGACCGCCGCACCGATGAGACAGATGAGAGACACGGCTCCTGAGAAGCCGACTCCGGAAAGAACGACATCGCCGGTGAGCACAGGCGCGCGCGTCGAGGCGATCGCGGCGAGGACGCCGCCGGTAGCCGTACCAACCGCAGCCGCGATGACCGCGGGCCCGCGGCGACCGAAAGCGTCGAGCGCTATGGCGACAGCAGCGCCGACGATGCACGCGATCTGCGGAAGGAACGCTTGCATGAGTGTGACCTCGGGCACCTATACTCCCCCTCCAACCATACTGACGATCGCGGGGAACGCATCACCCGTCATGACGAGCACCAGGTTCGGCCACACGCCGAGGACCAAAATAGCCAGACCGAGGATCGCGACCGGGACCAGATCGCCGACGCCCAAGTCTGCGATCCCCGTCCACTCCTCGGCAGCCGGACCGTGGACGACCTCGCGGACTGCACGCAGATTGTAGGCAGCCGCAAGCACGACCCCGACGGTCGCGGGAACGATCCACCACTCCCACGCGCCGAACGCTTCGATGACCGAGAGGAACTCGCCCGGGAAGCCCGACAGACCGGGGAGTCCAAGGCTTGCAAGAGCGCCGAAGGTCAGTGCAGTGCCCCACCTCGGCGTGATGGAACCGAGTCCGCCGAAGCGGGAGATCTCGCGGGTATGTGTGCGCCCGTAGAGCTGCCCCACCAGGAGGAAGAGTAGCGGCGCGATCACGCCGTGGCTGACCATGACGAGCATCGCTGCTGCGTAGCCCAGAGCGGTCCCGGCGGAGAGTCCGAGCAAGACGAAACCCATGTGCGACACGCTCGACAGCGCAACCAGACGTTTGAGGTCGCTTTGCACGAGTGCGACGGCTGCACCGTACACCACGCCCACGATGCCGAGAACAGCGAAGATCGGGCGTACATCCTCAAAGACGCCCGGTGCGATCGGTATCGCGAGGCGCAACAAGCCGTAACCACCCATCTTGAGGAGTACGCCCGCGAGCAGGATCGAGCCGGCTGTGGGAGCCTCGACGTGAGCGTCGGCAAGCCACGTGTGGACCGGCACTGCCGGCAACTTGACCAGCATTCCTATTGCAAGCAGCCAAAACACCAACTCGGGCTGACCGAGCGCCACCCGTCCGGCGGAGAGCGACGCTATGTCGGTCGAGCCGATGGTGAACACCGCCATGAGGATGCCCACGAGCATCAGCGCGCTGCCCGCGAACGTGTAGATGAAGAACTTCATCGCTGCGTGGCGCCGGTTCTCGTGCCCCCACACACCGATCAGGAAGAACATCGGGATGAGCACGGCCTCCCAAAAGACGTAGAGCAAAATGACGTCGGCTGCGAGAAACACGCCGGTCACCGCCGCCAGAAGGCCGAGGAGAAGCGCGTGGTGCGCTGCGGGCCGCGACTGCTCACGCCACGACGCGAGGACCGCCACCGGGCCGAGAAGGGCCGTGAGCGCGATCAGCGGCGCGGAGAGCCCGTCGATGCGCAGGTCCCAGAACGGGACCAGGTCGCGGGCGATGCGCCACCCCTCGATGGCGGTCCCCCCGGCGAACCCTTCGGGGAGCAAGCCGAGAACCACAGCCGCGAACGCGAGCGTGGACAGCAGCGCGACGAGCCGGGGCAGTTCAGGCGAGAAACGTCCCGCGACGAGGCAGAGGAGAAGGCCAGCGAGGGGCACGATGACAAGCAGGTCGACGAGGATCATCCGGCCAACCCCCGTCCGACATAGGCGACAAGTGCGAGAAGCGCCACGACACCGGCGGCGCTCATGATGGCGTACCACTGCGCGTCGCCGGTCTGGAGAGCGGCAAGGCGCCTCCCGGCTGCGCGTGCGAGCACGGCGGTCCCTTCGGCGATGCGATCGATGATCGCTCGGTCGACACCGCGGTCCAGCCCGCGGGAGAGTGCGAGGACCGGACGGACGACACTGCTCTCAACTGCCGCGTCGGCCTTCCACCCGGCCGCGCCCCACTCCAGCACAGCCGCATACGGCACCCCGTCGCGCGGAGGCACACCTGTGAGCGCCGAGATCCACCCGCCGGCCAGTCCGACTAAAGCGAGCACAGTCGACACGAGGGCGACCGTGAGATCGAGCTCACCATGGTGCCCGCCGATCGCCTCGGCGATCTGAGGGCCTGCAAACCCGAGCGTGGCTGCGCCAACACCGAGAACCAGCAGCGGAACCCGCATGTCGAGACCCCCCTCGTGAGGATGGCCGAAACCGCGGTAAGCGCCAAAGAACGCGAGCCGTGTCGTCCGCGCGATGTAAAACGCCGTCATCGCGCTTGCCACGAACAGTATTGCCGCCCAGGCGGGGTCAGCGCCCCACACGGCGTGGAGGACCTCGTCCTTGCTAAAGAAGCCGGCGAGCGGGGCGACCCCTGCGAGCGCGCCCGCGCCGGCTATCCACGTGATACCGGTGACCGGCATCGTCTTGAGCAGGCCGCCCATCTCGTAGAGGTCCTGCGTTCCCGAACCGTGGATGACGCTCCCGGACCCGAGGAAGAGCAACGCCTTGAACGCCGCGTGCGTAACGAGGTGGAAGATCGCCGCCTCCCAGGCGCCCGCGCCGAGCGCGGCGAACATGAATCCGAGCTGGCTGATCGTCGAGTACGCAAGAACCTTCTTGATGTCGCGCTGGGCGGCTGCTGCTCCCGCCGCTGCGACCGCCGTGAACCCACCGATGGCGAGCGTCATCGCAAGAGCGTCGGGCGAGAGTTCGAAGAGCGGCCAGGTGCGCGCGACTAAGAAGACGCCAGCGGCGACCATGGTCGCCGCGTGGATGAGAGCGGATACCGGAGTCGGTCCCTCCATAGCGTCAGGAAGCCAGATCTGGAGGGGGAACTGTGCGGACTTGCCGATGGCGCCTACGAGCAGCAACAGGCACACCGCGGTCACGATCTCGCCGGGCATCGCGTTGGCCGCGCCGAAGACCGCCGCATACGACAGGTCTCCGACCTCGCGCCAGAGGAGCGCGAGTGCAAGCAAGAGTCCGACATCGCCGACCCTGGTCGTGAGGAACGCTTTCACGGCTGCCTTGGCGGCCGCGGGTTTCGTGAAGAAGAATCCGATGAGCAGGTAGGAACACACGCCCACAAGCTCCCAGCCGATGAACAGCCCGACGAATCCGTCGGCGATCAGCAGCAGGCTCATCGCCCCGGTGAAGAGCGCGAGAGCTCCGTAGTAGCGCGGGAGCCCCGACTCGCCGTGCATGTAGCCCGCGGAGAAGACCATCACCAGAAGCGCGACGAGGCCCACCACCACGAGCATCAAAGACGTAAGCCCGTCGACAGCCCATCCGACGACAAGCCCCGTGCCAGCAAGCCACTCGACCCCGCCCGAGGCCAGCGGTGTGCCGACGCCACCTCGGCCGATCTCGGCGAGCCCGGCGACACCGTAGAGGAGCACCCATGCTGGCGCGATCGCTGCAAGGTACGGTGTGAGGCGACCGGTGAAGCGGCCGAAGAGCGCCACGACCACGGCGACCACGAGCGGCAGGGCGACCGTAGCCGGTCCGTATGCGAGCAACCCGGCCATCTAGCCCTTCACCTCGCTGAGTTCGTCGATACTCGTGGTGCGGAAGCGCCGGGAGACCGAGATCACGAGCGCGAGCCCGACCGCGGCCTCTGCGGCCGCGAGTACGAGCACCATCACGCCGGTCGCCTCGACAGCGCCCTCGGACGCGCCGAGCGGACTTCCCGCGGCAGCGAGTCCGACCAACAGCAGCGTGGCAGCGCCCATCATGACCTCGACGCTGGCCAGAATTGCCACGAGGTCGCGGCGTGTAAGAACGCCATACAGGCCGAGGGAGAACAGTCCGAGTGTAAGCACGAGCAGACTCATCGGTCATCCCCTCCGACGATCACGACGACAGCGACAAGGACCGCGAGGAGCATCACGCCACCGATCTCGAAGTGGGTAAGCATCGGTCCGAGGAAGGCTTCTGACAGCTCGGCCGAGCCGGATGCGATGCCCTGGTCCACCGAGTCCGGGACAACATCACGCAGCGCCATGACGACCATCACGAACAAGCCACCTGCGACGGCGAAAGCCGAGATGTCGTGCCGGATCTCAAGCACCGGGGAGCCGTCGGGGCTCCGGTGCACCAGCATGATCGCGAAGATGACGAGGACGAGAACACCGCCGACGTAGACGAACAGCTGCGCGACCCCGAGAAACGTCGCGCCCCAAAAGACGAAGAACCCGGCGACCGCGAGTAGGAAGGTGCCCAGACCGATCGCCATGCGCGTGACGTCCTTAGCAAAGACCGTCATCACCGCGCCGACCGTGGCCACGATACCCAGCAGGGAGAAGATCGCACTTGCCAGCGTCATCGGCTCTCCCCCTTTCCGGCGACATCCGGGGCCTCGGCCACACTATGGGCCGCATCCCGGCCTGTCGCCCGGGTGCCCTCCCCGGAACGGAGCATCTCGTGACGGTCGAAAACCGCGATGTCGCGGTGGAAGAAGCTGAGTTCGTACTGACCGGTGTGACAGAGTGCATCGGTCGGGCACTGCTCCGCACACAGCCCGCAGAAACAACACTTCGTGAGATCGAGCTCGTAGTGGGTGACCCGACGCTCGCCTGGGTCGTCCACTCGCTCGACCTCGATAGCGTAGTCGGGACACGTACGCGCACAGAAGGTGCACCCCACGCAGACCTCGGACTGACAGCGCAAGCATCGTGCAGCTTCGTCCAGCGCCTCGAGATGGGTGTATCCGAGTTCGACCTGGCGGAAGTCCTTCGCGCGCTCCTCTGGTTTGGCCATCGGCAACACGATACGACGCCGCTGAGCCTCCACCCCGCCGAGGGTGGCGGGCTGGTACTTCGGATAGACGGGCACCGGACGCGCGACCCGGTCGGCGGCGACATCCTCTCCCTGCAGGTACCGGTGGATGGAGATCGCAGCCTCGTGACCCGTCGCGATCGAGGCGATCGCGCTACCCGGTCCGGTGACGACCTCGCCGCAGGCGAAAACCCCTTCCTGGGCGGTCGTGAAGACGGTACCGTCGACCGGCAGCAATCCGCGTTCCGTGAGCGTGATGTCCGACCCGGCGACCACATCGGCCAGTACCGGTGCCTGGCCGATAGAGAAGACCACGATATCGGTATCGATCTCGGCGAAGTTGTCACCGAACTGCGGAGAGAATCGTCCGGCCTCGTCGAACACCGAGAGGCACTCGCGCAGTCTCATAGCGCGGACGCGACCTTGGTCGTCTGTGAGCACCGAGTCGGGACCCATCGAGCACATGGCGATGACGCCCTCGTCGAGTGCTTCTTCGATCTCCCACGGATGGCACGGCATCTCTTCCTCGCCCTCGAGACATGCGAGGCGGACCTCGCTCGCGCCGACCCGCAGTGCGCAGCGTGCGACATCGACCGCGACGTTACCGCCGCCGATCACGAACACACGCTTACCCTTCACTCCCGCGTCACGGGTCCAGTTCGCGTCGCGCAGGAACGGCAGAGCGCCCAACACGCCATCGGCATCGTGTCCGGGAATCGGCAGAACGCGACTCTCCTGGAGGCCGACCGCGATCAGCAGTGCGTCGTACTCGCCGAGAAGGTAGTCGATCGGCACGTCTTTGCCGACTTCGACACCGAGTTTGAGTTCGAGGCCCATCTTCACCAGGTTGTCGATCTCGTCGTGCAGGACCTCACGCGGGAGGCGATAGCTCGGCACACCCGAGTACAGGGCGCCGCCGGGCTTGGAGTCCTTCTCGTAGCACGCGACCGTGTAGCCAAGCCTCATGAGGTCGTGGGCGGCGGTCAGTCCCGACGGGCCCGAGCCTATGACAGCGATACGCTGCGGGCGCGTCACCTCGAAGGGCGTGAGCCGCTCCTCGGCCACCTTCACGTACTCCTCGTAGGCGTACCGGTGAAGAGGGCGGATGGCGACCGGCTCGTCGTAGAGGTTTCGCCGGCACGCAGTCTCGCACGGGTGGTGGCAGATCCGGCCGAGTACGCCGGGCAAGGTGTTGCGCTCGCGGACGAGTTCGTACGCCTCGGGCGCCTTGCCCTCGCCGAGGAAGAAGCCCTGGCCGCGCGCATCGACGTTAGCCGGGCAGTTGCCCACGCACGGAGCCAGGCGATCGCCCTTGTAGAGAGTCTCGATGAGTTCGTTGTAGGCGGTGGGATTCTCACGCACGATCGGGATCTCGTCGCGGCCGAGGACACCGCGGAGCTTCAGAGCCCCACGCCACCTCGGCGACAGCGTGACCTTCTCGTGAGGGTAGCGCAGCGTGTTGACCGGACGCAGCGCCCGGCGTCCCGTGATGCCGAGGCCGGTGAGCAGGGACTGCCAACGCGCGAAGAACCCGCCGATGCCGCCTTCGAAGTCGTCGCTGACATCGATGGTGAGCGGCACGACCTCGGGTGTACGCTCGGGCGCGCCGATATGATCGTGACGATGCCCCACGCCGTTTCCGTTGCCGCCGTTTCGTCCTGGTCTCACAGCCACGGGATCACCACCCCGACGATCACGAGTTGCACGAGTGCCATAGGCGTGAGCACCTTCCACGCGAGAGACATCAGTTGGTCGGGGCGCATACGCGGGAAGGTCCACTTGATCCAAATCATGAGCACCACGAGGAGCGTGGCTTTCAGTATCAGTGCGATCGGGCCGAGGATCCCGGGTAGCCCGAGATATCCGCCAAAGAAGAACGCGGCAGCAAAGAGTGCCGCGACGACCATGCCGCCGTACTCAGACATCATGAAGATCGCCCAACGGATCCCGGAGTAGTCGGCGAAATAGCCTGCGACGAGTTCGGACTCCGCCTCGGGGAGGTCGAAGGGACCCCGGTTGACCTCGGCGATCGAAGAGATGAGGTAGACGACGAAGCCGATAGCGGTCAGAGGTATCCACCACCAACGCCAGGCATCCATGACCTCGAGCGGGCGCATCGAGCCGGCGAGCAGTACGATCGGAAGGATCGACAGCGTGCGAGAGAGCTCGTAGGAGATCATCTGCGCGGCAGCGCGAAGACCGCCGATCGTGGCGTAGGTGTTGCGCGAGGACCAACCGGCAAGCAACACACCGATGACAGAGATCGCCGGGACCGCCATGAAGAACAGCAGACCGACGCTGGTGTTGAGCGGAACGAATCCGGCGGCATACGGTATGACCGCGAACGACATCGCGATGGGTGCGAAGACGATCAGTGGCGCGATGCGGAAGACCCGGACGTCGGCGGCCCTCGGCGTGATGTCCTCTTTGAGCACCAGCTTCACAGTGTCGGCGAGCGTCTGGAGCAGCCCAAAAGGCCCGAGCTCCTGCGGTCCGAGGCGCATCTGGATGCGACCGGCGACCTTGCGCTCTCCCCACACACCGATCAGTGCGGCAAGTGCGATCACGAGTCCCGCCGCGAGACCGTAGAGGGCGCCCCATGCGAGCGCGATCACCTGTCCACCTCCCCGAACACCGGGTCGAGGCTGCCCAGGATGACGACGAGGTCGGAGAGCATATGGCCCTCGGCCAGCATCGGCAGAAGTTGGAGGTTGCAGAACGCAGGCGAGCGCACCTTCATGCGGTATGGCCTCGGCGAGCCGTCAGCAACCAGGTAGACGCCGAGCGAACCGCGCGCGGACTCGATGTGGTCGTACGCGTCACCGGGACGAGGTGCAAGGAGTCGCGGGAGGCCCTCGGTGCGAATGGGACCGGCCTCCATCTGAGAGAGTGCCTGCTCGACGATCCGGCACGACTCGTAGCACTCGTAGAGACGGACGCGAGCGCGGTCGTAACAGTCGCCGTGGCTGCCCGTGGGGACGTCGAAATCGAATCGCGGGTAGACCGAGTAGGTGTCGTGTTTGCGCAGGTCCCAGTTCACTCCCGAACCGCGCGCGACCGGGCCGGAGGCACCCCACGCGACTGCGTCTTCGGCGGACAGAACACCGACGCCCTTCATCCGCCCGCGGGTGATCGTGTTGCCGAAGAAAAGGCGGTCCAGCTCGCCGAGGGCCGTCCGGTGCTTGCGGCAGAACTCGAGTGCGGTCTCGGCCCACCCCTCGGGCAGGTCGAAACTCACCCCGCCCGGCCGGACGTAGTTGTAGGTCAGACGCTGTCCGCACAGTTCCTCGAACAACTCGATGATGCGCTCGCGCTCATCGAACGCGTAGATGAACATGGTGGCGGCGCCTGTATCGGCAGCTGCCGAGCCGAGGGACATCATGTGGCTCGCAATGCGCTGGAGCTCGCAGACGATGACGCGCAGGTACTCGGCGCGCTCGGGTACGCGGATGCCGGCCAGTCGTTCAACAGCCCGGCAGTACGCCCAGTTGGAGTACATCGATCCGACGTAGTCGAGACGGTCGGTCAGCGGGACGATCTGAAGGTAGGTGCGGTTCTCGGCCATCTTCTCGATACCGCGATGCAGGTAGCCGATGACAGGCTCGGCCTTGGTGACGATCTCGCCGTCGAGGTGCGCGATAACACGACAGACTCCGTGAGTCGAGGGGTGCGACGGGCCGATGTTGACCACGAGCTCCTCGACGACGCCGCCGTCGCTCGTCACGACGCGCTCTCTGCTCTCGACGTCCACTCCCATTCGCTGCCCCCTCTCAGATGTAGTCAGGACGGCGCACTATGCGCTCGTCTACGTAGTCTTTGCGAAGCGGGAACCCTTCCCAGTCCTCGGGAAGGAGGATCCGCCGCATGTCAGGATGGTTCAGAAACACGATGCCGAACATGTCGTAGACCTCGCGCTCCTGCCAGATAGCCGCAGGCCAGAGGTCTGAGACGGAGAGGACACGCGGATCGTCACGTTTGACACCGCACTTCAGAAAGATACCAGCCGACATCGAGCGCGAATGGAGCCGGTAGACCATCTCGAACTCGGTGGAATGATCGACTGCGGTCACCATGCCGAGGCGATCGAAGCCGAGTTCTTTCAGGTTGGATGCAGCCGCGTGAAGAGTCTTGCACTCCACGGCGAGCAAGCCGTCACCGAACTCGATGGAGAACAGAGGGCACAGGTCGGGGTAGATCGCACACAGATGTTTGCGCAGCTCGCTGATGTTCACTCCCCATCACCCTCCCCCGGGCGCACGCCAAAGGAGACCTCGCCCGACGAGGGAAGCGTGAGCACGGCCTCGCGAGTGCGATCCGGCGAGATCGAGCCTGCCGCGATCAGCTCCCTCAGCTTAAGAACGGAGTCCTGGAGCGACTCAGGCCGAGGAGGACACCCGGCGATGTAGACGTCGACGGGAAGGAACTCGTCCACACCCCGTACGACGGAGTAGGTGTCGTAGTAGAAGATGCCGCCGGACACCGCGCAGTTACCCATAGCGATGACCCACTTGGGGTCGGCCATCTGCTCGTAGAGGCGTTTGACGGCAGGTGCCATCTTGCGGGTGATGGTGCCCGCGACGACCATCACGTCGGTGTGGCGCGGGTCAGGGCGCGGGAAGGTGCCGTGGCGATCGAAGTCGAACTTGCTAAACGATGCGGCGATAAGCTCCATCGCGCAGCATGCGGTGCCCATAGGCATAGCCCACAGCGACTTGCCACGGGACCAGTTGACGAGCGAATCGACACTGGTGAGGATGACTCCGCCGCCCTTGCCACTATCTAAAGATTCGCCGAGACGATCGACTATCGCCACTCAAGCACCCCTTTCCGCCATGCATAGAGGAGGCCGAGGGTGAGTAGGCCTACAAAGATGCCTACGGCGATGACGCCCGCAAGTGAGCCCCGCAGGCCGGGAGCGACCGCGAATAGCATGGCCGCTTCGGCGTCGAAGACGACGAGAAGGAGCGCGATCGCGGTGAAGCGAAGCCGCACCGGCGCCCACGGGAGACCAGCCTGCGGCATGCCGCACTCGTAGGGCTCGATCTTCTCAGGCGTGGGATTGCGCGGAGAGAGCAGCGAGTTGGCAAGGAACACGACGCCGATGAAGCCCACGGCGGCGGCCGCGAGCCCGATGACGAACAGTACGCTCTGCGCGTACGAACCTTCCATGCTGTTAAGCCCCCCGGCACCCTCAAGGTGACGACCGTTGGAGCATTCTTGCACGAAATCGATACTTTGTAAACATTGTTACAATGTCTTTTGTAGGGCATAATGCCTGGTAAATGCGTTATCCCTCGTTCTCGGCCGCCTCAACGGTCGCAGCGAGCGCCATCCACTCCTCTTCGAGTGCTGCGAGTCTCGGCTTGACCTCGGCATACTCCTTCATCGCTGCGGCAAAGGCATCCCCGTCCTCGTAGAACTCCGGATCGGCCATGAGTCGAACGAGCTCATCATGGCGTGCCTGGGCCGCTGCGAGATCCCCCTCGAGGACCTTCAGTTGTCCCCGCGCCCCGTGGGTCTCGCGGTACGCCCGGTTGCGTGCTTCTGCTTCCACACGCTTCTGTTCGCGCGTCTTGGGCCCCGATGCGGCCGCGGGGATGTTCGCCTGGCCGTGCGCTGACGGCACGGCCAAGGCCGCCGATGCCCGCGTGCCCACCCGTGACGGCACCTTGGCTGACGCAGCCGCATCAAGCGCTGCGCGCTTGAACAGGTAGTAGTCGTAGTCGCCGTCGAACACCGTAGCGGCACCATCGCGGACTTCGACGATCTTGGTGGCGACAGAGCGGATGAGGTGACGATCGTGGGTGATCAGCACGAGAGTGCCCTGAAAGCGCGAGAGTGCGGCCTCTAAAACGTCGGAGGAGGTGATGTCGAGATGGTTCGTGGGCTCGTCGAGACAGAGCAACGGAGCAGGTTCAACGAGCATCTTGGCAAGTGCGAGACGGCACCTCTCCCCTCCCGAAAGCACCGAGACCTTCTTGTCGACATCGTCACCGCTGAACAGGAACGCTCCGAGAAGGCGCCGCACCTCGGCCTGCGTCCAGCCGGGAGCGACGGAGTCAAGCTCGGCATAGACCGTGTTGGCTGCGTCGAGAGCTTCGAGTTGGTGCTGCGCGAAATATGAGACGTCGACGTGCACGCCGTAACGCCGCTCACCCGCATCAGGATGGATCACGTTCGCCAGCATCTTGAGCAGTGTGGATTTCCCTGCCCCGTTGGGGCCCACGAGCGCGACCTTGTCGCCCCGGTACAGCGTCAGGCCGAGTGAGTCGTAGACGACGTTGTCTGCGTAGGCCTTTCGCACGCCGGAGAGGCGCACGACCTCATCTCCCGTCCGGGGAGGCTGGGGGAACGCGAAGCGGACCGTCCTGCGCTCCTCGGGCACCTCTACGAGCTCTTCCTTCAGCTTCTCGATACGCCGGATCCGATCCTGGGCGGCCTTCGCCTTGGTGTTCTTGTAGCGGAACCGGTCGACGAACGCCTGCATATGCGCGATCTCTTTCAGCTGCCGCTCGCGGGTCACGCGTTGCTGCTCGCGGGTAAGTTCGCGCTGCTCGAGGTAGCGGGAGTAGGAGCCCGTGTAGGTAGTGACACGCCGCTGGTCGATCTCGGCGACGTGGTCGACGAAGCCCTCCATGAACGCACGGTCGTGACTCACAAGCACGATCGCACCTTCATAGGAGCGCAGGAACGACTCGAGCCAGGTGACGGTTTCGAGATCGAGGTGGTTGGTCGGCTCGTCGAGGAGCAGGACGTCAGGCTTGCCGAGGAGAAGCTTCGCAAGCGCCAGGCGCATGAGCCAGCCACCGGAGAACTCCTCCACCTGGCGGGTCAGGTCCTGTTCCCGAAAGCCGAGTCCGGTGAGCACCGTGCGGGCCTCGGCCTCCATCGTGTAGCCGCCTGCGTGCTCGAAGCGGTCTCGCAAGCGGCCGTATTCGGCGAGAAGGTTGTCGGCTGCCAGCCGTGCCTCGGGGTCGTCGTCGGCACCGGCGCTCGTGTCGGCGATCTCGGCCTCGAGCAGTCCCAGACGGTGCTCGAGCGTGGTGACGTCGGCCGCCGCCGTGAGCGCCTCGGCGAGCACCGTGCAGCCATGCATCTCGATGGCTTCCTGTTTCAGGTAGCCGACCACAGCGTCCTTCGCGACCGTGACGGTGCCCTCATCCGGCGTCTGCTCCCCGGACACGATCTCGAGCAACGTCGTCTTGCCCGCGCCATTGGGGCCGAGCAGCGCGATCCGATCGCGTGCGCCGACACGCAGCGACGCGCCCTCGAAGAGGACGCGTTCGCCGAACGTTTTCGTAACAGAGTCCACGGAGATAATCACCATGACAGTCTATCAGGGAGGATGGGTCTCGTGAGTGACAACAATCGCGTCGTCGTGATCGGGTCCGGGGCAGCAGGAACCGCTGCCGCACGAACACTCAAACTAGCGGGATGGGATGTCACCGTCGCCGACCCGGGAAGGATCGGCGGAACGTGCCTGTGGTACGGCTGCATGCCTAAGAAGGCCCTCTATAACGCTGCCCGTGCATACCGCACCGCCGCGCGTGCAGAGATGTTCGGCCTGACCGGTCTCCCCGGTTTCGACTGGCAGAGCGTACTCGCCTGGAAGTGGCACGCGCAGGAGACCTACGCCGGTGACCAGGCGGCCGGCTTCGCCGATCGGGGCATCCGCCTCATCGCCGGGGAGGCACGCTTCGTAGCTCCCGATGAGATCGAGATCGCAGCGACGGGTGAGCGTCTTGGATTCGACCACGCGGTCGTAGCGACGGGCTCCGCCCCCGTCATGCCGTCCATCACCGGTATCGAACTGGCCGACACGAGCACTGACGCGCTCGGATATCCCGCGCCTCCCGCGACCCTTCTGGTGGTCGGCGGCGGGTTCATCGGCATCGAACTGGCGACGGTCTATGCGTCCTTCGGCACGAAGGTCACGGTCGTGACGTCCGGTAGCAGAGCGCTCGAGATGCTCGACGAAGAGATCGCCTCGGTCGCCCTGACCCGCCTTGAACGCATGGGTGTCGCGCTGCACACGTCGTGCCGTCTCACGGGACTTTCCGGCGTCCCCGGCGCGATAGACGCGACGGTCACCGGCGCAGACGGTTCGCCGCTCGCCGGTAACTGGGAGCGCGTGCTGATGGCCGTCGGTCGCCGCACGGCTCACAATTCTCTCGAACTGGACGCTGCTGGCGTGCAGATGGACGGCAGCGGGCGTCCCGTGCTCGACGACGCGCTATGCAGCACCAACCCGCGGGTCTGGTTCGCCGGCGACGCGGCGGGTGGGATGATGCAGACCCCGGCCGCAAACTACATGGGCCGCACCGTCGCCTCCTCGATCGCCTCCGGAAGCCCGGTCGCGGTGGACACCTCGGTGATCCCGACGTGCCTCTTCACCACCCCCCAGATCGCCCAGGTCGGGCTCACCGAGGTGCAGGCACACGCCGCCGGTCTCGAGGTCGACGTGAGCCGGGTGGACTTCGACTACTCGGGCGCGGCGGTCATCGAGGATGAGCGAGACGGCATGGTCAAGTTCGTCTTCGCCGCAGATGACGGCGATGGCCGCCTGCTCGGAGCCCACATCGCGGGACCGACCGCGAGCGATCTGGTCTACGCGATGGCGCTCGCAATCCGTCACGGAGCGACACGGGACAGCCTGCGTGACACGGTCGGCATCCACCCGGCGTACTGCGAGATGCTCCACCGGGCGGCGTTCTAGTGATGACGCAGTGACCACCAACGCACCGTCACTGGAGGGTATCGTTCGCGCATACTACGGCCAGCCCGTCTTCGTTACCGGAGGTCCTGCGCGCACGCCGTTTACCGGTAAGGGCCCCTCCCGCTTCTCCAACCCCGCATACGCGCTCCACCACGCGCGCTCCTGGGAGTCTCCTTTCGCGCTTGGATCGATGCCGCCGCTGCACACCGCTGGCTACCCGCACACACCCGCTGCCGTACGAGTCTTAGAGCGGCACCATCGCGCGCTCAGTACACTTGCCGAGGGACCACTCCCGGCCATCGCCCAGGTCTGGGGGCCGATGACCCTTGCTGCCGAGCAGACCGGGCTTGAAGAAGCGCTGCTGCTCTTCTCGCGGGGTTCGGATCCGGCGGTCGCGATGGCCGCGGGGTTGGAAGCGACACTCGTCGCTGCGCGCAGAGCGCTCGCCACCCGTCCTCTCGTTCTGTGGATCGGCGAGCCCTTGCCCGTACTCGTCGATCCCGGGACGCTTGAGCGCACGTGGCTCGCTCCGATGCGCACACTCATCGCGCTCGCTCGCAACGCCGGCGCGGAACCGGTGATCCACATGAGCGGTACAGCGACGCACGTCCTGCCCATCATCGAGCGCACCGGTGCCTCAGGCGTGTCGATCACCGCAGGCACGCCACTCTCCGCGGCACGGGAGCTCCTCGGGGAGCACATGGTGGTGTTCGGGAACCTTGATTCGATGCGGCTGCTCGACCGGGACAGTGGATGGCTGGCCGAGCAAGCGCGTTCGATGGTCGCGACGATGCGCGACCGGCCGTTCGTGCTGACTCCGGGTTCCGCGCTCCCCGACCGCATGCCGGTCGAGAAGCTCGTGGCCTTCGTGGATGCCGGCAGATTCTGATTCGAGCACGTAGGGAACGCCGTCGCGCGTGGTCGGCTGCGGAGTATCTGGGCGGCGAGTGTGATAGCCACTCCTGGAGCCGGCAGCACGATGCCGTCCGGGTCGGCCTCCTCGTACATGATCGCGATACGTGCACTCAGCTCCCGGACCTCTCGCGTGAGGTCCAGCGCCAGCCTCGCCTCGAGCGCTACGCCAGCGGCCAAAGCGGCGAAGTCCAGCCCGTCGGCACCCCAGATTCGACGACATGATTGAACCACCGGACCGCGGCAGCCGGACGCTCCGCCAAGATGAAATTGAAAGCATCCGCTACCTGTTCGCGGGCGAGTGGGGCCCAGATCACCCTCATCCAAGGAGCCGCTCTCGCAGCTCAGTTACCACCTGCTCATGAGGGATACCTTCGCCTCGCGCGATCTGGCCCTCCGCAATGTGGAGGTCGCGCAGCAGCTCGATCTCGTCGACGAGCCGCTCGTAGACGTCAACGTCCATAACGACTGCGGCACTACGACCATGCTGGGTGAGCACAACCGGTCGCTTAGTCGCGTGCATGCGTGTAAGCATCGCTGACGTGTTCGCGCGAAACTCTGTCACTGGCAGAACATCCGTCGAGGGCCGGATACCAAGCATGAGAACCTCCGACGGTCGCCTTTACGTACATGCTAGCGTACACCAAAAGAACTGTCACGAGTTCCGCTATTCGGTCGAACGTGTTTGAGATGAGCTGCGAGCGAAGCGAGTCAGCTCGATCTCATTGT
>CAYGFZ010000043.1:16358-17724 GCA_964349355.1 uncultured Coriobacteriaceae bacterium | reverse complement strand
GCATGACGTTTGCCGGAGGAAACGTGGCGCTCGGCGACTCTGAGCTCGCCGAGGAGCGTCTCCAGGCGGCTGCGCAGATCGAGTTGGTCACTGAGGAGATCGTGCAAGCGGGCGAGCAGTCGCCCGTCACGGTGCGCATCACCAACGTCGGTGCCGGGCACTATCTGCCTACCGGCTTGACCGATTTCCGGCGGATGTGGGTCGAGTTCACCGCGACGGACGCCGGGGGCGCCGAGACCGAGCTCGGGCGCCGTGAGTTCCACACAGTCTTCAAGGACGCTGAAGGAAACTATCCCGTCGAAATATGGGATGCGGCGGGTTTCCACAGCGACGACCGTATCCCACCGCAGGAGTCGGTAGAGGAGACCTGGGACGTCGTCATGCCCGACTCCGGCCCGCTCACGTTGACGGCGACCCTCTACTACCGTTCGTGCACCGAAGAGTTCGCGGCTGAGGCAGGTGTCGACGTGCCGACGACGACGATGACCTCGGCTCAGACGGTGCTCTACACGTCTGAGGCCGAGCGTCAGGAAGCGGTAGGGGCGGCACTCGGTGAAGGCAGCGGGTTTTCGGGTGACAGTCACCTACTGTGGATCTTAGTCGGCGCGGCGATCCTGATCGTGGCCGCACTGTTCTTCGTGGTGCGACTGGGACGCAAGAGTTCGCAGTAGACAGGAGGACGGCGTGCAGAGTGTGCCGCTCGGGCTCACCCTGCACGCCGCGCGGAACCTCACTACTCGAGAGGGTCTTCTTGCGGTATCTGGGGCAGCTCCAGGCTCGGAGCTTCGAGGCCTTCCGGCTTGATGCCGACCGCCATCTCGACCTCTATCAATTCCCCATCGCGCCATAGGCCCACGGTGACCTGGTCGCCGATCGCGTGGCGGCGCACCTCGAGCAGAAGATCATCCATCGAGCGTATCGGGGTGTCGTCGAGCGATACCACCACATCGCCTGCGACGATTCCCGCCTCCTCGGCCTTCGTGCCCTCGATCGGCTCGACGACGAATGCGCCCTCGTCGACCGCCAGGCCCTGGAGCTCTGCGAACTCAGGCGTGACATCCTGGCCGACGATGCCGAGGAAGGGATGCTCGGCGCGACCGTCGGCGATCAGTTGTTCGGCGATACGAATTACGGTATTGACGGGGATCGCGAACCCGATGCCGCCACTGGCGCCCGTCTCGGTGTAGATGGCGGTGTTGACTCCGATGAGACGACCGATCCGGTCGACGAGTGCGCCACCGGAGTTGCCCGGGTTGATCGCGGCGTCCGTCTGAATCACGTCGACGAGGGGATAGACGCCCCGCTGGCCGGTGGAGGTGGTCAGGGAGCGGCCGATCGCCGAGACGACCCCTGACGTCACCGAGTG
>CAYGFZ010000043.1:11904-16258 GCA_964349355.1 uncultured Coriobacteriaceae bacterium | reverse complement strand
TGGAGGTGGTCAGGGAGCGGCCGATCGCCGAGACGACCCCTGACGTCACCGAGTGCGACAGGCCGTAGGGGGAACCGATAGCGGTCGCCGATTGCCCGACCGCGAGGGTGTCGGAGTCGCCGATCTCGATCAGGGGCAGGTCTGCGGGAACGAGTACGACCGCCACGTCGGTCTCGGCGTCGGCGCCGACGAGTTCTGCGACGTGACGCTGGCGGTCGGTGCCGGTCACGATGATGCGGTCAGAGCCATCGACCACGTGAGCGTTGGTCAGCACGTAGGTGCCGCCGTCGGCCGACCGGAAGGCCACGCCCGAGCCGTTGCCTCTCCGGGGGACACCGGGGTGACCCTCGGGTACGGAGGCGTCACCGGCTTCGACATTCCCGGAGACGTCGATGTTGACGACGGAGGGAACTGCGGCGGTGGCCGCAGCCACCACGGGCTCGTCGGTCTCAGCGGGTAGCACGGTCACAGTGCCCGGTTCCGCGCCGGGTCCGGGCGCTGTGGAGCCACGTGTCGCGACCCAGGCGCCGGCGAACCCTCCGAACCCACCGGCGATCGCGCCGGCGAACAGGGAGACTGCGAGCGCGATAGCGACCACCGAGCCGGACCGGGGTGCGTGACGCTCGTTCGTGGCTGGCCGGGGCTCTGTGTGATCCGCGATCGGAAGGGGAGCGGGCTGCTTGTCGTTCTCGTCGGTCATATCTTCACCTCTAGGTACGTGCTCCGCGGCGAATCCGCGGAGACGGTGCTGTCGAACAGTGCGCATATAGTATGCCAGGGCACCCCGCTGAGCACCTCCGTGTGCGAAAATGCACGAAAGCATCACAGTGGAAGATATGGCTCTTGGCATCGGCGTGACCGCCGCCATGGCGGGAGCGGCGGTGTCGTGGGGGTGCGGTCCGGATGAGATCGACGAGGAACCTGTCGACGCTCACGCCCCTGCTCGCGTAGACTCCTCGGCAGACGACGGAGTGTGAAAGGCGATCATGAGCGAGGATACCGAGCAGGTCGCGGTCGACGAGGCCGTGATGGAGCAGGCCGAGGAGCCCGAGACCCCGCCTGCTGATGAGCCACCACAAGACGCTCCCCCGACGCCCGAGCCGCCTGACCCGCAGCCGACACCGTGCCGCCCGGCGGGCGGAGTCGCGGGGTGGCCGTTCCTTGTCTACCTGGCTGCCTGGGCCGCGCTCGCGGCGACCACCGGCCTGGTGCTCACCGGGGCCGACGCGACACCCATGCCGCTGGATGACCCTCGATACCCCGCACTCCTGCTCACAGGGCTCGTACTCGCGGCCTGTGGCCCCCTGCTTGCCCTCGTTACCTGGGTCGTCGCTTTCGCGCGTACCGAGAAGGGCTGCCGAGGCGGACTGCTGACGATCGCACTCGTCCGGGGTGCCTCGGCCACGCTCTTCGGTGTGATCGTATGGTGGGGCGCGTTGATACTGGTGGATGCGCTTCGGCTCGGATTGATCTGATCTCGCGACATCGGAGGGGTGCTTGTGGCCGGGAAAGCACTTAAGGTAGCGGTTCTGATGGGCGGCGTGTCCGCCGAGCGTGAGGTGTCGCTGAACACCGGGGCACAGGTCGCCGAGGCGCTCTCGGCGGCCGGACATGACCCGGTGCAGGTCGACAGTGGGGCGGAAGGGTTCATGGCCGACCTCGTCGAGGCGTCACCGGACGTGGTCTTCGTGTGCCTGCACGGGCGGTACGGCGAGGACGGAACCGTGCAAGGGCTCCTCGAGCTCCTCGGGCTTCCTTACGTGGGTTCCGGCGTGCTCGCGAGCGCGCTGGCGATGGACAAGGTGATGTCGAAGCATTTCTTCGGGCATGCTGGAATCGCCACCCCCGCCTACGTGCACCTGCGTGCGGGCGATCCCGTCGACCAGGATGCGATCACTGCGGTACTGGGAACCAAGACGGTCGTCAAACCAGCCAACGAAGGATCCGCGATAGGGGTCACGATCGCGCACGACCCCTCTGAGCTGCCCGCCGCGATCGCCGCGGCGTTCCGCCGAGACGACAGCGTCCTTGTCGAGCGGTTCATCGCCGGGGTGGAGGTCACCGTAGGAGTGCTCGGCAACGCCGAGCTTCTCGCGCTTCCCGTCCTCGAGATCGTGCCCGAACATGAGTTCTACGACTACGAGTCGAAGTACGTTCCCGGCATGAGCAGGCACATCATTCCGGCGAGGGTGAGCGAGAAGGCGCGCGCGGAGTGTGAGCGACTCTCGCTCGAAGCACACCGCACTCTTGGCTGTCGGGGGATGTCTAGAGCAGACTTGATCGTCGCCGAGGACGGTACGGTCTATCTGCTCGAGGTCAACACCATCCCCGGAATGACACGTACAAGTCTGCTTCCGGACGCGGCCCGGGCGGCGGGGATAGAGTTCCCGGAACTGTGCGACAGACTGGTAGACCTCGCACTCGAGGGGCGCTGAAACGCTACAGGAACGCGAGCGGGTTCGCGACGATTCATTCGGGTTCCGGAGCGGCGGGCAGCGTGATCACGAATCGGGCGCCCGAGTTCCCGCCGGCATCCTCGATACGCACCCGTCCCCCGTGGCTTTCGGCGATGACTTTCACTATGTAGAGGCCGAGCCCGAAACCCCCGGGCGAGGTGTCCGTGTCGGCTCCCAGCCGGGTGAAGCGCTCGAAAACAAGCTCGCGATCGGCGACCGGGATCCCGGGTCCGTCGTCGTCGACGGAAAGTCTCACGTACCCGTCGACGCGTTCGACCGTCACGACGATCTCGCCTGTCGCGGGCGTGTACCGGATGGCGTTGGAGACGAGATTGACGAGTGCCTGCCGCAGGCGACGCTCCTCACCGAGGACGACTCCCGGCGAGAGAGAGCGCACACTCATCCGGTGCGCAGCGGTGTGCTCCAGCGAACTCACAGTGTCCTCGGCGAGAGACGCGAGTCTGACCGGCGTGAAGGATGATGGGGCGAAGAGTTCCTCTGCCCGTGTCGCACCCAGGATGTCCTCGATCAACTCGCTCATGCGCGCGGCTGAGCGGCGAGCTGAGGCCGCCGCCGCCGAGCGCCGCTCGTCATCGAGAGGCCGCTCGAGCAGATCGAGGTAGCCGGCGATGACGGTCAACGGAGCGCGCAGGTCGTGCGAGATGAGAGAGATCACCTCGGCGCGGAGGTCCTGGACGCGACGCTGCTCTGTGATGTCCCGCGCGGTGATGAGGAGTGTACGCTCGCCGTCCTCGTGTGCGACGGCCCGGGCCTCGGCCCAGCGACGTGAGCCGTCGGCGCGGTCGATGCAGATTTGCACGGGGCCTTCGAGCGCAGCCTCGATAAGCTGTGCGGAGGTCAGCTCCTCGGCCGAACCAGCAGTGATTCGAAGCCGGTCGAAAAGCGTCGCTCCAGGCAAGCCCACGAGTTCGGCCACGGGCACACCGAGCAGGAGAGACGCGGCGGGGTTGGCGATGACGATAGCGCCCCCCTGCACGAGCAACTTCGCCTCGCTCGAATCGACTACGGCGAACGCTAGATTTCGTGCCGACGCCTCGGCGGCTTGCTCGGCGGAGAGGAGTTCGGACTGACGCCGAGCAAGATGGTCGAGCACGCTTTCGAAGACATCGACGAGGGAGCGGAACTCCTCGGGCAGGTATCGTTCGACCGGAAGCGTTCCGGGAGAGTGGCCCTCCAGGGCCCCATGGCCGTACTTTCCGAGCGTCGATGCCAGTGACTCGAGTGGTCTGCGGATGAGGCTCGTCATGATAAGCCCCACCGAGAGTCCTGCTACCGTCGCGATCCCCAGGGAGACGACGATCACAAAGAGCAAGGCATCAGGACCGGGGTCGCCCGGTGTCGGCGTGGCCTGCGAGACCAGAAAGAACATCAGCACTGCGATGCCGACGACGACAAGATTGGTGACCAGGAACGCCAGCGCAAGGCGTGCGCGCAGCGTGGCCGGGACGAACCACGGCGTCCGGCCTACCCTACTGTCCGGAGCTGGCATCACACCTCCTCCCCCGGTGCGGGCGTGGTGACATGCAGTCGGCGCACCAGCTTATCGGCCTCGAACACCCAGAAAACGACAGACGATGCTGCGACCGCCACACCTAGTTCCATCGGTGAGAGCAGCGCTGTCCTGAATACCGGGCTGAGGAACGGTACGTATAGGGTTGTGATGCGGCCAAGTTCGGTCGCCCTGCCTGTCTCGACGACCACCCCTTCGGCGCGGAGTTGCGCGCTCTCGAGCGCGCGCAGGGTATCTTCCGGAGAGAGCGCGTGCCCGGGGTCGCGAGGACCGGGGTTCATTGGAACGCCGTCCGGGGAGCCCATCGTCAGCCGCCCTTTCGCGCCGTGACGCCAAGGGCGGTGCCGGTGGGGGTCGCGGCGAGTCC
>CAYGFZ010000043.1:2511-11804 GCA_964349355.1 uncultured Coriobacteriaceae bacterium | reverse complement strand
CGCCCTTTCGCGCCGTGACGCCAAGGGCGGTGCCGGTGGGGGTCGCGGCGAGTCCTCCACGGGCCGTCTCCTTGAGTGACGGAGGAAGACTGCGCCCCACGTGAGCGGCGGCCTTGACTACCTCGTCGAAGGGTATCGGGAACTCCACTCCAGCGAGCGCCATCTCCATCCCTGCGAGGGCGACGGCCGCCCCGGTCGCGTTTCGTACGACGCACGGAACCTCGACGAGTCCCCCGACCGGGTCGCACACCAGGCCGAGGAGCCCCTGCAGCGCGAGTGAGGCCGCGTGACCGCTCTGCCCCGGCGTCCCTCCGAGCAACTCGACCGCCGCTCCGGCCGCCATCGCTGCAGCCGAGCCGATCTCCGCCTGACAACCACCTGCAGCGCCGGAGAGAGACGCGCGCGCGGCGATGATGCCGCCGATGGCGCCTGCAGCCAAGAGAGCATCGACCACCTGCTCGTCGTCGGCGCCAATCCGCTCTGCAACGGTGAGCAGCACGCCCGGCACGACCCCTGAAGCTCCCCCGGTAGGCGCTGCGACGATGCGGCCCATCGCGGCGTTCACCTCACTGACAGCGAGCGCCGATGCGAGCGCGGCGGCGAAGGGCTCGCCGACGAGGCCGTCGCTGTGCGCGGCCAGACGCGCGGCATCGCCGCCCGTGAGCCCGGAGCGAGAGCGCGCTTCGCCCGAGCGGCCCACCGCAACGGACTCGCGCATCGCGGCGAGCGTGTCGTGCATCCGGATTCGGATCTCCTCGGCGGTACGTCCGGTCTCGACGGCTTCGAGCCGGAGGGCCGCCGCGGAGATCGAGCCGTGCGCTACGGCGCCGGAGAGCAGATCGGCGAAGGAGGTGTAGGCCACGAGGCGCTCCTTTCAGACGAGCGGATTGTACCGCGAAGCGGCCGGCGGCGCGCGCCAGGCCGTCTTTCGCGGCACAGAGGTACTTGACCCTGCTATCATGCGGGCGTAGTATTGCAACTGCACAGCCCTTAGCACATGCAAACACACGACGTCGAACTGCAGGAGGATCACATGGCCGCATCCGCATCCGCATCCGCAGGCGCGATATCCCTTGACCGCGTTCGTCGCGGCGACTGTTTCTGCGTAGAGCACATCGATGACGAGATGGCACGGGTCGCCGCGCTGCGCTTCGGCATGGCCGAGGGCGCGATGCTCTCGTGCGTGACCCGTATCCCCGCAGGCCCCATCGTCGTCAAGTCGGGCCGCCAGGAGATCGCTATCGGCCGAGGGCTCGCCCGCCGCATCAGTGTCGTCTCGCACTCGGAGGAGGGCACCGATGCCCGATAGGACTCACTGTCATGCGCCAGCGATAGCACCCAGTCGTGAGGGGGCCGCCATGGTCGTCCTCGTAGGCAACCCGAACGTCGGCAAGTCTGTCGTCTTCAACGGGCTCACGGGAACCTACGCCGAGGTCAGCAACTTCCCGGGCACGACCGTCGAGATACTCCGCGGGACGTTCGGCGAAGCGGACCTCGTGGACACGCCGGGGGTCTACGGCGTCTCCTCCTTCAACGATGAAGAGCGGGTCGCCCGGGACGTCATTCTCGAGGCCGACGTGGTCATCAACGTGGTCGACGCCGTTCACCTCGAGCGCGACCTCTTCCTCACGCTCCACCTTCTCGACATGGGCAAGCGGATGATCGTGTCGCTCAACATGACCGACGAGGCCCGCAACAGCGGCGTGTCCGTCGACCGCGACCTGCTCGAGGACCTCCTCGGCGTGCCGGTGATCGAGACGGTTGCGGTGCGCGGCGAGGGGATCTCCGAGCTCAAGTCCCGGGCGCTTTCGGAAGCCCGCGCGGGGCACGCCGATCCGAAGCTCGAAGAGGATCTCGTCTTGGCCGCGTCGCGCGTCGGTTCGCGCGCCGAGGCACTCCTGCTCCTCGAGGGCGACGAGACCGTCGCACAGTGCCACGGCACCGAACCCGGCGACCAGCGCGACACGATCTATCTCCGACGCCGTGAACGAGTGAACGACATGGTCGGGCACGTCGTGACGCACACCACCGAGGGAGCAGGGCTATCCGCGAAGCTCTCCTCGGTCATGATGCACCCGGCAACGGGACTGCCGTTGCTCGCGCTACTGCTCTTCGGCATGTACAAGGTGCTCGGCGAGTGGATCGCGGGCGGCGTGGTCGGGCTGCTCGAAGAGGATCTCATGATCGAACGCGTCGAACCGGTCGTGCGCAGCGTGGTCGGCCTGGTGTTCGCCGAGAGCTCCGTTCCCTACACGATCCTGGCGGGCGAGTTCGGCGTGCTCACGATGACGCCGACCTACCTCTTCGGCGTGATACTGCCGCTCGTGACGGGCTTCTACATCCTTTTAGCTCTCCTTGAGGACTCGGGATACCTGCCGAGGATCGCCGCGCTGGCTGATCGCGCGCTCACGGGTATCGGGCTCAACGGACGTGCGGTCATCCCGCTCATTCTCGGCCTGGGCTGCGTGACGATGGGCACACTCACGACGCGCATCCTCGGGAGCAAGCGCGAGCGGTTCATCGCTACGGCGCTCATGGCGATCGCCGTGCCCTGTTCGGCCCAGATCGCGGTCATCGCCGCCCTCATGGCCGGTGTGGGTCCGGCATACGCTGCGGGTTACTTCGCCGCCCTGTTCGTGATCTTCGTCGGCGTGGGAACCGTTCTCCATCGCCTTGCGCCTGGCGTGTCGACCGACCTGTTGATCGACCTGCCGAGCCTGCGGGTGCCGCGCCTGGACAACGTGCTCCGCAAGAGCTTCATGAAGGTCTACCACTTCATGAAGGAGGTCACACTCTTCTTCCTGATCGGTGCCGCGCTGATATCGACACTGGAGATTATCGGCGCTCTTGAAGGTATTCAGGTGCTCGTGGCTCCGATCACCGTCGGGTGGCTCGGACTTCCCACGGAGGCGGCGACGGCGTTCGTGATGGGCTTCGTGCGCCGTGACTTCGGGGCTGCCGGGTTCTTCACGATGAACCTCACTGCCGCGCAGCTCCTCGTCTCGATGGTGACGATCACGCTCTTCGTGCCGTGCATCGCAAGTATCGTGGTGATCTGGAAGGAGCGGGGCGCCGCGTACGTCGCGGGACTCTTTGTGGCCTCGGTGACCCTCGCGTTCGTCACCGGTGGAGTGCTCGCCCGGCTCATCGGGGTGGTCTAGATGATCGCTCTCACCTGTCCGGTCTGTGGCATGGACGCCGAAGAGATCCGCTGTCCGCGCTGTAACGCTCTCAAGGCGACCTCGTGCGCGGGAGCGTGCACGGCGTGTGCGAGCGCGTGCCCGTCGAAGGACCGCGCCCCGGTCAGACCGAAGGGACGACTCGCACGTCGGTGATGCCCGGTGCGGCCGAGATGCGCTTCACCGCGCCGGCTCCGACCGGCACGTCGGTCTCGATGACCATGAGCGCGCCTGCACCGCGACGCTCGCGTGAGACCTGCATGCGCGCGATGTTGACGCCCTCCTCGGCGAGCACGGCACTGACCGCGGCGATCTCGCCGGGACGGTCGAGGTGCGCGATGAGCAGGAGCGGCAGCTCTCCGGTCAGCTCTACGTCGTAACTGTCGATGGAGGTGAGCACGACATCGCCACCGCCGAGGGACGAGCCCTGAAGGGTCACCACACGCCCGTCTGCCGAGGAGAGCTCGATGCGCGCCGTGTTGGGGTGCACCTCTCCGAGGTCTGCGGCCACGAAATCCACCGGCAGACCTGCGTCATCGGCCAGACGAATCGCATCGCGGATCGCCAGGTCGTCTGGCGAGATGCCGAGGAGACCGGCTATGAGGGCGAGATCCGTGCCGTGTCCACGGCCCGTGGACGCGAACGAGCCGTGCAGCTCGATGCGTGCGGACGAGGGCAGACCGCCGAAGACGGCACGGGCGAGCAGTCCGAGACGGACCGCCCCGGCGGTGTGACTCGAGGAGGGGCCGACCATCACCGGCCCGACGATGTCGAAGAGACTCCGTTGGCGTGCCATTCGCTGATTGTACTCCCCAGATGCGCCGATTGTGTTTTCTGTGCGGTCGGCAGTATCATCGGTGCGCGCAGAAGCGCTGTTCAGGCAAGCAACGGAAGGAATCAAGATGTCCCAATCCGCACTCGGTCAGAAACAGGTCACCCTCCTCCTAGTGGCAGCCGCTGTTCTGCTCGCCGCCATCGTGGGCGTCCTCGTCTGGCAGAATACGAACGCCCCTGAGGTCCCGGCCGTCGGCTCCGCGACCGAACCCGCAGGCGGTTCAATGGGCGGCGCGGCACCGCCGGCAAACATGGGCAGCGCGCAGGCTCCCGCCGTAGAGTTCGACCTGGCTACGGCGCCCGCCGTCGCCGAAGGACAGACGCCTGCAGAGTACGTGACCGCGTACTACGAGGCATGCGCCGCCAAGGACTACGGGGCCGCTTACGAACTGTTGCCGGTCGCCTCCCAGCAGTACTATGGAGACGCAGCCTCGTTCGAGGCGACGCTGGAGAGTTACGGCGTGACCGACTACTCCGTGGGCGATGCTGTCGAGAGCGGAGACTCCGTCTCTGTCGTCGGTGGCCAGGAGGCCCAGGGCATGATGGTCAGCTACGAGTGGCTCTTTGTTCAGGCCGACGATGGAACGCTTCGTCTGAAGTCGCGGACGATGGCGCAGTAGACGTTTCCCGACTGCTTCGATCTTCACGCACGCCGCCCCGTCAGATGTCGGGGCGGCGTGCTAGTCTTGTCCGGTGATGAGCGCACCGTCAAGCCGGTTCATCGTGCCGGGAACAGACTCCGATGTCGTCGCTGCGTACGCGGCCGTCGCTGGGCGCGCCCGGGAAGAGGTCTTCGGATTCGAGGAGGAGGTCGTGCTCCTCGACATCGAGACCACCGGGTTCGACCCGGATCGCGACTCGGTGATCGAGGTCGCCGCGGCACTCATGCGCGGCCCGGAGGTGCTCGACACCTATCAGACGCTCGTCGACCCTGGCAGGCCGATCCCGCTCGAGATCGCACGCCTCACCGGCATTGACTCGGTTATGGTCGCCGGCTCACCGTCTCCTGGCGCCGCGGCGGCTGCACTCGCGGAGTTCGTCGACGGACGTGACGTGGTCGCCCACAATGCGCCGTTCGATCGCAGTTTTCTCGAGCGCCTCGCAGGCACTACCCGCTTCCGCGGCAAGTGGGTCGACACGCTTCAGCTCTCGCTCATCGCGTTCCCGCGCCTGTCGAGTCACCGACTCCGCGACCTGTCCGAGGCCCTCGGCGGTCCCGTACCGTCCCATCGGGCCGCTGACGATGTCGCCGCGCTCGTTACCGTCTGGCGCGCAGTGCTCTGCGGCCTGTCCGATCTGGGCCCAGACCTCCTCGGCAGGCTTGTCGCGCTCTCTCCGGCGACCGACTGGCCCGCCCGCGGGGTGCTTGCGCACCTGGCGGCAGGAGCTCGCGCGAGCAGCCACGACCTCGCGGAGGACCGCGCCACCCGCGTAAGTGTCGAACGGTGTCCCGCGCTCGATGACGCCGAGGACGTCGAGTGCACTTGCCCCGAGCCCGACGAGATTGCCGAGGAGTTCTCGCTCGACGGGATAGCCGGGCGGATGTATGAGGGGTTCGAGCAGCGCGGAGAACAGGCGCGGATGGCGCGCGAGGTCGTCGGGGCCTTCGCAAGCGACACCCACGTCGCCGTCGAGGCGGGGACGGGTGTGGGCAAGTCGCTTGCCTACCTGGTGCCCGCTGTACGCTTCGCGCTGCGCAATGGCGTGGGGGTCGGTATCGCCACTAAGACCAACGCGCTGATGGACCAGCTCGTCCATGGCGAACTCCCCGCGCTCTGTCACGTGCTTGACGAGCCCCTGCGCTTTGTCTCCCTCAAGGGCTACGATCACTACCCTTGCCTGCGTAAACTCGAGCGCTATGCCGCTACTCTAGACGATGCGGACCCGTCCGCAGCCGGTGCTGCCGCGGCGCTTCTGGCGTGGGTCGTCCAGAGCTCCTGGGGGGACTTCTCCGCGGCAAATGTGCACCTGCGGCGCGAGGTCCGGACCGAGGTCTCGGCTTCTGTCGCTGACTGCACGCGAAAGCGGTGCCGCTACTACCCCAACCTCTGCTACCTGCACGGGGCACGCCGCAGGGCCTCCTCGGCCCATGTGGTCGTCACCAACCACGCGCTGCTGTTCCGGGACACCGTGGCCGACGGCGGCATCCTGCCCCCCATCCGGCACTGGATCGTCGACGAGGCCCACGCGGTGGAGTCCGAAGCGCGCAAGCAGCTCTCCATGGAGTGCTCCCGCCTCGAACTCTCGGTCGTCTTGGGCGGGCTGGGTGTCGGGCGGGGCGGGCTGATGGAGGCCGCGCGGGCGGCGATGCGCGCATTCGGGACCGCCGGGGAGCCCGCGTTGGCGACGACCCTCGGTGAGCTGGAGCGTTCTCTTACCGAGGCGGCGACGCTCGCAGGGTCGTTCTTCGAGTTCCTCCACGACGTTGTACCGCCTGACCGGGCGGAGTCCGGTTACGACACCACCGAACTGCGGATCGATGCGGTCGTCCGCGAGACCGGCGCATGGGGCACGGTCAGCCGGGTGGGAAGCTCGCTCGCCGGGCGACTCGAGACGGCAATCGAGGCCGGCAAGCATCTGATCTCGCACCTCGAGACCGTGAGCGGCAGAGCGACTGAGCTGCGTGCCGATCTCGCGGGCCTTCTTACCCGCCTCGCCGACCAGCGCATCGCGCTCGTGACCATCATCGACGGCGAGGCCTCCGAGTACGTCTACCATCTCACGGTCGACAGCCGGCCGGGGGGGCGCACCGATCGCCTGGCCGCCTCCCTTCTCGATGTCGGGGAGGTTCTGGCCGAGGAGTTCTACCCGAGAATGCGCTCGGTCGTCTTCACCTCGGCGACGATCGCAACGGCCGACGGGTTCGATCACTTCGCCCGCGCCACCGGGCTCGACCGCCTCGGCGATGATCGCTGGAGTGCGGTGCGGCTTCCGTCCTCGTACGACTTCGAGCGTCAGATGGCCGCTTTTGTCCCGACCGACCTCGCACTCCCCAAAGCCAGCGACTATCTCACGCGACTCGAGTCGCTGCTGTGGGAGACACACCTGGCGATGGGCGGGTCGGTGCTCACGCTGTTCACCAACCGCCGCGACATGGAGCGCCTCTACAACGCGCTCGCACCCCGGCTCGCGGCGAAGGACATCCCGCTGCTGGTCCAGAGCAGGGGTGTGTCCACCAAGCGGCTGCGAGACGAGTTCCTGGCCGACGAGCGGACCTCGCTCTTTGCGACCAAGTCGTTTTGGGAGGGGTTCGACGCGCGCGGTGACACGCTGCGGTGCGTCGTCGTCACCAAGCTGCCCTTCGGACACATCTCCAACCCGCTCACCGTCGAGCGTGAACAACGCTACGGCGCCGCCGCGTGGCGCACCTACTACCTGCCCGAGGCGATCATCGAACTCAAGCAGGCTGCCGGGCGGCTCATCCGTTCATCGACCGACAGCGGCTGCCTGATCATCGCCGATCCGCGGGTGCTCTCGGCACGATACGGGCGCCAGTTCCTTGCGGCACTACCAGTCGACGATGTCGAGCGGATCGAGACTGCCGAGGTCGTCCGTCGGATTGGCGAACGGTTCGGGCGCAGCGCGGGGAGCGGGTAGTCGACGGGCCTCCTTATGCGAGCCGGCCGAGTTCCTGCGCCGCGAGTCCGGCCACGGCGTGTTTCACTTCGGCGGGACCCACGACGACCGCCCGTCCGAGGTAGGAGAGCACCTGACGCGCGATCCAGCCGGTGCCGGCGAACGGCACCTCGACGAGTGTGCCCGTCTCGTCCTCGGAGACGACCCGCATGCCAGGCCACTCCCGTTCGGGCGCGGCGGTGCCGGGCTCGAATCGGACACGGGCGACGGGGAGCGCGCCACGAGGCACCGCGGTGCCTAAGAGCGCGATGTCACGGGGTTCGAAGTGCTCGCCTGTCGGTTCGGCCGAGCGGATGCGGTCGACCCGGAAGGTCCGCAGCGCACCTGCGAGCTGGCAGAAGGCCTCCACGTACCAGGTTCCCTGCTCGTTGAAGAGGCCCATCGGCTCGATCACCCGCCCGGTCTCACCGCTGCGCCCTGCGGACCGATGGGTGATCCTCACACACACGGAGTTCGCGGCCCCGGCAGCCAGGACCGCTGTCGTCGCGAAGTCCCCGGAAGCCGCGGCGTGCAGCACGCGCTCGATCTCTGCGGGGTCGGCCTCGCTGGTCGCTGCAAGGAGTCGCGTCACGAGCGGGTCGGAGTCGGGACGGCCTGCGATCTGGAGCACCGCCGCGAGTGCGCGCGCTTCGGGCGGGGAGAGCCGGACGCGGCGATCGAGGGCAGGCAGTGCGCCGAACACGTGAACCGCATCGCCGTCGATGAATATCGGAACGAGGTCGTCAGGGCCGTACGGGGCCACGCCGCACATGGAGAGCAGTTCTAGGTCGGTGGTCACCTCGGCGACCGAGACATCCAACATCCGTCCGAGTTCGCCGAGGGAGACCTGCGTGTCGCGCTGAAACGTGCCGAGGAGGACGAGCAGCCGGCGGGCGCGCTCTGACGCAGACGTTCTAGCCATGGGCGGTCACCAGCCGGTTGAGAGAAGCGCGCAGGTCGTCGGAGAGACGTGCGGGCGCGACGACATCGATGCCCGGACCGTGAACCAGGGCCCACCGCATGAGGGCCGTCTCGTCCCTGGCCCCGATGTGCCAGAGGAGTCGTCCGTCCCTCTCGGTCTCGAGGTGCCCGACTCCCGACGAGAGCGCTTCCGCACGCCATGCGGCCGACGCCGAGAAGCGCAGCGTGGCATCGAACGGATCACCGGAGCCGTACTGGAAGGGGAGCCCTACGAAGTTCGAGACCCGGAAATCGGAAGGAATCTCGAAGTCCGGGGTCTTGGGCCGCGCGGTGTTGGCAACCGGGTCGCTCATCCGGGTCACGGCGTAGACGCGCACCTCGTCGATCTTCGTGTCGCGCCCGACGAGGTACCAGCGCCCTTCCCGGAGGAAGAGCCCATACGGCTCGACATCGTGTTCCCGACTCATGCCATCGGCATTGGTGTAGCCGAAGGAGACCGTCTTGTGCATCGTCGATGCGGACGCGAGGGCGCCGGCCGCCATGCCCTGCTCAGATGCTCGTTCGTCTGCGATGCGAGCCGCGGCGGGTACGGGAGAGTCGGTCGCTGCAGCGATCTTGACGAGTGCGCGTCGAAGGTCTGCGGCGAAAGGGAACGAGGGGTCTTCTAGAAGCGCAGCGCCCGCCGCGCGGAGGGCAAGTTCTTCTCCGGAAGCGAGAGTGAACTGTGCGCAGAACGAGCGTGAG
>CAYGFZ010000043.1:0-2411 GCA_964349355.1 uncultured Coriobacteriaceae bacterium | reverse complement strand
TCACAGAGCGGGCGTGATCCGCCCCTGAGGGGGGAGGAGAGGGCGGGTCGCCGTGCTCTGGGAATCCTGATAGCAATGGATGTGCCAACACTAATCATTCTGATATCCAGCGCAAGGAATGTTCCGCAGGGCGGGAGTGGTTGCGATACACTCGTCTGCGGAGGCTCACGATGGCTGAATTGCTCGCATTCTCACACAGGATCTCCCCGCAAAGCGGCGCAGCGGAGGCCGCAGCACTAGAGCGTGCGGCTAGCGGGATACGGGACGCTCTCGGGGCGCAGAGCGTGTATGGTGCGCTCCTCGAGGGGGATGGCGCCGTTCGCTTCCGGGCTTCGGCACCCGTGGACGCCGGCATCCCCGCGCCCTGGAAGCCCGGCGACATCGAGGGACTTGCCGAAGCGCTGGATACCGGTGTCGTGACGCACCTCTCCGGTGTCCCGCCGCTTTTCGGACCCGCCGGACCGGTCGTCGTGATGCCCTTGACGTCACGGGCTCATACCTTTGGCGCGATGGTGATGTCGTGGGACCCCGGCACCCCGGTCCCTGACTCGCCGGTTCTCGCGCTCGTGGGGTCGCAGCTCGGACTCGCCCTCGACGCGCTTCGCCACTGCGGGACTCTTTCCCAGGAGTTGGCGATGCACGGTGAGGCCGCGGCACTTCTCGATTGTGTCCTCGAGATAGTCCCCGAGGCCGTGAAAGTGCTCGACCTCGACGGCCGCGTGCTCCACTGGAACCCGGCGTGCGAGCGTCTCTACGGCTGGAGTGCCGGGGATGTGCGCGGAGAGCGGATGCCGCATGTGCCGGAAGACATGCGCCTCAGGGCGATCCAGGATATCCGCCGAATCGCAGCGGGAGGCCAGGAGGCACGTCGCGAGTCGTTCGGTATGCGCAATGATGGATCGCAGATCCCCCTCGGGATCACGGTCGCCCCGTTCGCCGATCGCGACGGGCACCCGGCCGGGGTCGTCTCGGTCGTCTCCGAGCTGACCGGTGAGCATGCTATCTCTGCTCCGGGAGAAGCGCTCATCTCGGTGGTCGCACAGTCACTCAGAGGTCCGCTGACCGCGATAGTGGGTTTCGCGCAGCTTCTTGCGCGTCCCGAAATCCTCGAGGACGAGGGTCGCCGCTCACGCACGATCCGCGCGCTGGAGGAGCGGGGTACGCGGATGGCCGCGCTTGTGGACGACCTTTTACTTGCGACTCGACCCGGACAGGAGGGGATCAGGCTCGACGCCGAGCTCGCCGATCTTGCCGGCATGGTCATGGAGGTGGTCTCCAGCTTCGAAGAGGAGCATCCTGAGTACCGGTTCGTGGTCGACTACGATGCATCCATAGCCCCCATGATGCTTGATCGCCGAAGGATACAGCAGGCCCTCGGCAACCTGCTGGACGCGGCGCTTCGATCCTCGTCCCCCGGGTCGGATATCGCGCTCGCGGTTCGTTTCGATGAAGGTGATGCGGTCGTCGAGATCACCGGTGGCGACCCCGGGGTCGAGTCCGAGGAGAGCGAGCGACCCCCGAGGGCTATTATCGTGGCGAAAGTGATGCAGGGGGCGGGCAGACGGGGCGGATTTCGGCCTCCATCTTGTGAGGATGATAGCCGAGGCCCACGGCGGGAGTGCGACGATATCGGGAGAACCGGGTAGAGAGAGTACGTTCGCTATTCGTATTCCGGGACGGGTCGCATCTGTCTGACCGCGGGCACGCTGAAGGAGTGGGACACGTGGACGAAAGATTTCGGCCAGCCGACGCATCTGCCGAGAACGCACCCGGGGTCGAGCCTGACCGAGGCTCTGGCGACGTGCCTCCCGGCGGGGCCGTGACGACCGCATCACCCGCACCGCCACCGGAGAAGCCGCGGCGCAAGGGGCCCAGAGCCCTGATCGTCATCGTCATCTTGGTAGCGCTTATTGCGCTCGGGGTGGCGGGATGGATCTACGTCGAGACCGTTGGCGCGCAGCGTGCCGCGGTCGAGCGCCTCGATGAAGCAACCAGGCTCGTGGAGAGCGCGGACACGGTCGTGCTCGACTTCGATGAGATCGTTCGAGCCGAGATCGATGCAGCGACAGGGCAACGCGCGCAGGAAGTCGGAGAGCAAGTGCCAGACGCTGTGGCCGGGCTGGAGCGTGCTGTGGAGCTGATAGGAGAGGCGCGAGAGGATCTCCCTTCGGCGGATGTCGCTTACGCTTTGGCGCTGCGGGACTCCGCTGCGGCTCGTCTGGAGATGCTCGAGTTCGCCGACCCCATCCTCGAGGTCAATCGGAAAGCATCGGCCGCCCTCGGCCCCTCGGCGCAAGGATGGGAGCTCATCGTCGAGTCAGAGGAGCTGTCCGCGGAGGCCGCTACCGAGTATAGCAAGCTAACCCGGGAGGGCGTCGAGCGATCGACGGAGCTCGCCGGCGAGGCTATCG